>JBKPBH010000205.1:0-18423 GCA_046726795.1 Acidobacteriota bacterium
CACACGCACGCCAGTCGGCGAAAGGGCGGCGCTACGGATGTACTTGCGATCCTTCGTTTCCTTCACGAACCGTGGCCGCGTCTCGGGAAGGTCGGCGGCAACGCCGATGGTCAACCTTCGGGCCTTCCCTGTCGCGGGGTCAAAGAGATGGAGGTACCCGGCCTGCTCGTACACGACGTGACCCCCGCCGGCCGAGGCGTGAAGGACCGGAAAATCGGCATGGTCGGTCAAGCGGCGGATTGCCTTCGACTTCGTGTCGTACGAGTAGAGGTTCAACTCACCTTCGCGGTCGGATCGGAAGTAAACGATGTCCCCCATCCACGCCGGATCGGCGTCGTTGGCGCGCCCGGCCGGCTGCGCGACCTTCTCGACGGCGTGGGTCGCAACGTCGTAGAGATAGATCTGCGAGACCGCGCCGCCGCGGTAGCGCTTCCACTGGAGGAACCGCGGCGAGAGCGGGTTGTAGGCGATCTGTTTGCCGTCGGGCGAGTAGACCGCGCTGTCGGCGTGCGGGACGGGAAGTCGCTGTTCGGGGCCGCCTTCCACCGGAACGGTATAGAGCTGCGTGTAACGGCCGGTGTGGACGGCGCGCGGCGAGGTGAAGAGGATGGACTTGCCGTCGGCGGTAAATCCCTGGACCTCGTCGGGGCCGGGATGCCAGGTCAGACGCCGCGGGACTCCCCCTTCGGAGGCGACGACGTAGACGTCGGTGTTGCCTTCGTACTGCGCCGAGAAGGCGATCCATTTCCCGTCGGGCGAGAAGGCCGGCCGCGACTCGGGTCCGACGTCGGAGGTCAGCCTCCGTACATTCTTGCCGTCCAGATCGCAGGTCCAGAGGTCGCCGGCGTAGATGAAGGCGATCTGCGTCGCGCTGACCGCGGGCTCGGAGAGGAGCCGCGTGTCGTGGATGTCGGGATCGGCGAGCAGGGGCCCGCCGGACGCCAGAAGCAGGACAAGAAGCAAGGAGCGAAGTTTCATCGTGGTCCTCCGGAGCGGAAAGAACTTTGAAAAAGCGCCCAAAAAGATATCAGTGGCGGACGGAGCCGGAGGAAACTTTACGAAGAGGCGGACGTAGACTTGGAATGCTTCGAAGGGAGGCTCGCATGAGGACTGTCCTCAAGGGGAGAAACTGGCTGGTCGCCCTTGCGGTGGGAGTGGGGGTCTGCGGGATCCTGTCGGCCCAGACGAAGAGCGCGGAGAAGCCCAAGTCGCCGGCCGGCAAGACCAGGCCGGCGGCCCACGCCGCGCCGGCGGCCGGCGGGATTCACGTCCCGGTCGAATACCACAAGCTCGGCAATGGGCTGAAGGTCGTCCTGTCGCCGGACCACACCTCGCCCAAGGCGGTCGTGGCCGTCTACTACGGCATCGGCTTCCGCATCGAGCCCAAGGATCGGACCGGCTTCGCGCATCTCTTCGAGCACATGATGTTCCAGGGTTCCCAGAACCTCGGGAAGATGGAGTTCATCAAGCTCGTGCAGTCCAACGGCGGGATCCTGAACGGCTCGACGCGCTTCGACTTCACAAACTATTTCGAGATCGTTCCCTCCCACACGCTGGAGATGGCGCTCTGGGCGGAAGCCGACCGGATGAAGGGGCTCGCGATCAACCAGGACAACCTGACCAACCAGCAGGGAGTCGTCACCTCCGAAGTCAGGGTCAACGTCCTGAACCGCCCTTACGGCGGCTTCCCTTGGCTCGACATGCCTCAGTACGCCAACTCCAACTGGTACAACGCGCACAACTTCTATGGCGATCTGAAAGATATAGAGGCCGCGACTCTAGAGGACGTCCAGAAATTCTTCAAGACCTACTACGCGCCCAACAACGCGGCGATGGCCGTCACCGGCGATATCGACCCCAAGCAGACTCTGGCCTGGATCCAGAAGTATTTCGGCGACATCCCCGCGACCAAGCTCCCGCCGACGCCGGACATCTCCGAGCCGCGGCAGGAGAAGGAGAAGCGCGCCACCAAGGCCGATCCTCTCGCGACTCGGCCGGCCCTCGCCTTCTCGTACCACATGCCGCCGCGCGACACGCCCGAGTACTACGCGATGGGTGTCCTCGAGGAGATCCTCGTCGAGGGCAAGGACAGCCTCCTCTATCAGGCCCTCGTCCAGAAGAACGGCCTGACGGGGGGTGTCAGCGGCGGGATCAACGAGCTCGGCAACATGTTCGACATCAAGGGGCCGGTTCTCTTCACGGTCTCGCTCTTCCACGACAAGGACAAGTCCGCCGACCAGATCATGAAGGTCGTGGACGAGGAGATCGAGAAGGTCCGCTCGGCGCCGGTGGACAAGGAGACGCTCGCGCGCGCGATGGTCAAGACGCGGTCGGGCCTCTACGACCAGATCGACGGCCTGTTCGGCTTCGGAAAGGCGGACCTGCTCTGCTCCTACGCTCTGTTCGACGACGAACCGGAGAAGATCAACCGCATCGAAGGAGAGTTTCGCAAGGTGACGCCGGACTTGATCCTGAAGACCGCGAAGGAATACCTGCGGCCCACCAACCGCACGGTCCTGACGATCGAGGCGAAGGCGGAGCCCAAGACGGAGGCCAAGCCCGAGTCCAAGAGCGGGTCGTGAGGAGAATTCGAAAATGAAGTACAAAGCGATCCTGGCGTTTCTGGCCCTGGCGGTTTCGGCCCCGCTTCTCGCGCAGAAACAGGCGCCGCCGGAGCCAGGCAAACCCAAGGGCTTCTCCGTCCCCGCGCCCCGCAAGTTCAAGCTCGAGAACGAGCTCGCCGTGACGCTCGTCGAGTATGGAACTCTCCCGAAGGTCACCGTGCGCCTGGCCGTGCGCTCAGGCAACATCGACGAGAAGGCCAGAGAGGTGTGGCTGGCGGACCTGATGGGAGACCTGCTTTCGCAGGGGACCGAATCGAAGAGCGCCGCCGAGATCGCCGAGTCCGCCGCGCGCATGGGAGGCTCGCTCGACGTCAACGTGGGCGAGGACCGCACCGACATCAGCAGCGACGTGCTCTCCGAGTTCGGACCGCAGATGGCCGCGTTGATCTCCGACGTCGCCCTACACCCGAAGTTCCCGGAGTCCGAGCTCGCGCGCCTGAAAGGCGACCGCGCCCGCCGGCTCGCGATCGCGAAGAGCCAGCCTCAGCAGATGGCGGCCGAGAAGTTCCGCGCCCTGCTCTATCCCGATCACCCCTACGGCCGGCTCTTCCCGACTGAGGAGATGTTGAAGGGCTTCACGATCGAACAGGTCCGCTCCTTCTACGACGCCAACTTCGGCGCCGCGCGCTCGCACGTCTACGTGGCCGGCAAGTTCGACGCCGCGGCGATGGAGAACGCCATCCGCAAGGCCTTCGGCTCCTGGAAGCGCGGGCCCGAGCCAGCGGTCAACGTCCCGAAGCCGAAGCAGGAGCACCGGCTCGAGATGGTGGACCGGCCGGGCGCCGTTCAATCCACGATCTATGTCGGCATGCCCGTGACCGATCCTTCGAGCCCCGATTGGATCCCCCAGGCCGTGATGAACGCGCTCCTTGGAGGGTCCTTCGGCTCGCGCATCACGTCGAACATCCGCGAGCAGAAGGGCTACACTTATTCTCCCGCCTCCCAGGTCTCCACGCGTTATCGGGACGCCTACTGGGTCGAGACCGCGGACGTGACGACCAAGGACACGGGCGCTTCCTTGAAGGAGATCCTCGCCGAGATCAAGAAGCTCCAGACCGAGCCGCCGACCGAAAAGGAGTTGAAGGGCATCCAGAATTACCTCGCTGGAACTTTCGTGCTGCAGAACTCCTCACGCGCCGGCATCCTCGGCCAGCTCGCGTTCGTGGACCTGCACGGCCTTCCGGACGACTACTTGAACACGTTTGTCTCCCGCGTCTACGCGGTGACCCCGGCCCAGATCCAGCAGATGGCCGCCAAGTACATCCAGCCCGACAAAGCCACGATCGTCGTCGTGGGCGACAAGAAAGTCATCGCCGACCAGGTCGCTCCCTACGAAAAGGCGTCCTAGACGCAAGAGCTTCCCCGAAGCTCTCCGACTAATCGTCGTCGCGCTGGGCGAGCGGGCGGATGAAGGCGGCGCGCACGGGGGGCGGCATCGGACAATCCTCGCCGCGGACGGCCTTCCAGAGGATCTCGTTGCCCGCGATGTCCGGCACGCGGTCGGCCTCATCGAGGTTCAGAAGGGCTGAGGCCTCCGCCGCCGGGGCCGCCGGGTCGTTCATTTCGTCGGTCGAGACGCGCGCCTCGCGGAGCCGATAGGACGTCGGATCCGGCTGCGACCGGAATGCGCCGTACATCGGCGCGGCGGCCGCGTCGCACTGGCTCATGGGCGGCAGGCCAAGGATGAGCTCGATCGTGCGCAGCATCCCGCAGGTCGTGTAGAGGGACGAGTCCACGGCGCGGCGGCGGACGTAGGGGCTCGCGACCAGCGCGACCGAACGGTGGGCGTCCACGTGATCGGGGCCGTTCTGCGCGTCGTCCTCGAGGACGAAGACTGCAGAGTCCTTCCAGTATTGGCTGGTCGAGATCGCCTCAACGACTCTCCCGAGGGCCTGGTCATTCTCGGCGATCATCGCGCGCGGCGTCGGGTAGCCGGCCTTGATGTACGAAGTGTGGTCGCCTCCCAGGCGCAGGATCGAGAGAGCCGGAAGCTTGCCGTTCTTTTCGAACTCCAGGAACTCCTTCAGCCACACGTCCACGCGGCGGCCGTCGGGGATCTTCAGGTCGAAGGGGGGATAGTCGGGGTTGATCGCCCCCTTCAAGCCGGGGACGCTGGCCTCGAAAGGACCGGAGACCGGTTCTTCATCGCGCGAAGGCTCGGTCGGCGAGCTTTCCTTCTTGGGCGCATCGACGAACTCGCCGTAGCTCCTCACGGAGACACCGGCCCGCCGGCAGGCATCCCAGATATAGCCGTCCGCGGGCGCGTCGAGATTGCCGTAGGCATTGCGCATCTCGCCGCCGCCTTCGGAGAGGTACCGGCCCCCCCGATCCCCGTAGTTCATCGGCCAGATCTTCTCGACGGCATCGGTCGCGTAGGCGCCGGTCGAGTAGGCGTGGCCGTCGTAGCTGACCTCCGCGTTGACGTAGAAGTTGTCGAGCAGCACGAACTCGCGGGCGAGCGCATGGGCGTTGGGCGTGACCTCTTCGCCGAAGAGACAGAGGTTGGGATCTCCGTTGCCCTCGGGCATGTCTCCGAAGATCTGGTCGTACGTGCGGTTCTCTCGAATGATGTAGAAGACGTGCTTGATCGGAGAGGCCCCGCCCACGCGGCGCGGGATCGGCGAATCCTTCGGGGCCCGCGCCGGAGAAAGCCTCGTCGCATCGCTGTAGGGTGTCAGCGCGCGCACCGTCCTGGTGTAGCGCGCAAGAGTCTGCCGATCGGGAGCAGGCAGGACCGAAAGCGTTCCCTGCAGGAGCGCTCCGATGAATTGCCCTTCGGCCGCCGCGATCGAAGGCTGCGGGCCTCGCACATTGGACGAGGAGGCCAATCCCTTGCCCGAGAGCACGAAAATCCGCTTGCCGTCCCGGCTGAAGGCTGCGGCGGTGGGATACCAGCCCGTCGGGATGAAGCCGGCGACACGGCTCTCGCCCGGCCGGGAGACGTCCGCCACCGCAATCGTGTTGTTGTCCGCGTTGGCCACGAGAAGAGTCTGCCCGTCCGGCGAGAGGCCGAGCCCGTTGGGCGTCGAGCCCGGCGGCGCGCCCGGAGAGAGGGCGATCGCGATCTGCTCCTTCGCCGTCCTCGTAGGCACGTCCACGACCCAGACCGCGTTCGTGTTGGCGCAGGCGACGAAGAGACGGCGCCCGTCGGGCGACAGAACCATCGCATTGGGGTGCTCGCCGACCGGGATCTCCCCGATCGAATCGAGCGACTGCGCGTCGAGGACGAGGACCCTCGCCCCTCCCCACAGGGATACGAAAACCGTTCGGCCGTCCGGGCCGGGCAGGCAGGTGTAGGGCTCGGCGGAAAGCGCAACGGTCCGGACGACGGCCCGCCGGGCGAGATCCACGGCCGAGAACGTCTGGCCGAGGACGTTGACCGCGTAGAGACGCGTGCCGTCGGGGCTCACGGCGATTCCTCCGACGAAGGTCTCCTTCTTCTTGTGAGGCTCCGCGATCGCGATCGGCGCTCCGGCCGGGGCGAACCGGCCCTGGTCGAAACGAAACTCTTCGACGGTGTTCGCGGCGGCCCCGGAGGAGTAGAGCTTCGTCCCGTCGGCGCTCCAGGCCAGGCCGAGCCACGCGTTCTCGACGAAGCTCCTCGACCTGACGAGGAAGTTCTTCAAGTCCACGACGACGAGCGCGGGCTTGACGTAGCCGTTGTCGGTCACGACGAGATACCGCCCGTCGGAAGACTCGACCATCGCCAAGGGCAGGTCGCCCACGTTCATGTGCCGCCCGGCCGGAGCGATCCTCCAGCCGTTCGGCAGCAGGGTGGCGCCGCGCTCGAACCCGGGCCGCTCGACTCTCGTCTTCGGTTGCGCGAAAACCGGGACCGCGGCGAGGAGCAAACACACAATCCGGGTCCGTCGCAGCGGGAGAAGTCTCACGGGACAAGGCTACAACGGGAGATTCGTTGCTGATCCGAAAGCGGACGTGGTGGCTTGCGTTTCCCCCACCCCCGACCTTTTCCTCGGGGAGAGGGGAAGCCCGGAAGGAAAAGAGGCTATGCGGCCGGGTCGCCGATTTCGGTCCAGTCGGGAGTCCGCGGCGCCGAGTCCCCTTTCTTCTTCAGCAACTGCGCCCGCGTGTTCCGGAGATCTCCCGCCCGGGAACAGATGGTGCGGATCGGATGCGTGATTTCGTCTTCCTCGCGCCCGGATTCCGCGGGCCGCCCATCGCTTGCCGTGGCTCTCATCTCTTCATTCATGGCCGGCCCTCCTTCATCTGGAGTCCCTGTTGCAAAAGGCATTCCCTGACGCATGTCTTGGCACAAGAGGAGCTTGCGCCTCGAAGTTGACATTTCTTGTACTCCGGGAGCATCCTCCTTGTCTTCTTTTTGAACTGACGCGCGGCGTAGTCGCCAGAGGTGTGTTCGCGGCTCTCCACGCGACTTGAGAGGGGCAGGTCATGTTGAGAAAGAACCGTCTGGCGATGCGGATCCTCGTTGCCTGCTTGATGCTCGTCGGGCTCGGTCTGCCGGCGGCGCGCCGGGCCGGATCCGCGTCGGCCTCCGGAATCGGGCCCGTCGCCAACGGCGCTCTTCCCGGGCCTTTCCCTCTCTTCCCGGCGACCAATTGGTGGAATCTCGACATCACGTCCTGGCCCCTGGACCCCAACTCCGCCTCCTACATCGCCTTCATCAACAACGGCGGCACGCGCAAGCTCCATCCCGACTTCGGCGGCGACGTCTCGCCAGGCAGCGCCGAGATCTACGGGATGCCCTACGCCGTCGTGGACGGAACCCAGACGAAGAAGGCAGTCCAGTTCCTCTACTCCGACGAGTCCGACGGAGTGGACCACGCGACCAACACGAGCTATCCCTTCTACCCGATCCCGGACGAGACGATCACGCAGACGCATTGGATCGAAGGAGGCTGGCCGGGCAACCAGGACTTTCGATCCTCCAACGACCGCCACCTGCTGATCGTGGACCGCGATAACAAGTATCTCTACGAGCTCTACAACGTCTTCTACGACGGGACGCAGTGGCTCGGAGGCTCCGGCGCGTTCTTCGACATGAACACGAACAACCGGCGTCCGGACGGATGGACCTCGGCCGACGCGGCGGGGCTTGCGATCCTGCCCGGTCTCGTGCGCTACGACGAGGTCTACGGGCCCGACGAGATCGCCCACGCCTTCCGCTTCACCGTCCGCGCGACCAATGGCTACGTCTATCCCGCCTCGCACCGAGCGGGCTCGACCTCGGGGGCGCCGCCCATGGGTACGCGACTGCGCTTGAAGGCGAGCAAAGACATCTCTTCGTTTCCGGCCGACGCGCAGAAGATCTTCCGGGCGATGAAGAAGTACGGCGTGATCCTGGCCGACAACGGGTCGGATATGTACATCACTGGGACTTACGACAACCGCTGGAACAACAGCGTCTTGAACCCTGCCTTCGCCGGGCTGACGGCGAGCGACTTCGAGGTGATCCAGCTCGGGTACAACCCGCCCGCGCCGACCGCGACCGCCACGCAGAACCCCGTTGCGACACCGACGCCGACGAGGACGACGACGGTCACCCCGCCTCCCCCCACCGCCACCGCCACTGCGACGCAGCCCCCACCAACTCCCACCCCGACCCTCACGGCGACGGGCGCCTCCACGGCAACGCCGACGCCGACCGCCACGCCCCGGCACGGGAGAAAGAAGACGCCGACGGTTGTGACCGCGAGGGCGACATTCTGATGGCTGGAAGATTGCAAGCCTGAAGCCCTTGGAGGCTTTTCATGAAGAAACTCGAACTGTCCGTTCCGGAGTTCGCGTTCGTCGTGGCAACGCGCGCGGCTCTCGGGGCCGGCATCGGTCTGCTGCTGGCCGGCAGGCTCGGCCGGAGCGACCGGCGCAATGTCGGCCTGACTCTCGTGATCCTGGGAGCGCTTACGACGATTCCCGCTGCCATGGCCGTCTTCGGCGGTCGCCTCAAATCGAAAGGGCTCCCCCTTTTTCGGGCCGCCTAGCCGCCGGTGAAAACGGGCGCCGGACCCGAAGAGCCCGGCGCCCGGAAAAAGCCTCAGATCGAGAGAGTCCCGGTGCGGATGAGATAGGCCAGGCGCGCCCTCTGCTGGGGGTCGAGCAGTTTGTGAAGACGCGCGAGAGCGGTCGTGACCGCCGCCCGAAGCCGCTCGGCGCTCTCGGCTCGGACCGCCGCTCCGGCCCCGGCCCTCTCCTCGTTGAAGACCTCGCCTTCGATCGCGTCCGCGAAGGCCGAGATCGCACGGCGGTGATCCACGGCGGCCTGCGCTCGCTCGGTCTTCAGCTCGTCGAGGATCTTCGCCAGCTCTGCCACCTGCGCCTCTTCGAGCCCGAGCTTGTAGGCCAGAAAACGCAGGGGCCGGCGCACGCCGAAGGCTCCGCCCCCGAATTGCGCCGGCTCTTCTTCGCCCGCGGCCTCGTAGCGATGCCGGGGACCGTATCCCTCCTCGCCCCAGGCGGCGTGACGACTCGCGCCGGCACAACGACGGCTTCTCCAGTAGGGAAGAAATCCCGGATACATGAGGACCTCCTTTCGTCGGGGCAATCGCTCCCGGCGGGAACAGGCGTGGGCGAAACGCCTCACGCGGAGGTTCACGCTACGCTCGACAACGGCCTGCGTCAAGCCGCCCGGCTCGGACCTACCGGAGCGTGAAGTCGACGCGGCTTCCGCGGGTCTTATCGTTGGGCTCCGCTGGCTTTTGGCCAGGCTCGAGGACGAAGATGCGGGCGGCGTCGATCTTCCCCGGCCCCGTGAGGTAGTCCTTCACGGCGTTCGCGCGTGCAAGCGCGAGCAACCGGAGGTCGTCGGCGGTCATCGCCTCGTTCGCCAGCATGAGCTTCTCCATTTCCGGTACGGGAAGGTCCTTCGCGATGCCCAGGACGTTGCGCGGCTTCGAGAACTTCTCCTTTCTGTAGGCCTTCTCCAGCCAGGCGGGATACTCCTTCTCGTCGAGGACCACGTCGTCCACGCTCGCCGGCGCTTCTCCCCTCTTCGCCAGGCTGGCCAGCTTCTGCGCTTTGACCTTGCGTTCGAAACGCAGGCGCTGGAGGCCTTCGCGATCCTTTTCGCCCGAGAAACGCCCCGTCGCTTCCAGTCGCAGCGCGGGCCTGTTCTCCAGGGCCTTCGCGATCGAATCGAGCTTCTTCTTCGCGGCCGAATCCAGACCGTCTCGGCCGTCGGCGAAGTCCACCGACGCGAGCTCCTGCTCGCCGCCGCCCAGGAGCTTGCCGAGCAGCGAGAAGGGCGCCGTGGCGGCCTTGGCGATCAGGTTGCCGAGGACCTTCCAGAGGACCTTCCCGATCCGGAACTTGGGGTCGTCGAGCGAGCCCTCGATGGGAAGGTCGAGATCGATCACGCCGTCCTTGTCCTTCAGGAGCGAGACGGCCAGCTTCACCGGCAGCTTCGTGGCCGCCTTGCTCTCGACCTTCTCGCCGAACTCGAACTGGTCGACGACGAAATGGTTCTGGGCCGCGAGCTTGCGGTTCTGGAGCTTGTACGACACCTCCATCGTGAGAGCCCCGCGGGTGATCGAGTAGCCGACGTACTTGCCCGAGTAGGGCGTGAACGGCGGCAGGTCGATGTCGCGGAAGCCGGCCTTGACGTCGGCGAAAGCCGTCGCAGCGAGGGGGTTGACCGAGCCCGCGACCTCGAGCGGCGAATGGTTCGCGAGGCTGCCGCGCAGGTCCAGCGTGGCGACTGTGCCCTCTTGCGTGGAGAGGCCCGTCAGGCGCCCCGTGAGATTCGTGAGCGTCGCGGAGTAGTTCGGTTCGACGAAGTGGTCGGCGAGGCCGATGCGGCCGCCCTGGAGTGTCAACGTATCGATGCGGATCGGCACCTTGTCCCCCGTAGCGGGAGCCGGGGAGGCGGTCGCGGCGGGTGTCGGGGAAGGAACGGGCGCCGCCGACGCGGCGGCGGAGGCCGGCGCGGCCTCGGCCCCCGAGGTCTCCCCGGGTTCTTCTTCTTCGTCGGCTCGAGGCGCAGGCGCGCCGAGGGCCTTTTGAAGGTTCGTCCGGCCGTCGGCTTCGATCGTAAGATCGCAGGCTAGTCCGGAGAGAGCGAGCAGCGACGTCTCGAGAAACGTCGGGTTGAATCCCGCCTTCATCCCGGTCAGCGAAAACGTCTTCCACTTGATGAAGTCGAGGTTCGTGGATGGATCGACGGCGAGCAGGTCGGCGACCAGGGCGTCGCCCGCGTACGCAAGGCTGGCTTTGCCGTTGGCGCCCTCGCGGAACGAGAGCGTCCCGGCTCCCGAGAGGGCGCCGCGCGCGAGCGAGAGATGGAGATCCTGGAGGACGTAGGCCTGAAGGGGCACGAGATCGATGCTCTTCACGTCGGCCTTCAGATCGGCGTAGATCGGGGTGATCCCGACCGGACCCCTCGCCGAGGCGACGCCCTTGCCATTGACGCCGAACCGGACGGCGAGCATCGCTCTGGCGCCGCGCGCTGTGGACAGCTTTTCCAGCAGGACGTTCGCCTTCGTGAGCGTGTAGCGGGCAGGCCGGAGCGGCTCGCGGTCCGCTATCTTCACCGTGTACCGGTCCAGGGCGAGCTTCCCGACGACGGCGTTCCACGGCGCGGACGGCGGCTGCCGGGCCGCGCCCGGCGGCGGCTCGGCCATGAGATTGAAGAGGTCGACGTCGCCGTTCTTCTCGCGCGAGACCGCGAGGAAACCCGCGGCGCTCGAAAGCTCGCCGATGGCGGCCTCGTGCTTGCCGAGGTCGAGCGAAGCATCCGACATGGTCACCGAAGGCGCCCTGAAAAAAGGTTCCTTCTCGCCGCGCTTTTTCAGATGGGGTGACTTGAGCTCGACGGAGAGGCCCGTCAACGCCGTGTTGGCGTGCGCGCCCGCTGTGACGCGGTACTTCGTCTTCAGACCAAGGACACCGTCTTCGACGTCGAACCTCACGAGCTCGTCGAAGAATGGCTGGTAGCGCTTGAGCGGCAGACCGCCGAGCGTGAACTCGCCCTCGACGACGGCGGGCTCGACGGAGAACGTGGCCGTGTTCTTGAAAGTCTCGCCGGCGTCGGTCTTCGCGGACAGCTCGAGCGACGCCGTTTTGCCCGGCGCCGTCGAGAAGCCTTTCACGGAGACCGCGAGGTCGCCCACCACGGCGTGAAAAGGCCGCGAGAACGCGCGGTCGTCGTAGTGGATCTTGCCCGCCTCGATCCCCATCACGGCGATCTCGAGGAGGAACCGCCGGCCGGGCGCCCCGGCCGTTTTCGGGGCCTGCGCTCGGGCCTTCTCCTCGATCGCGGGCGACGCCAGGACCGCCTCGAGAATGTGCTCCCCCTTCTTTTCGCGGGCGAGCCAGAGCTCCGGTCCCACGGCCTTCAGGCTCGTGACCCGCGCCTTCCTTCGGAACACGTCGAGGGAACCCAGGGCGGCTTCGAATCGCTCGCAGGTCAGAAGCGGCTTGCCGCCTATCTCGACGGCGAGCCTGCGCAGCGCCGCTGTGCCCGAGAGGATGAGCGCGGGTGCTCCTTTCGGCGCCTGCGTGAACGCGACCGTGATCTTTGCGTCCAGGCGCCCGGACGTGAGCCGGGGCGGGGTCGCCCTGGGGAGGTACCCCAGGTAGAAGGGCAGGTCCACGTCGGCGATATCGAGATCCACCCTCGTCTCGTGTGTCCGGGAGAAGGGCTTCGTCTCGCCGTGCAGAGCAAAGGCCGCGCCGTTCACAGTTGCCTCGAAGATCGGCTGCGTGGTGATCTCGACCTGCGACGGGATGTTCGACAGGAACGGGATGCCGATTCGGACGTCGCGCACGGAGTGCTTCGTCTTTTCCGGCCGATCGTCGAAGTCCAGGCTCCCGCCCTCGACGCGGATGTTGTTGATCGAGAAGCGGAGCGGCTTCTCCGACGGCTTGGGTTTCGACGCCTCGTCGAGAAGGTCCTGAACGTTGTACGTGCCGTCCTCGTTCCGGACGAGCGCGATGGACGGCCTGGCGATCGTGATCGCGCGGATCACGGGCCCGCCTTTGAAGAGCGAGACGGCCTCGAGATTGGCGTAGAGCCGGTCGAACGAGAGGAAAGGACCCGCGCCCCCTTTCTCCTTCACGTCCAGTCCTTCGAGCGTGGCGGACAGCGCGAACGGATTCAAGGAGAGCCGGCGCAGCGTCACAGGCCGGTGGAGAACCTGTGCGAGTTTCCGCTCCACCACGGGACGGAGCACGCGCGGCAACACGAGGAACCCGGCGAGGGCCCAGAGGACGAGAAGTCCGGCTGCGATACCGAGGACCCTTCGTGTCAGAGGGCGGTTCCAGGTATCCGGCAGGTTCATTCGGGCACGACCCGACTGAATCCTAACCTGTTCCGTGTCGAGCGGAGCGCAGCCAGGGCGGGCGCCGGGAGACGACCCTCAGGGCTGTCCCGGCGCGAACTCGCAATACGAAGAGCCCATGACCGATTCTACGGCGTGGTTTGGTAGAGTCTGCGGTGAAAGACAAGGCGGTGGAGTCCGCCGCAACCGCCGTCGCTGAGACGGCCGATGACTCCTACGACAAGGGCGTCTGTCGTGGGAGTTTTTCCTCCGCGGCGTCGCCGGGAGGAGAGCGTGGCGCGGTTCTTCTGGATCTGCCTCGGCGGAGCGGCCGGCACGGGGGCCCGGTACGCTCTTTCTGGCTGGACCCTCCAAGCATTCGGAACCGGCTTCCCCTACGGGACGCTGGCCGTCAACCTGATCGGCTCTTTTCTGCTCGGCGCGATCATGCACGTGGCGCTCGCAACGGACTGGATCGTCCCGGCTCTCCGACTCGCGCTGACGACTGGTTTCCTCGGAGGCTTCACGACCTATTCCACGTTCAACTACGAGACCCTCCGGTACTTCCAGGCGGGCGCCTGGCTCTACGGATTCTGGAACATCGCCGTGACCGTGATTTCCTGCTTGGGTGCGGGCGTCGCCGGCCTCTGGCTGGCCCGCGCCGCGATCGGCGGCTGACGAAACGGGAGGTACCGTGCGCGTCTTGGATGGGGAGCAGATCCTGGTCCGGATCTTCATCGGCGAGGGAGACAAGTGGCATCACCGGCCGCTCTCGGAAGCTCTCCTGGAGAGGCTCCGCAGAGACGGTTTTGCCGGGGCGACCGTCTTCCACGGTGTCGCGGGCTTCGGAGCCCGAAGCGTCCTGCACACGTCTCATCTGCTGCGGCTCTCCGAGGACCTTCCGGTCGTGATCGAGATCGTGGACACCGAGGAGCACGTCGAGCGTCTCCTTCCAATCCTCGACGAGATGGTCACCGAAGGGCTCGTCACGCTCGAGAAGGCGCGCGTCGTCAAGTACGCGCCGGGGCGTCGGCCTCTCGACGCGCCGAAAGGCTGAAAGCCGCGCCGCTCTGATATCTTTTTCGCTCCGCATGGTCGGACGAAGATTCTCCCCGGCGCTCCTCCTCGTTGGGGCCCTTCTGATGGCCCCGAGCGCGGCGGACGCCGAACAGTGGAAGTTCGTCGTGGGTGGAGACTCGCGAAACTGCGGGGACGTCGTGATGCCCGCGGTCGCCGCGGGCGCGACGTCGGCCGGCGCGTCGTTCTACTGGCACCTGGGAGACTTCCGGGCCCTTTTCGATTGGGACGAGGATCTCGTCGAAGCCAAGAAGGTCGCCGGAGAAAAGCCCCTCGCCATCGTCGAGTACCAGAGGGTCGCATGGGACGACTTTCTCCAGAGCCAGATCGCGCCCTTCGGAAAGATCCCGGTCTTCCTCGCGATCGGAAACCACGAGGTCGTCGCTCCGAAGTCCCGCTATGAATACATCGCGCAGTTTGCCGACTGGTTGAATGCCCCGCCGATCCAGAGCCAGCGCCTCAAAGACAACCCGAAGGATCACAAGGTGAAGACCTATTACCACTGGGTCCAGAATGGTGTCGACTTCATCACCCTCGACAATGCCACGAACGACCAGTTCGACTTCGAGCAGACGACGTGGCTACAGGCTCTGGTCAACCGGGACATCCCGGATCGCTCCATCAAGGCGATCGTCGCCGGAATGCACGCGGCGCTGCCCGACAGCCTCGCCTCGGATCACAGCATGAGCGACTGGGCTCAGGGAGAGCAGAGCGGCCGCAAGGTGTACGCGGCTCTGCTCAAGGCCCAGGCCGCCGGCAAGAAGGTCTACGTCCTCGCGAGTCACTCTCACTTCTACATGAGTGGCGTCTTCAATTCGGCCTACTGGCGCGCCCACGGCGGCGTCCTTCCCGGGTGGATCATCGGAACGACCGGCGCCATCCGCTATGCCCTTCCACCCGGCGCCGCGAAGGCCAGGGAGAAGAAGACGAACACGTATGGCTATCTGCTCGCGACGGCGAACGCCGACGGCTCGATCCGTTTCGACTTCCACGAGATAGAGGAGCGCGACATCCCGGCGACCGTCGTCGCCCGCTTCACGCGAAACTTCGTCCACCAATGCTTCGTGGGTAACATCTTCGTCCCGGAGACCCCGAAGAAGTAATCGGGAGAAGGTCAGTCGCGCCACCAGGCGCGGTCGGCGCCCTTCGGCGCGTGTGCCACGGCGTACAGCGCCATCTGCTTGATCCGCTCGGCCAGCGAAAGAGGCCCTTGCCAGCAGTGGGGCTTTCGCGGTCCGTAGAGGATCGTCCCGCCCCAGGGAGGGTTTGACGTCGCCGTGAGGAAGTCCTCCAGGCGGTGGACTGCGTTGTTCAGGTAGTACGTGTCCATCTCGCCGACGGTGATGTGGATCTTCCCGGCGAGCTTGCCGCCGACATCCTTCCAGTGCTTCTCGAGGTAGGCCGTCAAATCTGAGTGCTCCCGCCAGTATGCCGCCACGGTCTTGTCGATCGAGCCGGTCTCCGGATCGAAGAGCGGTTGAAAGTAGCCGTCCTTGCCCACCGGCCCGAAGACGGCCTGCCAGCAGTCCCAATCTTCGCCGGAGTGGCCGCCCGGGCCGAGCGCCCGCTCATACCTCAACTGCTGCTCCATCGTCGAGAGCACGACCCCATCGGCGTCGCGCTCGCCGGGAAGCGGGACGCGCAGGAATCCCGAATCGCGATGCCAGGCGTTGTCCCAATCGTAGATGTTGACGATCTGAAAGGAGTGGAAGTCCACAGGGTCGGGGCACGCGGAGAAAGTGCCGCCAAAGTCGTCGGGATGGAAGATCTGGAGCGCCAGGGACTCCCAGCCTCCCGTGGAGCCGCCCGAGAGAAGGCGTGCCCACGGCTGCCGGATCGCGCGGAACCGCGTCTCGACGTACGGGATGAGCTCCGTCATGACGGCCTGGCCGTAGGGCCCGTTGTTGGGAGAGTCCACGGCGTAGGAGTCGTCGTAGTAGGGCGTGGGGTGCTGGAACGTGACGTAGAGCATCCGCGGAAACCCGTCGGAGAGCCAGGCCTTCGTGAACTCTTCGCGCGCCCGGGCACGTGCCTTCTGCCGCTCGCTCGCGTCGGCGGGAATCTCCTCCTTCTCGCCGAATCCTCCCGGCGGACTGGTCGAGAAGTGTCCCTGCTCATAGTTGACCGGGTAGAAGACGCTCTTTTTCCTCTCGTAGTCGCGCGGAAGCAGGACCGTCGCACCGATGAAGATGGGCTGCCCCCAGAACTTCGTCAAGAGCGCGCTCTGGAACCGGACCCGCTTGACGTATTGAGTGTCGGGAGGGATCTCCACGGGGGGGATCTTCCTATCCAGCGTCAGGCTCACGACGCCAACCCGCCCCGGGTCGAGGTGCACCTTCCGGACTTCGCTGTAGAGGTTTCCCGGCGAGACCTGGAGGACCTGCCCTTCCCACCGGTCCATGTGGAGCTTGACGGCGCGCCCGTCGGCGCGAGGGAAAGTCGTGTAGACGTTGAGAAGGCCCTGAACGAAATAATCCCCGGCCGGCAAGTCAGCCAGGCACGCGACCGGATAGCCGAGTGCCCACGAGCCGACGGCGGCCCGCTGACCCGGTTTCAGGCGTTCCACGTCCTCGCCGAAGAAGGGGGTCGAGCGGTACTGGTCTCCTACCTTGCCGAACTGGAGGCGCGGCTCGGGCTTCCCTTCTCGCGCGACGATCACGAAGACGCGGCCATCGGCCGGCTCGCTCCGCGTGCTCGCTGGGAACGACAGCTCGAAGCGCAGTGCCGTCTCTCGCGCACAAGCCGGTCCGGCCGCGGCACCGACCTCGCACGGGCCGAGCAGGGTCAGAATCGAAACAGGAAGACCACGCGCGAGCGCGACGACGATGCGCGCTCGACCGGACTCTCGCCTTTTCGCCATCGGGACGAGCCTCCTTCGGTGAAAGATAGACCGGTCTCATCGACTTTACAGACCCAGAAAGAGGAGGCGTTCTCGAAATCCCGGGACCGCCGGACACAGCGGCTCACTCGTAGCGCAACGCGTCGATTGTCTCGAGTTCCGCCGCCTTGTAGGCGGGATAGAAGCCGAAAAACACGCCTACCGCACCGGCAAAGAGAAACGCCAGCAGGATCGACGTCGCCGAGACGAGCACCGGCCACCCCTCGGCGTTAGCCAGCGCGTGCGACCCTCCGACTCCCAACGCGATGCCGACGCCGCCGCCGAGAAAGGCCAGCACCACCGCCTCGACCAGAAACTGCACCAGAATGTCGAGGCCACGCGCCCCGACGGCCCGCCGAATGCCGATCTCCCGGGTCCTCTCGGTCACCGACACGAGCATGATGTTCATGATCCCGATTCCGCCCACGAGCAGCGACACTGCGGCCACGCTCGCGAGAAGAGCACCAAGCGTTCGGGAGGTAGCGGTTGCGGCGGCCACGATCTCCTCCTGGCTGCGGACCGTGAAGTCGTCCTCTTCCGGATTCCCGATTTTGTGGCGCTGGCGCAGGAGCCCGGTCACCTCTTCCTCCGCAGCGTGCAGTCCCGCCGCGTCCCGCGCCGTCGCGATGATGGAAGAGAGCCGGTTCTTCTTGTAGAGGCGCTGGAGTTGAGTCGTGACCGGAACGAGAACGACATCGTCCTGATCCGACCCGCGTGCGGACTGGCCTTTCCGCGAGAGGACGCCGATCACCTTCAGCGGAACGCCCGCGATGCGGACGTACTCCCCCTCCGGATCGTCGCCGACGAAGAGCTTCTCCACCACCGTCGCTCCGAGCAGGCAGACCTTCGCGGCTCCCTTGGTGTGTTGCTCGTTGAAGGATTCGCCCGCGTCCAGCGGCCAGGAGCGGATATCCAGATAGCTCGCCGACACGCCTTGCACGCGCGTATACCAGTTCTGGTTCCTGGCGACGACCTGGAGAGTCTTCTCGAGGATGGGGCTCGAGGCGGAGAGAGACGGGCAATCCGTCTGGAGGGCTTCACCGTCCTCGACTGTGAGCGACTGCGCCGAGCCCGAGCCGGCGCGCACCCCGCCGGTCGCCTGCGACCCCGGCGTCACGAGGATGATGTTCTGGCCGAGCGTGGCGATCCGTTCTTCGATCTGGGCTCGCGCTCCCGCGCCGACGGCGACCATCACGATCACGGCGCCTACCCCGATGATCACCCCCAGCATGGTGAGGGCGCTGCGCATCCGATTGTTCCCGAGCGCCCGCCAGGCGATCGGGACCGAGAGGAAGGGGCTCATCGCACGGGGGACTTGCCACCTGTCGCAGGGGCCTTCTGACCGGCCGCGTCGCCGGACTGAGCTCTCACGATGACGATGTCCTTCTCATCGAGCCCTTCCTTGACCTCGGTGTACGTGCCGTCC
Organism: Acidobacteriota bacterium; assembly: GCA_046726795.1. Taxonomy (GTDB): domain Bacteria; phylum Acidobacteriota; class Thermoanaerobaculia; order UBA5066; family Gp7-AA6; genus JAWOLE01. The sequence goes on from JBKPBH010000205.1 coordinate 18,238, forward strand.
GTGATACCGATCTTGGCCCTGGTGGAATCAGGGGAGCCGTTCTTCAGACGCCAGACCGTGACATGGCTCTTCTGACGCTTCCCTTTTTTCGCTTCCCCGGGCGAAGCGTCCTCCGCTTCGGGGCGCTTCTTGAGGAAGAAACCGGGCGGGCGGAACCGCAGTGCCGCGTTCGGCACCGCCAGGACC
>JBKPBH010000206.1:0-18906 GCA_046726795.1 Acidobacteriota bacterium
GTCTCGCGGAGGGCGCGGCCGTGGACCTCGTGGTGAGGCCCGAGGCCCTGATGTTCTCGCCTGCGGCGGGGCCCGACGCCCTGGCCGGTGAGGTCGCGGGGAGGAGGTACGCGGGCCGGGTGGCTCTGTTCGACATCACGCTCGACGCCGGAGGAAGCCTCGAGGCGCTGGGGAAGGCCGATGCGGCGCGGTCTGGGGAGAAAGTCTTCGTGAGGCCGGATCCCGCGGGCCCGCTGCCTCGGGTGTTCGCGCGGGAGACGTGAGAGATCGGCGACGGGTCGCCCCTCACTCCGGCCCTGGACCAGGGAGACAGGCAGTGGGTGCGGGGTTGCTCGCGCTGCTCCTGGCCTGGTTGGTCTGTTACCCGCTCGTGCTGACGTTTCGGGAGGCGCTCGGGGCGCCGGGATGGAGCTTGAAGTACTTCTCGGAGTTCTTTCGCCGGCCCGACGAGTGGCAGGCGCTCTGGGCGAGCTTCTGGATCTCGCTCGCGACGGTTGCGTTGTCGGCGGTGATCGGCATCCCGCTCGCGTTCCTCTTCGAGCGAACCGATTTCCCGGGACGCCGCGCTCTGGGCACGCTCATCGCCCTGCCGGTCGTCCTGCCCCCTCTCGTCGGCGTGGTGGCGTTTCTCTTCCTCTACGGCGAGAGCGGTTTTTTCGCCCGCGCCGCGCAGGCGCTCTCCGGATCGAAGGAGCCTCCCTGGCGTCTCGCCGGGGCCGGGGCGATCCTCCTCGTCCATGGCTACTCGATGTACGTCTACTTCTATCTCTTCACGCGCGCCGGGCTCGCGCGGCTGGACAGCGCCTTTCTCGAAGCGGCCGCGGCGCTGGGAGCCGGGCCAGTCCGCATCCTGGCCCGCGTGACGCTGCCCCTTCTCCGGCCGGCTCTCGCGGGCGCCGCGCTGCTGACGTTCATGACCTCGCTGTCCTCCTTCTCCGCGCCGTACCTCTTCGGCGGAACGTTTCGCGTCATGACCACGCAGATCGTCTTCTCGCGCTTGAACGGGGACAACGAAATGGCGATGGTCGAGACGACCACGCTCGCGGCGGTCGCGCTCGCGGGACTCTTCCTGCTCCAGAGGGCCGAGAAGAGGCGTCAGGTCGCCGGCGCGATCCGGGGGACGCCGCCCGCGCGGCGGCGCTTGAAACGCGGAGGCGCGGTAGCCGTCGCGGGCTGGCTTCTGGCTCTCTTCCTGTTGCTGCCTCATGCGACGCTCCTCCTCGTCTCCCTGGTGCCGCCCGGGACGTGGACGATCGAGCCGCTGCCGCCGGTCTTGAACCTCTCCAACTGGTCGTCCGTCCTGTCGCAGACCGAACGGCTGCGGCCGATCGTCAACTCACTCTGGATGGCGGCGGTCGCGACCGCGCTCTCGCTCCTGCTCGGATTCGCCGCGGCATACCTCGCCGTCGGGCGGAAGTCGCGCTGGCGGGGCCCCCTCGAGACCCTGATCGCGATCCCCTGGGCTCTTCCGGGGACGGTCTTCGCAGTGGCCCTGGCCGCGACGTTCTCGCGCAACGCCCCGTGGGCCGGGCGTTTCGTGCTCGTCGGCACGGCCGCGATCCTGCCCCTCGGATACCTCGTGCGGAACCTGCCGCTGACGGGGCGGGCCGCATTCGCCGGGCTGCGACAGCTCGATCCGTCCCTCGACGAAGCCGGCGCTTCGCTGGGCGCTCCGCCGTGGAGGCGCCTCGCGCGGATCACCATCCCTCTCCTCGCCCCCGCGCTCCTGGCCGGCGCCTCTCTCGCTTTCCTCACGGCTCTCGGCGACTTCGTCGTCTCGATCGTCCTCTACACGTTCGACACGAGGCCGATCTCCATCGAGATCCTCTCTTCTCTCCGGATGCAGGACACCGGCGCGGCGGCGGCCTACGGCGTCCTCTTGGCGGCGCTTTCCGCGGCGGCCTTCCTCTTCTGGGGCCGGCGGGCGGCGCAAGGCTGATCGGGCGTAAACGATCCTGCTGTTCTTCGTCAGCCCGGCCGGGCGACGCTGCGCGGGGTGGGATGCGGTCGGGCCGGGAGCGCCGGCCTCATCCGCGCGAGCGGCGTGGGCGTAGGTTGGGCCAGGCCAACGACGCGATAGAGCCTCCCGTCTTCAGTGCCGAGATACAGCTCCCCCGAGGCGTCCTCGCCGAAGGTCGTCAGCTGCGGCACGTTCGGCGTGAGCATCTGACTGTTCCCGAAGAGCCATCCAAAGCAGTAATCGCCGTAGAAATAGATACCCGTAAGCTGCGGGTACGCCGCGCCCCGGTAGACATAACCTCCGATGACGGTTGCTGTGCAGTTGCCGCTGCCCACGTGGCCGTATTCGTAGATCGGAGACTTGAAGCCCGGTGAGTTGCACGGCAGAACGCCCGCCGGACACCCCGAGCTGCCTCCCGCGCCGCAGAGCGTTCCCTCCATGATCTTCCAACCGTAGTTTTCGCCGCCCGCGCTCGACCGAGGCTGGAAGTCGATCTCCTCGCGGGCGCTCTGGCCGACGTCCGCGATGTAGAGGTCCCCCGTCGCCCGATCGAAGGAGAAGCGCCAGGGATTGCGCAGTCCCTTCGCCCAGATCTCGTCGAGCGGCGCGCCCGGCCCCGCGAACGGGTTGGATGGCGGGATGCCGTAGAAGGGGGGCGTCGAGACGTTCTGGTTGACGTCGAGGCGCAGGAGCTTGCCCAGGAGCGTGTCGTCGCGCTGACCGTTGCACAGCGGGTCGTTGGCGGAGCCGCCGTCCCCCATCCCGATGTAGAGGTACCCGTCCGGGCCGAACTGGAGTTGCCCGCCGTTGTGGTTGGCGAAGGGCTGGGCGATGGTCAGGAGCGTCACGCCGCTCGCCGCGTCGGCGGCGTCGGGATTCCCGGCCGAGGCCTGGTAGCGGGCGATGACCGTATTGCCCGCGGCGTTGGTGTAGTCCAAGAAGAAGAAGCGATTCGACGAGAACTGCGGGTGAAAGGCGAGGCCCAGGAGGCCTCGCTCGCCGCAGCACGAGATCGAAGACGCGAGATCGAGAAAAGCTGCCGGGCGGATCTGCCCGCCGGCATAGATCAGAATCTTTCCGGTCTGAAGCGCCAGGAAGAGGCGGTCGTCTCCGGCGCTTGCGATCGAAGTGATGGGACCAATGCCCGCCGCGAGGCTCTGCAGGGCGATTTCCGGCGGGGCCGCCGCCCGCTTCGGCTTCTCCTCCGGGACAGAAGAGCGCAGCGCCACGAGAAGAGCCACACCGAAAGGGAGAAAGAAGCGCGGCGCAAGGAGTCTGCGCATTGATTGATCTCGGCGCTGGCGAGCTCGTGATGCGACGGAGACCGCCCCGTTCGACGTGCCGCCGCGGAGCCGCGCCATTGTACGCGGTTTGGGAAGGTAAAGCCCTTTGTGCGGGTGTAGTCTCGCGGGGGACTCATGACCAGGACGCCGCGTCCCGCGCTCGCCGCGCTGACGGGACTTCTTCTCGCCGCATCGCCCGTTCGGGCCGCGTCCTGGATCGTTCCCGGCGTCGCGAACACGCCGGGAGCGAACGGCTCCTCCTTCTCCTCCGATCTGACCCTCGTCAACTCGGCCGGCGCGGACCGGACGGTGACGCTCTCGCTGATTCCCGCCCCCGGAACCGCTGACGCGGGTCCCCGCAGCTACCTGATCGGCTCCGGGGCCACCGTGAAGCTCGTCAATGTGCTCGGCAGCGTCTGGTCGCTGACCGGCAGTGGGGCGCTCCGCGTCGCCGCCGACGGTCCGGTCGGCGTCTTCGCCCGAACTTACAACGTGCCACCCGTGGCCGTCATCCCGGAGAGGCCGGCGCCCACGTTCGGAGCCAGCCTGCCGGTCGTCGAGGAGGGGTCTCTGCTCCAGCCCGGTGAGACGGGACACTCGACCTGGGTTACGCAGTCTTCGGACTCCGCCCGAGGGGACCGGACGAACGTTGCCGTCGCTTTCCCGGACGCCGCCGGAGGGGCCGCGACCGTGACGCTCTTCGACGAGGAAGGGACGGTCCTGGGCAGCATCTCATTCGACTCGCCACGCCCTGCCTTCCTCCAGCGCAGCGCGAAAGCCTTCACGCCCCTCGGCGTTTCGGCCGGGCGCATCGAGGTCATCGTCACGCGGGGGCGCGCGTGCGGATACACCGGGACCGCGGACAACGGCACGGGCGACATCACCATCCTTCCGGCGGACCGTTTGCCGGCGGTACCGGACGGCAATTTCTTCTACGCAGTGTCGCAGGGGGTCGCCCAGGTCGCCGGAGTCAACGGCTCGTTCTGGCAGACCGAGGCGCGACTGGCGAATGTCTCGGACGGGTTCGTGCAGGTGACGGCGAACCTCCTGGGAGTCCCGGGACGGTCGCCGATCGGAACGCTTTCGGTGCCGCCCGGCAAGACCGTCGCGCTCCGAAGCCTCGTCGCGTCGCTCTTCCAGCTCCCGGATGCCGTCGTCGGCGCGGTTCTCTGGCAGGCGAGCGGCCCTCTGGTGATCGCGGCACGCACGAGCACGCCGGCGAGCTCCCCCTTCGTGGTCGGGACGGCGGGAGCGGGAGAAGCGGCCCTTCCCGTCGAGGCGTTCCTCACGCCGGCGGACCCCCCGGCCGATCTGGGAGATCTCCGCGTCGGACCCTTTTCCAGGACCAACCTGCTCATCGTCGCAGGCCCGGCCGGCGCGACCTGCACGCTCGAGGCGCGCGACGAGGCCGGCATGCTGATCGGCGTTGCAAAGAAGATTCTCCCACTCCTCGGCTGGACGGAGGACAGCCTCGCCGACCTCTTCGCCGTTGCGCCGTCGGTCAATCGCGTCCGGATCCGTGTCTTGATCGAGTCCGGCGCCGCGGACGTCGAAGCGGCCGTCGTGGACTCCTCGACGAACGACCTCGTCGTCTATGGAGCTTTTCCGCGTCCCGCTTACGTCCCCGGACCAGCTCTGCTCCCCGGGATCTGGGGATCCGCAGACGGATCCGAGGGGCTCAAGGTCGATCCAGCGAAGATCGTCGTGGATCGCTTCTGCCAGACCGGGACCTTTCCGCAGCCGCCGCGCTTAGACGCCACGCGCCAGTTCGCGGTCCTGGGAACTTACCTCGTCAACATTGGCCCGTCGCGCGACTTCATGGCGGCTCTCACGGGACAGACCGATTGCAAGACGGCCACGGTCTCGGTCCGCCTGCTCGACGGCACTCTCCTCCTAAAGCCCACGACGTACTTCCTGGGCAAGCCCTACACCCTCCAGCCCGGTCCCTGCCCGGTGGAGTACTAGCGCTCGGGCAGGGGACTCTTCCCGCTCGTCGAGCCGGGCCGGCCTACCGCAGCATCACCAGGACGAGCCCGGCGAGGCAGAGGACGATTCCGGCGACATTCGCGGCGGACAAGTGCTCCTTGAACAGGAGCGCTCCGGTCGGAATGAGGAGGAGCGCGACGGCGACGCTGACGATGAGGGACCCGATGTTGATGTTCCAGCCCGCCCGGTACGCGAGCAGGAAGCCGATCTCGATCCCCACGGCCGACAGCGCCACGCCGAGAGTCGCCCAATTGAGCTGGCCGATGTCGGAAACCTTCGGGGCGCCGCCGGGAGAAAGAGGCCACAGGAGCAAGGTGAAGAGAAGGGCTGTCGCGTAGGTCACGGCGACCGACAGCAGCGGATGGACGCCCGCCGGGATGGACTTCTGCGCCACGTGATAGAGCACGTTGGACGCGATGACCAGCGACGCGGACAGGACGACGAGCTTCATCGCGCTCACGGAGAGCTCCTTTCGATCAGGGCGTAGGCGCGGACGGGAAAACTCCCGATCCCATGGAAAGGAGCGACGGCGCAGTGGAAGCGGAACCCAGAGACGGGAAGCCCGGCGAGGTTGGCCAGGTGCTCGACGATCGGGACGCCGGCGGCCAGAAGCAGGGTGTGCGCGGGGCGGGTTCCGTCCTGCGTGTCGTCGATGTTGACCGTATCGCTCCCGACTAGAGCCGGCCGCGCCGCGGCGAGGACCTCGGCCGCCCGGCGGGTGACATAAGGATGCCCTTCGCCGTAGGCCGGCGCGCGCCAGTAGGCGTCCCAGCCCGACCGCAGGAGTACGGCCTTCCCTTCCAGCTCACGCCCCTCGAAGAGGTCCGCGTCGAAGGAGCGCCCGGACGCCCTGTCGAAAACGATTCCTTCCAGGTCGACGAGGCGCTCGAGAGGCAGGCTCCCGACGTCCGCTCCTTCGGCGAAGCGGTGGAAGGGCGCGTCCACGTAGGTGCCCGTGTTGGCGACCATCTCGACGCGCCCGATCTGGAACGTCGTGCCGGCGGAATACTTGGCGCGCGAGGCCTCGCGCGAAAGGAAGTCGGACACGATCGGGCCCGGCAGACCCGGATAAGTCGTCATGCCCGGTTCGATCGGATGCGAGAGATCGACGAGCCGCTTCGTCAGGAGGTCCATCCCATCCGGTCGCGCAGGCTCGTGATGTGCGCGACATGGTGGCGGCCGTGCCAGGCGTAGTGGGCCAGAAGGAAGTCTACCGTCACGATGCCCCACGACGGATGGCGCGCCGTCTTCGCGAAGTCCTTCTCGCCGAGCGAGCGCAGAAGCGTGACCCACCGGCGATGGAGCGCATCGAGAAGCTCGAGGGAAACGTCGACCGGCGTCTCCGCCGTGTCGGGAAGCTTCGCCCATTCCGACTCCTCGTAGGTCTGGATCGCCGGCTCCGTCTCGGTCAGGGCGAGCTTGATGCGGACATAAGCGTTGATGTGACTGTCGGGGATGTGGTGCGCGACCTGGCGCGGCGTCCATCCTCCTGGCCGGTAGGGAGTGTCGAGCTGCGCGCTCGAAAGGCCGGCGACCGCGTCGCGCAACCGGGCTGGCGCCGCGGCGATCTGGTCGATCAAGCCGAGCCGCTCCTCGGCGGTCAACGTTTCCTTTTCCATCCGGAAAGGGCCGATCGGATACCGCGGGTCCATCACTCCCCCTCTCAGTGGCCTCGCCGCCCCGCTCTTCGCAATACTTTCAGGAGCTGAATCTGGCCGGTGTGGTAGGCGTCGTGGAGCGCGATGCCCGCGATCTCACGGAGCGCCGTCCGGCTGCGCAAGCCCGGAAGAGGAAGGGCGAGGAGCTCGCCGGGAAACTCCTCGACAGTTTCCTTCAACTCGCGGTGCGTCCGATCGAGCAGATCCCGCTCGGCACGCCACTCTTTGTCGCTGGCGGCGGGCAGGTCGACCCAGTTCGTCCCCGGCAGCGGAAAGGGTCCGTCTTTCTCGCCGGTCAGCCGGTTGCGTACCCGGTACTTCCAGTAGGCCGCGTGGACCGCGAGCTCCCGGATGCTGTGGCGGCCGGGCGCCGGCCGCCAGTCCGCCTGCCGGGCCGTGACGCCGCGCAGCGAGCCCTTCAGGTTCGTGCCGTGCCAGGCCGGCCGGCCGTAGGCCTCATCCAGGGCATGCAGGAGAACGCTTTTCTGCGTCGTCGTCCGATTCGCCATACCGCCACCTCCTCAAAGTATTACGAAGCGCCTCCGGCTCCGGCTGCCAGGGGAGCCTCGGAAGCGTCGGCGGCGACTGCAGCCGTCTTCTTCGCCGGACGGGAGCGGGAAGCGATGATGAGTCCGACCGCGCCCACGATCACCAGAGCCGCGATCACAACACGCGGAGTCACCGCCTCGCCGGCGAAGAAGGCGCCCAGGACCACCGCCACGATCGGGTTGACGTAGGCGTAGGTCGAGACGCGCGCCGGCGTCGTGGCGTGCAGGAGCCAGACGTATGCCGAGAACCCGATGAGCGACCCGAAAACGACGAGATAGCCGAGCGAGATCGCCGACCGCGCGGAGACGGCGGCGAGATCGAGCCGCGAGCCCTCGCCGAAGAGAAGCCCCGCCGTCCAGAGCCAGGCACCTCCGGCGATCATCTCCATGGCCGTCGCTGTCAGGATTGAGGGGGGAAGAGCGGCGCGGCGCGCGTAGAGCGAGCCGAACGACCAACAGAGCGCCGCCGTGACGAGCGCCGCCGCGCCAAGAGGGTCCACGTGGCCGTTGCCGGCGAAGCGTCCGGGGGCGACGAGCAACGCGATCCCGGCCAGACCCAGGAGAAGCCCGCCGATCACCGCGCCGCGAGGCCGCGCACGTTTTTCGATCCCCTCGAAAACCGCCATCCAGATGGGAACCGAGGCGACGATGAGCGCCGCGAGGCCCGACGGGACGCGCCGCTCCGCCCAGGTCACGAGGCCGTTGCCTCCCAGGAGCATCAACCCGCCGATCACGGCTGCGCTCCCCCAGTGACGCGCCTCCGGGCGCGGCCCGCCGCGCGCCCGCGTCCAGAGGTAGAGCAACAGTCCGGCCGCGAGGTGCCGGGTGCCGGCCATGAGAAACGGCGGGATCGTTTCGACGCCGAACCGGATCGCCAGGTACGTCGACCCCCAGAGGAGGTACACCGCGGCGAAGGCGGCGACGAGCTTCGCCCGACGGGGAGCGACCCCCGTCTCGGCTTCAAGCACTGGCCGCCTCTTGCTGCTGCTCTTCCGAAGAGTCGAGCGGCAACGCCGCCGTCTCCTTCACAGTCTCGAGCACGATCGTGGTCCGCGTCGAGGAAATCGTCGCGATCGCACCCAGGCGCTCCCGCAAGAGCCGGCCCAGCGCCTCGGCATCGCGCGCGCGGGCCTTGATCAGGAAGCAGTCCTCCCCCGCGACGTGGTGCACTTCGAGGATCTCCGGGATCTGCGCGAGCTTCTCTCCCGTCTCGACGCCCCCAGGCCGGTCGTTCGATCGCACGAATGTGAAGGCGAGCTGCGCGAGCCCCAGAACCTTCGGGTCGATCTCCGCGCGATAGCCGCGGATGACAGCCCTCTCCTCGAGCTTTCGGATCCGCTCGAACACTGCCGACGGCGCCAGCCCAACCTGGCGGGCGATCTCCGCATTGGAAGTCCGAGCACTTTCCTGCAGGATATTCAGTATTTTGCCGTCAATTACGTCGATCATTCTTAAAATATACCGATCTATAGAATATTCGTCAAGAAACTTAGATAATATCTGCCATCCGTTCTTCTGGAAAACCTGTTATCGATCAGAAGGTTGCAGTTTCATCGGTATTCGATGAACGCCCGTACGAGACCCGCGTGGCCCGTGCGTGTGGCGGGGCTCGCCGCGGTCTTGCTCTTTCTGGGGCTCGTTGCGAGGTTCTGGCATCCGGTCTATGGGTTTACGGCTTTCCTCCAGCTCGACTCCTCGAACGACGAGACGAAGATCGCCGCGTTCCGCAATATGCCGATCTATGTCTATCGCGACACCGGCGGCTACGACGGCCTCTATTACGCGCAGATCGCCTACCATCCGTCGCTCGCCGCCCCGGAGCTACGGCCGGCCGTGGACGGTCTCGCCTATCGGGGGCGCCGCATTCTCGCGCCGCTCCTGGCATGGGCCCTGGCCCTGGGCAGGCCGGGGTGGATTGTGCATGTTTACTCCGCTCTCAACCTCGTGGCGTGGCTGGCGCTCGCGGCTTGGCTCTGGAGGCTCCTGCCGGTCCGCGACGCGCGGGGCTGGCTCGCCTGGACAGGAGTCCTCTTCTCCGCCGGCGCGCTTTCCAGCGTCCGTTATGCGTTGCCCGATCTCGTCTCGCTGACTCTCCTCGCCGGCGCGATGATCCTCCTCGAGCGCGGCCGCCCGGGCGTGGCCCTGAGCGCGCTGGCGGCCGCCGGTCTTGCGCGCGAGACGTCGCTCGCCGCGGTCACCGGTTTCTGGGAACGGCCGTGGATCTCGAGACGCAACGCCCTTCGCACGGTCCTCGCCGTCACGCCGCTGTTGGTCTGGATCGGCTACATCCGGTGGCGCATTGGAGACGGCGGGGCAGGCGCGCGCAACTTCGCCTGGCCCTTCGTCGGGTGGGTCGAGAAATGGCTGGCCACTTTCGCCGCGCTCAAGACCGAGGGCGATCTCCTGCTGGTCGGGGTCACGCTGCTCGCCACGCTCGGGCTGACGGTGCAAGCGATTTTTCTCGTCACACGCCTTCTTCCGGAGAATCCCTGGTGGCGCGTCGGCGCCGCCTATGTCGCGCTCTTCCTCATTGCGGGCACCGCCGTCTGGGAAGGCTTCCCAGGCGCCGCAACGCGCGTGCTCTTGCCGTTGACCCTGGCGTTCAATGTGCTGGCCTTTCGCACTCGCGCGCCGCTGGCGTGGCTCCTCGCCGGCAACCTCGCGGTGGCGGCCGGCCTGCTGGCGCTCGAAGCCGTTCCGCGCGACCCGACCGAGCTCGCCGCCGCGCGCGCCCACGGCACCGCCGGCATCGCCACGCTGGGCGACGGCTGGTACGGCCGCGAGCGCGATTCCCGCCACACGTGGGTGTGGTCCCGGGGCCGCGCCACGGTCACGATCGAAGCATGGCCCAGGGACGCGCAGGCGCCGCGGCTGGAATTCGCAGCGCGCAGCCTCGCGCCGCGCACCATGATCGTCCGCCAGGACGGACACGAGCTCTGGCGCGGCCGCGTCGGCGTGGACCTGCTCCCGCGGCACTCGGTTTCCGTCCCCTTGAAGAACGGCCGGGCGACGATCGAGCTCGAAACCGACGCGCCCGCCGTGCGCGAGGGCCCGAGTCCCGACGCTCGCCTTCTCGCGTTTGCCGTCTACGACGCGCGTCTCGTCATGCCCGGAGGGTGACGGACTGGAGGCTTCTCAGAACGACTCGAGAGATCGCTCCTCAGGACGACGGGACAGATCCGCTCCTCGGAATGACGGGAGCTAGACGGCGTAGTAGCGGGCCTGGGGGTGATGGACGACCAGGGCCGAGACGGAGGCCTCGGGGTCCATCATGAAGCCCTCGGTCAGCTCGACGCCGATCTTTTCGCCGGGCAGGAGGCGGAAGATCGTGACCTGGTCGGCGAGATCCGGGCAGGCCGGATAGCCCGGGCTGTAGCGCTTGCCGCGGTAGCGCGCCTGGAAGCGATCGGTCATGGTCAACTCGGGGGAATCGGGCAGGCCCCAGCGCTCGCGGATCTTGCGGTGCAACCACTCGGCGGCCCCTTCGGCCGTCTCGACCGCCAGCGCCTGAAGGCAGTGGCAGAGCAGGTACTCGCCGGCGGTCTTCAGCTCCTCGGCCTTCCCGCGCACGCCCTCGCCCGCCGTCGTGATGAGAAGGGCCACGCTGTCGGGCGGCATGCCGTTGGACGACGGGCGGACGAAGTCCGCCAGCGACAGCCGTTCACCGGCCACCTGTCTCGGGAAGGTGAAGCTCGCGAGGGCGTCTCTTTTCCGCTCGAGGGTCAGCGTGTTGCCTTCCGAGCGCGCCTCGAAGAAGCGGTACATCGCGCGCGCCCGGATCCAGCCGCTCGATTTCACGCGCTCGACGACCCGCTCGAGCTCGGCGAGCTTGGGATCGCCGGCCTCCTTCAGCCTCCGATAGCTGCCGCGCAAGCCCAGGTGCTTGGCGTAGAGCATGTGCGGGTTGATGTATTTCCAGATCTCCTCGAGATCGAGCTCCGTGAAGACATGCTCTTCGGTGTCCGGCGGCGGCAGCGGTTCGACCAGAGCGACGGTTTCGCTGCGCACCGCCGGCGCGGCGAGAGGGTTCTCCGTCTCCGCCGCCTCTGCCGCGGCGGCCGCGGCCCGCCGCCGCGCCTCCGCCTCGCTCGCGAGAGCGCGGCGCTCGCCGTCTCCCGAAAGGATCCGGTCGGCCAGCGCCAGCCCGCGCATGGCGTCCTGTGCGTAGACGGCCAGGCCTCCGTAGGCCGGACCAATCCTCGTGTCGGTGAATTTCTGCGAGAGCGCGGCCCCGCCGACGAGGAGCGGTGGCGTCACGCCCCGCTCAGTCAGGTCCTTGGCGGTCGTCACCATCTGCTGGGCGCTCTTGACGAGGAGCCCCGAAAGGCCGATCAGGTCCGGCTGGTGCTCCCGGTAGGCCTCGACGAGCCTCTCGGGCGGCACCTTGATGCCCAGGTTGATGACCGCGTAACCGTTGTTGGACAGGATGATCTCCACCAGGTTCTTCCCGATATCGTGGACGTCTCCCTTGACGGTCGCCAGAAGCACCTTCCCCTTCTGAGCGCCGCCCGCCTTCTCCATGAACGTCTCGAGGTGGGAGACGGCCGCCTTCATCGCCTCGGCCGACTGCAGGACCTCGGCCACGATGAGCTCGTTGGCGTTGAAGAGGCGGCCGACCTCGCGCATCCCATCCATCAAGGGCCCGTTGATGATGTCGAGCGGCGCCATCCCGGCTCCGCGCACGGCCTCGAGGTCCTCGATCAGCCCCTCCTTGGAGCCTTCGAGGATGTAGCGCGGCAGCCTTTCCAGAGGCGTTCCCGCGCGCTGTCTCGGCGCCTTGGGCGCCGCTCCCTTGGCCTTGAAGTACCCGGCGAACGCCGCGACCGGATCGTCGCCGCGGTTCCAGATCAGGTCCTCGGCCAGCCGCCGCTCTTCTTGCGGGATAGACGGGTAACGCACGATCTTCTCGGAGTTGACGATCGCCAGGTCCAACCCCGCCTTCACGCAGTGGTAGAGAAAGACCGAGTTCAGGACCTCCCTTCCCGCCTCCGGCAGGCCGAAGGAGACATTGGAGATTCCGAGCACCGTCTTTGTCTCCGGAAACTGCGACTTGATCGCGCGGACTCCCTCGATCGTCTCGACGGCGCTGCCAACGTACTTCTCGTCTCCCGTGCCGCACGGGAAGACGAGCGGGTCGAACAGGATGTCCTCGGGAGGGACTCCGTACTTCTCTGTCAGGAGCGTGTAGCTGCGGCTCGCGATCTCGAGCTTCCTCCGCCTCGTGACGCCCATGCCGTGCACCGGGTCCTCGTCGATCGTTCCCACGACGAGCGCCGCCCCGTACTTCTGGGCGAGTGGCACGACCGCGCGGAACCGCTCTTCGCCGTCCTCGAGATTGATCGAGTTGATAATGGATTTCCCCTGGCTCCATTTCAGCCCCAGCTCCAGGACCTTCGAGTCCGTCGAGTCGAGCATCAGGGGAACCTTGACCATCTTGGTGGCGCGCTCCAGGAACTTCTCGGCGTCGGCCGACTCGTCGCGATCCGGGTCCTGCAGGCAGACGTCGATGATCTGCGCGCCCCCTTTGACCTGCGCGCGCGCGATCTCCGCCGCCGCCTCGAACCGGCCCTCGGCGACGAGCCGCTTGAACTTGCGACTCCCGAGCACGTTCGTCCGCTCGCCGATCAGGACAGGACGGTTGTCCACGTCCACCTCGAGCATCTCGATTCCCGAGACGATCGTCTTGGCGTGGATCGGCGGGCGGCGCGGCTTGCGCCCTTCGGCCGCCTTCGCGAGGGCGGCGATGTGGGCCGGAGTCGTGCCGCAGCAGCCTCCGACCACGTTGACCCACCCCTCCTCCAGGAACCGCGTCAGGTGGCGCGCAAGCTTCTCCGGCGTCTCGGCATAGTTGCCTTCGACGTCCGGCAGGCCCGCGTTGGGGTAGCAGGAGACGAGCGTTTTCGCCAGCCCCGAGAGGGTCCGGATATGGTCCGTCATGAACTCCGGCCCCGTGGCGCAGTTCATCCCGACGGAGAGGAGCGGCGCGTGCATGACCGACGCGTAGAAGGCGTCGATCGCCTGCCCCGCGAGCATCGTGCCCATCGGCTCGATCGTGGCCGACACCATCAGGGGAACGCGCCAGCCGACCTCGGCGAAAGCCTGCTCGACGCCGATCAGGCCGGCCTTCAAGTTCCTCGTGTCCTGGGTCGTCTCGAGCAGCAAGACGTCCGCTCCGCCCGAGAGCAGCCCGGCCGCCTGCGTCCGGAAGTGCTCGATCAACGCTTCGAACGTGACGCCGCCCGTGACCGTGACTGACCGCGTCGTCGGCCCCATGGATCCCGCCACGAATCGCAGGCGCCGGTCCGTCGAAAACGTCGCCGCAGCCTCGCGGGCGAGCTCCGCGGCCCGCTTGTTGATCTCGAACGCCTTCCCGGCGAGGCCGTACTCGGCGAGCACCAGAGGCGTCCCGCCGAATGAGTCCGTCTCGACCATGTCGGCGCCGGCCTCGAGGTAGGAGGTGTGCATGCGGAGGACGATGTCCGGGCGCGTCAACACGAGGTGCTCGTTGCACCCCTCGTATTCCTCGCCGCCGAACTCGGCGGCGGTCAGGTCCTGGCCCTGGATCCAGGTTCCGGTCGCGCCGTCCAAGACCAGGACCCGCTCGGCGAGGATCTCCTGCAGTGCTTCGGCGCGCTCCCTCTGGCCGGCGGCGGTGGGCGCAGGCTGTCCCATCCGAGCATTATCTTGGATTTGCCGCCTCCTTGCCGCAAACCCCGACGCGTTCGGCCGCGGCGTTTGCTCCGTGGCACTTCAAACCAGGACGTACGGACGGCTTCAGAATCCCTAGGGCGGGAGTCACCGTATACTTGCTCGTCGGGGATTCGCGGGACACTTTTTTTCGGGTTCGGAAGCGGAGGAGAGCAGAATCGGGTCGCCCGGACGCCGTCAGCCGGCGCGCCGGGGACCTCGCGTACCATGACGACAGACCACTTCGAGCCGGAAGAGACGGCCTCGCCGCCACCGGCGGGGGTCGAAGCCGCCGCGGCCGCGGCGCGCCGGTACCTCCTTTCCGTTCAACGCGAAGACGGCCACTGGTGCGGCGAGCTCGAGGGGGACACGATCCTCGAGTCCGAGTACATGCTGACCATGCACTTTCTCGGGCGGACCGGGGAGTCCCGCATCCGAAAGGCCGCGGAGTACCTGCGCCGCCAGCAGCTCCCCTCGGGCGGCTGGGCGATCTATCCCGGCGGCCCTCCCGAAGTCAGTTCCTCGGCCAAGGCGTACTTCGCCTTGAAGCTCGCCGGCGACGACCGGGAAGCGCCCCACATGGCCAACGCCCGGCGCGTCGTCCAGGAGCTGGGGGGGCTGGATGCCTGCAATTCCTTCACGAAGATCTATCTCTCGATCTTCGGCCAGTACGACTGGGAGAAATGCCCGGTCGTGCCGCCGGAGCTGATTCTCCTGCCCGACGGGTTCCCCGTCTCGATCTATCGGATGTCCTCCTGGTCGCGAGCGATCGTCGTGCCGCTTTCGATCATCTCGGCATACAGGCCGAATTGCGCCGTGCCCGAAGGATCGGACATCGCGGAGTTGCGGACCCCCTCCGGCTCGCCGCCCCACCCGCGCCGGCCTCGGACGTTGAAGCAGCGGACCTGGGGCGCCTTCTTCGCGGGGATCGACAGGGCGCTCCACGAGCTTGAGACCCGGGGCTGGACGCCGCTGCGCCGCCGTGCCCTCGACCTGGCCGAGTCCTGGATCCTGGAAAGGCTCGAGAGGAGCGACGGCCTCGGGGCGATCTTCCCGCCGATCGTGAACACGATCCTCGCGCTGCGCTGCCGCGGCTATGCGGCCGACCATCCCCTCGTCGCGGGCCAGATCGAGGAGCTCTTTAAGCTCGAGATCGAGGAGGAGGAGACTCTGCGTCTCCAGCCTTGCTTCTCGCCGGTGTGGGACACGGCGCTCGCCGTCGTGGCGCTCTCGGAATCGGGCGTCCCCGCGGACGATGAGCGCTTGCGGCGGGCCGCCGGGTGGCTCCTCGACCGGGAGGTCCGCGTGTCGGGCGACTGGCAGCGAAGGATCCCGAAGACGCTGCCCGGAGGCTGGTACTTCGAGTACCAGAACGAGTTCTACCCGGACACCGACGACACGGCGGAGGTCCTGGCTGCGCTCGCCGGGGTCCGTTTCCCGGACGAGCGGGAAGAGCGTCGCCGCCTGGGAGCGATCGAGCGCGGGACGGCCTGGCAGCTGGCGATGCAAAACGACGACGGCGGGTGGCCCGCCTTCGACCGCGACTGCGACAACGAGGTCCTGACCTTCATCCCCTTCGCCGACCACAACGCGATGATTGATCCGAGCTGCGACGACATCACAGGCCGCACGCTCGAGGCGCTCGCTCGGATCGGAATCGGGCGGGAGGCGCGGGCCGTCCGGCGCGCCGCCGCCTACCTCGCCCGAAAGCAGGACGCCGACGGCACCTGGTACGGGCGCTGGGGATGCAACTTCATCTACGGAACCTGGCTCGCGCTGAGGGGCCTCGCGTGCGCCGGAGAGGACCTGTCCGAGGAGCGCTACCAACGCGCCGGGAGCTGGCTGCGGCGCCATCAGAACGCGGACGGAGGATGGGGCGAGCTGCCTCGGTCCTACGACGAGCCCGGCCGGAAAGGGATCGGCCCGAGCACGCCGTCCCAGACGGCCTGGGTGCTGCTCGGTCTGTTCGCGCTGGGAGACTGGAGCTCGCCCTCCGTGCGTCGCGGCCTCGACTACCTGCTCTCCCACCAGCAGTACGACGGCTCCTGGAAGGACGAGCACTGGACCGGCACGGGGTTCCCCCGGGTCTTTTACTTGCGTTACCATCTCTATGCGACGTACTTCCCGCTCTGGGCGCTGGCCGCCTACGAGCGGGAGGCCCGGATTCCCCCGGTGGGGCGCGAAACTGGGGCGCGTCGGGGCCTGGAGATCACGGCCGACAGCGATCGCAGCGCCGGAGGAGTTCCCGGATGAGGTTTCCGCTTCACATCACCACGGGCACGATCAAACACCAGATCGTGAACGCGCTCGCCGGCAACACGCGCTACCCGTTCGTCCTGATGCTCGAGCCCCTCTATACCTGCAACCTCGCCTGCCTCGGGTGCGCGATCGAGAGGCACACGGGCAAGCTCCAGGACCGGCTGCCGCTCGCGAAATGCCTCGAGGCCGTCGAAACCTCCCGCGCGCCGATCGTGTCGATCTGCGGCGGCGAGCCGACCATCTACCCGGAGCTGCCGGAGCTCGTCTCCGAGCTCATCGCGAGGAAGCGGCATATCTACCTCTGCACCAACGGTCTCCTGCTCGATCAGAAGGTCTACGGCACGATCCCACCGAACCGGCGCCTCATGATCAACGTGCACTTGGACGGCATGCGAGAGACCCACGACTACGTCTGCGCCCGCGAGGGGGTCTACGACAAGGCCGTCGAGATGATCCGCGAGGGAGTGCGTCTGGGACACCATGTGATGGCCAACATGACGATCTTCCGGGAGACGGACGTCTCGGAGGTCGAGCGGCTCTGCGAGCTGCTGACCGGGCTCGGCGTCGAGGGGCTGCTCGTCTCCCCCGGCTACCACTACGAATCGGTCGCGCGGGACATTTTCCTGACGAAGTCCGAGATCCAGAAGAAATTCCGCCGGGTGCTCGAGATTTCGAAGAGGTTCAAACTGACTTCCACGCCGATGTTCCTCGAGTTCGCCGCGGGGCTGCGCGAGTACAAGTGCTCTCCCTGGAGCACGGTGACCTTCACGCCGAACGGCTGGAAGGGGCCCTGCTACCTGATCGGCAAGAAGTACACCTTCTCGTGGGACGAGTTCTGGGGCGGAACCGACTGGGACTACTGGGAGTCGCGGCAGGACCCGCTCTGCGCCAACTGCGCCATGCACTCGGGCTTCGAAGCCTCCGTCGTCAAGGAGCTCCCCAAGCACCCCGGCGACATGTTCCGCCTCGTCGCCTGGAACCTCACGGGGTAGGTGTTAGGTGATAGGTGTTAGGTGTTAGGGAAAGCCCCGAAGCCTAGCTCCCGTCCCTACCATCCACCACCTGCCACCTACCACCTCAGACCTTAGACTGTCCCTGTGGACCTGGTTACCGGCGGCACGGGCTTCGTCGGCGCGCACGTCGTCCGGGCGCTCCTTGCCCGGGGACGGTCCGTGCGATGCCTCGCGCGCTCTTCCAGCCGCCGGAGGAACCTCGAAGGCTTGGACATCGAGGTTGTCACCGGCGATGTGACCGACCCGGCGTCTCTTTCGCGCGCCCTGGCACGCATCGAGACCGTTTACCACTGTGCCGCCGACTACCGACTGTACGCGGCCGATCCGCGGGCGCTCTACGCATCCAACGTCGCGGGCACGGAGAACGTCCTGCGCGCGGCGTCGGATTCCGGCGTGCGGCGGGTCGTCCACACGAGTTCGGTCGGCGCCCTCGGCCTCGCGGCGAACGGCGCAGCCGCAGACGAGACGACGCCGGTCGCCGCGGCTTCGATGATCGGCCATTACAAGCGGAGCAAGTTCGAGGCCGAGCGGGTCGCAGAGAAGTGGGCGGCGAAAGGATTGCCGGTCGTCATCGTCAACCCCTCCACGCCGGTCGGAGAGCTCGACATCAAGCCGACTCCGACCGGGCAGATGATCGTGGACTTCCTGAACCGCCGGATGCCGGCCTACGTGGACACGGGATTAAACCTCGTGGACGCGCGGGACGTGGCGCAAGGGCACATCCTCGCCGCCGAGCGGGGACGAACAGGCGAGAAATACATTCTGGGCAATCGGAACATGACGTTGAAGGAGATCCTCGACGCGCTGTCGGGGCTGACGGGACTCCCCTCCCCGGGACTGCGCCTTCCCCACTGGGTCCCGCTCGCCGCCGCCGCCGCGGACACGCTCGCGGCGCGGATGACGGGGCGCGTCCCGCGTGTCCCGCTCGAAGGGGTCCGCATGTCCCGCCACAAGATGTTCTTCGATTCGGGCAAGGCCGTGCGGGAGCTCGAGCTCCCCCAGAGCCCGGTCGAGGAGGCCCTTGCCCGCGCCGTCGCCTGGTTCCGCGAGAACGGCTATGTCCGGAGGTAAGGGCCCGATTGCCGTCGTCACGGCCTTTCGGGAGGAGTTCGAAGCGGTCCTTTCCAGAGCCCGCGGCGCGCGTTTCAGCGGCGCTCACGTCGAGGCGAGGATCGGAGCGGCCGAGATCGCTCTGTCCATGACGGGAGACGGAGCGAGCAACGCGGGTCGGGCGGCGGCCTCGCTCTGCGAGAGGGTTCGTCCCGCCGCCCTCCTCGGCGCGGGGGTCGCCGGGGCGCTCTCCCCGGACCTCGCGGTGGGAGCCCTCCTCGCCTCGAGCCGCATTCGCGATTCCGAAGGCGAGACTCCCCCGCCGGACGCGGGGTTGTTGGCTCAGGCACTCGACGTCGGCGGCGTGACGGCGGGAACTCTGGTCACGGTCGAGCGGCCGATGGTCTCCGCCGCGGAAAAGACCGCCTTCGCGGGCTCGCTCGACGGTTCGTCTCCCGCCGC
>JBKPBH010000207.1:0-8839 GCA_046726795.1 Acidobacteriota bacterium
CCCTTTGGCCGAGCTGCCCGCCGGTGGCAAAGCCACGTCGCTCGCGTAGCGCTTAGCGACGGAGGCTGACGACGCCGCCCGACATGATCACTCTGTCGCCGGTGACGAGCGGTTTGGTCAAGTCGCCGATCGAGAGAGAGATCCCTGTCGCGCTGACGGTCCCCGAAAACTGACCGCCGACGCAGCCTTCCATCGAGATGGAGCCGGTCAGCATGTTTCCGGCGAGCGTTCCCCTGAAGTAGCCCGCCACGCCGCAGGCCGAAGTCTCCAGGTTGCCCGTGACCTTCGCGCCGTCCTGCTGGAAGGTCGCGACGGCTCCGGAGTTGCCGCAGCTCGTCAGGTCGTCGGACTGAAAGGCTCCGCTCCAGGTGCCGGCGATATTGGCCGAGGCCGTGCCGGTCGCGGGACCCGAGACCGAATTCGAGCCCTGGCAGCCGAGAGATACGAGGGCGAACGCGATGGAGACGATGAGGGCGAGAAAGGGAAGGATCCGCTCTTTCCTTGCCATGAGAGCTCCTTTTGTGACGTCACAGTTACCACTCCGGAGAGCCCCGGGTCAACGGCCTGGGGAAGAAGGAGGCGGCGCGAGCGGTTAACATTCGTTCCCATGGCTCTCCTGGGTCAGTTTCACCCGGCGGTCCGGAAGTGGTTCGCCTCGCGCCTGGGCGAGCCCACGCCTCCTCAGCACCGAGGCTGGCCCGCGATCCGCGAGGGAAAGAACACACTGATCGCGGCGCCCACGGGCTCGGGCAAGACGCTCGCGGCCTTTCTTTCGGCCATCGACTCCCTGATCCGGCAGGGAGAGAGTCTCGCCGACCAGACGCAGGTTCTCTACGTATCGCCGCTGCGCGCCCTCTCCAACGACGTCCAGAAGAACCTGCAGGCGCCGCTCGCCGAGATCGCGGCCCTCGACCCGTCGGTCCCGGAGGTGCGTGTGCTGGTCCGCACGGGCGACACCCCCTCGAACGAGCGCTCGGCGATGACCCGCAGGCCTCCGCACATCCTCGTAACGACCCCGGAGTCGTTCTACCTGCTGCTGACGAGCGCGGGAGGGCGCGGCATGCTCGCCACGGTCTCGACGGTCATCGTGGACGAGATCCACGCGGTCCTGCGCGACAAGCGGGGAAGCCATCTCGCCCTGTCCCTGGAGCGGTTGGAAGAGTTGACGGGGCGGCCGGTCCAGCGGATCGGCCTCTCGGCCACGCAGAAGCCGCTGGACGAAGTCGGACGGTTCCTGGTCGGTTCCGGCCGCGAGTGCACGCTCGTGGACGCCGGCACCTTCCGCGAGCTAGATGTCGGCGTCGAGGTGCCTCCGTCTCCTCTCTCCACGGTGTGCTCACACGAGCAGTGGGAGGAGATCTACTCGCGCATGGCGGATCTGATCCGCGAGCACAGGACGACGCTTGTCTTCGTCAACACGCGCAAGATGGCGGAGCGGATCGCAGCCCAGTTGACGCGCCTGCTGGGCGAAGAGGCCGTCACGAGCCATCACGGGAGCTTGTCGAAGGCGCGGCGCCTGGACGCGGAGGAGCGCCTGAAGGCGGGCAAGCTTCGCGCGCTCGTTGCGACGGCATCGCTGGAGCTCGGGATTGACATCGGCGACGTGGACCTCGTCATCCAGGTCGGCGCGACGCGCTCGATCGCGACCTTCCTCCAGCGCGTCGGCCGCGCCGGCCATGCGTTGAAAAAAGTGCCGAAGGGGCGGCTTTTTCCCCTGACGCTCGACGAGCTCGTGGAAGGCGCGGCGCTCCTGCGCTGCATCCGCGGTTCGATCCTGGATCGGACTCCCGTTCCTCCGCGGCCGCTCGACATCCTGGCGCAGCAGATCGTCGCCGCCTGCGTCGCCGAGCCGTGGCCGGAAGAGAAACTCTTCGGGCTCGCTCGGCGGGCCTGGCCCTACCGGGAGCTTTCGCGGGAGGACTTCGACCGGGTTGTCGCGATCCACACCGGCGGCCGCCGGGCCCTCCTCCATCGCGACGGTGTGAACGGGCGGCTGATGGCGACCAAGCGGGCGAGGCTCGCGGCGCTGCTGTCCGGCGGCGCCATCCCCGACGCCGCCGACTACCAGGTCCGGCTCGAGCCCGAGGGCACACTCGTCGGAACCGTCAACGAGGACTGGGCGGTCGAGTCCAACAGCGGCGACATCTTCCAGCTGGGCAACGCCTCGTGGCGGGTCCTGCGTATCGAGCCCGGCATCGTCCGCGTCGCGGACGCGAAGGGGCAGCCCCCCACGCTCCCCTTCTGGCTTGGGGAGGCTCCGGGCCGCACACGCGAGCTCGCGGCCGAGATCGGGGCGTTGCGCGAGGAGTGCGCGGCCCGCGGAGAGGAAGGGGCCGGGGTTCTCGAGTCGTCGTGCGAAGAAGCCCTGCCCGCCGCGGGCGCCGTCCAGGTGGCCGAATACATCGAAGCCGGGCGCCGCGTGCTCGGGGCGGTTCCCACGCAGAAGCGGGTGATCCTTGAGCGCTTCTTCGACGAGAGCGGCGGGATGCAGCTCATCGTGCACGCGCCCTTCGGCTCCCGGATCAACCGCGCCTGGGGCCTGGCACTGCGCAAGAAGTTCTGCGTGGGCTTCGGCTTCGAGCTCCAGGCGGCCGCCAACGAGGAGGCGATCGTCCTCTCGCTCGGTCCCCAGCACAGCTTCGAGCTCGAGGACGTCTTCGACTATCTTCATCCCGACCGAGCCCGGGAGGTCCTCGTCCAGGCGCTTCTCGCCTCGCCGCTCTTCGAGACGCGGTGGCGCTGGAACGCCCAGCGGTCGCTGCTGCTCGAGCGATCCAGAAACGGAAAGAAGGTTCCCGCGCCGCTTCAGAGGATGCGGGCCAACGACCTGCTCGCGGCCGCTTTCCCGCAGGTCCTGGCCTGTCCCGAGACCCTGCCCGGCGGTCCCATCGAGGTCCCCATGGATCACCCGATCGTCGCGCAGACGATCGAGGACTGCCTGACCGAGGCCATGGACGTCGAGGGATTCCTGGAGGCCCTTCGCGGGCTTCGCGACGGCACGATCGAGCGGCGCGCCGTGGACACGGCCGAGCCGTCCTCCTTCGCGCGCGGGATCCTGGCCTCGCAGCCGTACACGTTTTTGGACGACGCGCCTCTGGAGGAGCGGCGCACGCAGGCGGTCCTCTCGCGCCGCGTGCTCGACGTCTCAAGCGCCGACAACATCGGCGCTCTCGATCCCGAGGCGATCGAGCGCGTGCGCGAGGAGGCGTGGCCGCAGCCGGGCAACGCGGAGGAAGTCCACGAAGCGCTCCTCTGGATGGGCTACGTGACGGACGAGGAAGCAGAGCCGTGGCGCGCGTGGCTGGACGAGCTCTCGGCGGGCGGACGAATCGTGCGCGAGGGGGACCGCTGGTTTGCCGTCGAGGCGTCGCGGGACCCTAAGACGGTCTTGAGAGGCCGGATGGAGGCGCTCGGCCCGGTTTTCAGTGTCGGCGACGATCCGCTCTTCGCCCGGCTCGAGGGGGAAGGGGTGGTCCTGCGGACGCGCATCGGCGGGCGTCAGGCCTGGTGCGATCGCCGGCTGCTCGCTCGAATCCAGCGCTACACGCTCGACCGGCTGCGCCGGGAGATCGAACCGGTGTCCGCCGCCCAGTTCCTGCGCTTCCTCGCCTGCTGGCAGCACGTGGACCCGGAGCACAAGCTCGAAGGGCCGCGCGGCGTCGCGCAGGCCGTCGCGCAGCTCGCGGGCTTCGAGGTTCCCGCCGCGGCCTGGGAGGGGAGCGTCCTGCCGGCTCGCGTGCGCGGGTACCGGCGCGACTGGCTCGACCAGGTCACGCTCTCCGGCGAAGTGGCCTGGAGCAGACTGTGGGGCGGAGGGGCCAGCCCTGTCCGTCGCGCTCCGGTCTGCCTGGTCGAGCGAAAAGACCTGGAAGAGTGGTCATGCCTCGCCGCGCAAACGGCTGCGCCCGAGCTCTCGGGGACGCCTCTCCAGGTCTACGAAGTCCTGGCTGCGCGCGGAGCGATGTTCTTCCAGGAGCTTGCCCGCGCCACGAAGCTGCCGCCCGCGTTCCTCGAGGCGGGCCTTTCGGAACTGATCGCGCTCGGGCGGGTCACCTGCGACTCCTTCGGCGGGCTGCGCTGGCTGATCGTGCCTGCGTCCAAGCGCCGCGAAGGAGGAGTCACCGCCGGGCGGTGGAGCCTGGTGGCTCGGGAGGCGGCTGATCCGCCTTCACCCGAGTTCGTCGCGAAGAAACTTCTCGCCCGCACCGGCATCGTCTTCCGCAAGACGCTCGCCCGCGAGAAGCAGCCGATCCCCTGGCGCGACATCGCCCGAGTCTGCCGCACGCTCGAGGCGCGGGGAGAGATCCGCGGCGGGCGCTTCGTGTCCGGTTTCGACGGGGAACAGTACGCCCTGCCCGAGGCCGTGACGCTCCTGCGCGCCGTCCGGCGCCGCGGAGAGACTCCGGAACCCCTGACCGTCTCCGCCGCCGACCCGCTCAACTTCCGCGGAATCCTGACCCCCGACGAGCGCGTCTCCCCCGCCACCCGCCAGCAGGTGCGCGTGGCGTGACCGTCGCTCCGCGCTTGCACGGGATCCGCGCCCTTTGGCGCACCGGCGAGCGACTCGGCCGGATGCGGCCTCGATCGCTCGCCTGATCCCGCGCAAGCGCTCCGCTCCCGCGGCGCGAGGCTCCTCCCTGCGGTTACTCGGGAGACTCCTCGCTCCAGCGGCGCAAGGCTCCTCCCTGCGATTACTCGGGAGACTCCTCGCGCCGCGACCGGGGCAAGGAAGACGTCCGCTCAGTCCGGGTCGAGGCGAAAAAGGCAGAAACCCTGGAAGTCCGCGGTTTCCCGCCACCGGCCGGGGAGGTTTCTCAAGAGGACGTCCTTCTCGGATGGAATGATGAGGGCGTACCAGCGGTAGCCTCGTGCCTCCGTCCGCGCCCGCAGAAAGGGAAACCTCGCGGGCTCGATCCAGTCGATTCGCGCGAAGGTCCTGTCGGTGTAGTAGCGCATCGCTCCCGTCACCTGTTCGCCGGCGATGATCGAGTCCTTCGGGAGGGTCGCGTTCGCCCAGCGGCAAACAACCGGATAGACCTGCTCGCCCCGATAGGTCTTCAGAAGATGCCAGCGGCGAGTCCAGTACACACCGGTCGCCGCGGCGGCCGCGCAGACGAGGAAGAGCAGAAGGATCCGCACTTGCCTGGCGGGCATCGTCGTGCCTAGGACCTTGCTGGGCCCAGGAAACAGCGCTCGGCGACGAAGAGAGTTGCGAGGATCATCGCGGGCAGGGCCGGCAACAGAAACCGGGTGTACCACCACGTCGAATACGGGTCGTAGCCACTGTAGAAGAGGAAGAAGACCGCGAACCACAGGGTCAGGAACGCGCGATCGCGTCCGGGCATCCCGCGGACTCCGGAAACGGCGATCCAGCCGATTGGAAGCAAAGGCGTGGCGAGCGCACAGAGCCAGTAGGTGTAATGCCACGCTCTCGCCGGAAAGCGGGCGAAGGAAAAGGAGCCGAGTAGCGATCCATATCCGCTCACCCAGGGACTTCCGTTACAGATCCAGTAATAGTCGAGCAGGAAGGCCAGGAATCCGATTCCGCCGAGCACGGCGCGAAGGTACAGTCGCGGGCTGGCGGGCATCGCGAAGAAAAGCGGTAACGCAAGCAGTCCGTTGGTGGGCCGGATCAGTACGGAAACGCCGAGAGCAGCGCCGCAAAGAACGGCGGCGTTTGGCTTTTTTCGTGAAAGCAGCGCTGCGAGCGCCGCCGCCAGCCCCCAGGCCGTGGCGGGAACATCGCTCATCGGCTGGAGTCCGAAGAATATGAGAGTCGGGAACGCCGCAAGAATGACCGGCGCTCCCGCAGCGGCTGCGCGCGTCAAGCCGAGCTCTCGGGCGACGGCGTAGATCAGAATGAGACTCGCGAGTGCGGAAAGAGGGCTGATCCAGAATGGCGCCCGCGTCCAGCCCCCGAGGAGGGCCGCCAGCGCCATCTGGAGCGGTAGCCCGGGTGGATACGAGGGCACCATCGTCCCCAGCCGGGCTCCCGGAGAGAACCCCAACGGAATGAAGACGCGGATGTCTCGCTGAGGAAGACCGAATCGCGTCAGCGGGTCGACGGATTCCGCTAGCTTGCCTTCCGTGAAGAGCCTCGCTGAGTTGAGATACCCGGAGCTGTCGGACCCGCCGGCGGAGAAGCTCGCCATGTCACAGAGCAAGTATCCGTACCCCGCGAGCAAGAGAGCGGCGACGATCGCTGTCCAATCGAGGCGTGTCGGGTCGCGAGAGTCCGTTGCGGCCTGCGCCGAACGCATGACAGCATTACGGAGGGGAGCGGCCCGACGTTGACTTAGATCTCTTCTCCGGAGACGGGCTGTTTCTCAGTTCCGACTGGCCTGACGCTCGGCTTCTTCCAGCAGCGCGTCGAGATCTCGGCGGTCCAGGAACTTTCCGGCCAGAACGACCGCGGAGATTCGGCGCGTGTTCCGGATGTCGTCGAGCGGATTGGCGTCGAGGAGCACGAGGTCCGCGAGCTTGCCGACTTCGATCGTCCCGAGCTCGTCCGCCTTCTGAACGACTCTTGCCGGCTCCCGCGTCGCCGCGGCCAGAGCCTGCAGGGGGGTCGCGCCCGCCTCGACGAGGAGAGCCAGCTCGTCATGCAACGGGAAACCCGGGACCCGAGGGCCGGCGAGGTCGGTGCCGGCCAGGACGGTCACGCCGGAGCGAATCTCCTCGCGGACGACCTCCCGCAATTCCGCAAACGTCCGCTTGAGCTGGGCGAGCTCGGTCTCGGAGGCCGGCTTCGACGTCCTCTCGGCTTCTTTCCGAAGGGATTGAGCGACGTACCGCCGATTCGGATCCGGCGGCGAAGCGGGATCGAGGCTCTCGACGTACGAGCGGTAGGGGGCGAGAGTCGGCGTCACGGCTGTGTGGTTCGCGACGAACCGCGCAAAGAGCTTCGGCGCTGCATCGGCGCGGAATCGGCGAATCGCGTCGGGCAGCAGGTCTCCTTCTTTCAAGCCCGCGGAGAAGGTCCCTTCGAATAGCGTCTCGGTGTGCTCCAGCGTGGCCTGCCCCGCGTCCGACGCCTCCTCCGGCGTCACGGTCATGGGGATGTGGCCGACGACGGTCAAGCCGAGACGCCTGGCCTCGTCGATCAACGCGAAATAGGACTCCCGTGGCAGGCGACGGTGGACCTTCAGGAAGTCCACGCCGGCCTCTTTCAAAGCCCGGGCGACCCCTCTCGTTTCGTCGGGGTTGCCCGGGACCATCTGATAGGTATTGAACTTCTGTCCGTTCAGGATCGGTCCCACGCGCAGGATCCGCGGACCGCTGAGTATTCCGGCCGAGATCAGCGTCCGCCATTCGTCGATCTGGCTCAGTCGGCTGCCCATATCGCGCACCCCGGTGACGCCGTTGGCCACGAGAGCCGGCAAGGCGCTCGCCGTGGACCAGCTCAGGTGCACGTGCATGTCCCACAGACCCGGAATGAGAAACTTGCCGCGGCCCTCGACGACTCTCGCTCCCTTTCCCTCCGCGCCGCGGCCGCCCGGCGCGATCTCGGCGATGCGGCCGCCGCGGATGACGACGGTCATGCCCGGCCGAGCAGCTCCTCCCGTCACATCGATGATCGTGACGCCCGTGATCGCGAGCGACCCGGGCGCGGCGGCCTCCCCCCGTCCGGCGGCTGGCAGCAGAAAAAGCGCCCAGAGGAAGGACGCGAACACGATCTGAAGTTATCATCGCGCGGCGGAGGCCGGCGCCTGACGACCGTCGCCTGGTCCCTCGCTCTGCCTCCGCTCTCGCGGCGCGCGCCTCCTCCCTCGCCTCCTCGGGAGACTTCGCGCGCCGCGAAGGGATGTGTGGGGTTCAGTCGTCAAGAGGGGGAGTACTCTCTCGGACCGTGCGGACAATGCCTTTATTCACGCCTGACCCCAAAAGCACTCCAGAACCCAAAGCGGAGAGCTCGATCCTCTGGCGGAGGCTCGACCGGCCGGGCCACGAGACCGCGCGGCTTTCCGGTCGGGGCGGAGGCTGGAGCCTTTCGGGAACCGCGGTCTTCGCCCACGACGGGCAGCCGTGCCGGCTCGACTACTCGATCCTGTGCGATTCGGACTGGCGGACATCCGAAGCGGGAATCGAGGGCTGGGTGGGACGCGAGACCATTCGGATCGAGATCGCGGCCGGCTCCTCCGGCGCCTGGCGGGTGAACGGATCGAACTGTCCCGAAGTCGAAGGAGCGCTGGATCTCGACCTGAATTTCAGCCCCTCGACGAACCTGCTCCCGATTCGCCGGCTCGGTCTGGCCGTCGGGGAGGAGGCGAACGTGCGCGCGGCCTGGCTCCGCTTCCCGAGCTTCGCGCTCGAGCCGCTCGAGCAGTCCTACCGACGTGTGACGGAGTCGCGTTATCGCTACGAGAGCGCGGGGGGACGGTTCGTGGCCGAGCTCGAAGTGAACGCGGCCGGCTTCGTGACGCTGTATCCGGGGTTCTGCCAGGTCGAGTCGGAAGGGGGATAGAAATGGAGAGACTCGAAGACCTTCGCAAGACACTCGCGCAGTTGCTCGATTGGGAAGACGCGCACGTGGGGTTCGACGCGGTGATCGCTGGAATCCCGCCGGAGCTGAGGGGCGTTCAGCCGCAAGGATTGCCCTATTCGGCGTGGCACCTGCTGGAACACCTGCGTCTGTGCCAGCGTGACATCCTAGACTTCTGCCGCGATCCCGGCTATGTCGATCCGAAGTCCATGGCCGAATACTGGCCGGCGACCGCCGCGCCGCCGACCGCCGATTCGTGGGACCAGAGCGTTGCCGCGTTCCGCGACGACCTCAAAGCCGTGAAGAAGATCGCCTGGGAGGGGGACCTCTTCACGGCGGTCCCGCGCGGGACAGGGC
>JBKPBH010000208.1:0-8319 GCA_046726795.1 Acidobacteriota bacterium
GTCCGGGCGCGCGTGGACCAGCCCGACCTGCCGCGCGTCGCGGTGGGACAGCGTCTGATCGTCACGTTCGACGGCCTGCCCGACCGGCGCTGGGAGGGAAGGGTCCTGGCGGTCTCGACTGGAGTGCGGGAATCGGCGGGCCGGGAGGTCGGCGAGGTCGTGGGAGAGATTGCCGACCGGAGCCGGTCGCTTCCTCCCAACGCGTCGGTCAATGTACAGATCGTCATCGGAGAGAAGAACGGCGTCCTCGCAATTCCCCGGGCCGCGCTTTTTCGCGAAGGCGACCGCCGCTTCGTCTATCGCCTGGAAGAGGGACGAGCCCGCCGGCAGGACGTCTCCGTCGGGCTCGTCGGCTTAAACGACGTCGAGATCACGAGCGGCTTGCAGCAGAACGTCACGGTGATCCTTCCGGGGACGGTCCCCCTCTCCGAAGGCCTGCGGGTCAGGCGCACGACGGGGAAGGACGCCGCGGCCCAGTAGCGATGTTCACGCGGGAGACCTTCGAGACGGCGGTCCACCGTTTCCGGACCCATCCCGTCCAGACGGCCCTGACCCTGGCCGGCCTCGTCGTCGGCACGGCGGCGATCATTCTCATCGTGGCGCTGGGACTGACCGGACGCACCTTCGTGATGTCCCAGATCGAAGGGGTCGGGTCCCACCTCGTCTGGGCGAGCTACGAGGGCACCGTGACCTCGGGCGTGTCGCGCACGACGGAAGACCAGATCACCGAGGGGGACGTCAAGGCGATCGAGGCGCGCAGGGACCTGTTTTCCGGCGTGACTCCTCTCGTCGAGCTCCACGGCACGGTCTCGGTCCTGTCGCGCGCGGCCGATCTCTCCGTCCTCGGGACGACGCCCAATTACGGGACCGTCCGCAAGAACCTCCGGATCCTCCGGGGACGCTTCTTAGACGACGACGACATCGCCCAGAGGACGAGAGTCTGCGTCGTCAGCCACACGCTCTACAAGGACCTCTTCGGCAACGACGACCCGTCGGAAAAGACGCTGCGCACGCTCGGCATGACGTTTCAGGTCGTGGGGGAGTTCGACAAGCCCGTGGACACAATGGGTCAGGGGGAAGTGACGCCCTACTCGATCTTCATCCCGATCACGGTCTCCTGGTTCTTCACGCCCTCCCGCCGGGTGGACACGGTATTCGCCGAGGTGCGGGACTTCTCCGAGATCCCGCGCGCGGCCGCGACGGTCGAGGAGCAGCTTCGGGACCGCCACCATCAGGGCTCCGTCTTCAAGGTCAAGACGATGACGACCGTCATCCGCGTGGCGCGCACGATTTCCTTCGGCCTGATCGCCGCCTTCATCGCGGCGGCGGCCGTTTCCGTGGTCGTGGGCGGCGTGGGGATCATGAACATCCTGCTCGCTTCGGTCGAGCAGCGCACAAGGGAGATCGGCGTTCGGATGTCCGTCGGAGCGCGGCGCAGCGACATCCTGCGGCAGTTCCTTCTGGAGGCCCTGATGCTCGGGGCGATCGGAGCTTCCATCGGCGTCGTCGCCGGGCTGGGCCTGCCCCTGCTGCTGCGCCCCTTTGTCCAGAGCGTCCTAATCCGCGTCTCGGGTCTCTCCGCCCTTCTCGCGTTTCTCTTCTCGTGCGGCGTCACCGTGGTGTTCGGGGTCGTCCCGGCCTACCGCGCCGCGAACATGAACCCGACGGAGGCTCTGCGTTATGAGTAGAAAAGTCGTCCTCTTCCTTCCGGTCCTGGCGTGGGCTCTTCCGGCGCTTCCCCAGGCCCCTCCCGCAGGCCCGCTGACCCTCCGCCGCGCCGCGGAGCTGGCGCTCGCCCGGGCGCCCGAGACCGCCGCCGCGAGGGCGCAAGCCTCGGAAGCCGCCGCGGGAGCCCGTTCGGCGGCCGCCGCCTTTCGCCCGCAGGCCTTCGCAACGACGACGCCCGGCTACTCGAGCGGCCTGCCCGTGGCCGTCGCGGGGCGGGTCCCGGCGGTGTTCGGCGTCGAGGTGCACCAGGCCCTCTACGACCCGACCCGCCGGGCGGAGGCGCTTCAGGCTCAGGCCCTCGCGGAGAGTCTCGAGGGAGCCTCCGCCCTCTCGGGCTCAGCGACCGCCCGCGCCCTCGTCCTATGCTACGCGCGCAACTGGGAGGACCGCCGGCGGATCGAGAATGCCCGGCGGGAATTGGAGGCACGCGAAACGATGCTGCGGCGCGTGACCGCGCTCGCCCGAGAGGCGCGCAAGACCGACCTCGAGGTGGACCAGGCGGGCCTCGAAGTCGGGCGGGCCAAGCAGGCGCTGGCCGACCGCCAGGCGGAACAAGACCTCGACCGGATGGAGCTCGCCTGGCTCGTCGGTTTTCCCCGCAACGAAGCGCCGGAGGTCGCGGAGGACCCCCTGGGGGCCCTGCCTGGGCCCGCGCCCGGCGACCACCTCGCCGTGGCCCGCGCGACGGACCCCCAGCTGGCGGCCCAGGACCGGCAGGCGAAGGCGCTCGAGCGCGCGGCCTTCCTCCAGAAGCGCGCCTGGCTGCCCGTCATCGCCGCGGAAGGCCAGTACATGAGGCTCTCCAACTACAACAACTTCGACCAGTACTTCGTCAAGTTCAAGTCGAACGATTGGGCCGTCGGCGTGTCGGTGGCCGTCCCGCTCTGGACCGGAGGACGGCTCAGTCAGGGCCACGCCGCGGCCGACGCCCGTCTCGCCAAGCTCCTGGCGGACCGGCGGGCCCGCGAGCGAGACCTCGAGCTCTCCGTGCGCCGGGCGGAGGCGGATCTGGAGCACGCCCAGGCACAATTCCAGCTCGCGGGGCGCGCCCTCGCGATTTCCCGGGAGGGACTCCGCGCGGCGCAGGTCCTCGCCAACGAGGGCCGGGGAGAGCCGGATTCCGTCGACCGCGCCGAGATCGCTTTGGCGAAAGCGGAAGACGACCGGTCCCAGGCGAGCCAAGGCCTGCTCGCCGCCCGGGCGAGACTCCTCGAGGTGCGCGGCGAGCTGCCTTCGACTCTGCTTCAGACGGCGCCGGAAAACGGGAAGGGGGAAGCGGGCAAGGGTTAGGACGAGATCCCCCGTTTGCGCCGAGAGACTAGGAGGTCTTCGTCTTGGACGACGCCTTGGTCTTGGGCATCTCGATCTTGGAGACCTTGATGGTGTCGCCCGTCATCTCTCCCGTCAGTCTGACCGTGTGGCCGGCGTGCTCCTTCAACTCCGCCATGTCCTGATTCGAGATGTTGTAGATCTTGGTGCCGGAGACGAAGACGTACTTGCCCCCCTTTTCGACACAGGCGATGACGCAGTCGTGATCGCTCATCTTCTTGCCGGCGTGCTCGATCGCGGACTTGTGCGAGCGGCCGCAGTCGCTGTCGCTGATCTTGCCCGACCAGGTCTTCTCCGCCGCGAGCGAGAATGCGGCGCTCATCAGGACCACCATCGCCAATCCCAGAACTTTCTTCATGATTCCTCCTTTTGCGGGCGGCTCAGCGCACACTCCGCTTCAGACGGAAACCGCAAGAAAAGTGCCAGCCCCCCGATCGAAGGAAACCGAGGCGCGTGCGAATGTAGTAGGGTAACGGAGCCTTCAGGAAGAACCGGAGCCGCGAAGGATGTTGAAAGGTTTACGGACTCTTCCGACCAGCCGCCCCGGACTCTTTCTCGTCCTCTGCCTCTTTTTCGCGCCACTCCCGTCGAATGCCCAGACTGGCTCGATCCAAGAATTCCCGACTGTGTTCGGAATGCCGCAGGGAATCGTCGCGGGGCCCGACGGGAACGTCTGGCTGGTGGAACAAGCCTCGAGCAAGGTCGCGCAAGTTTCCCCGGCCGGGAGCCTCCTGCGCGAGATTGCGCTCTCCCCGGGCAGCGGTCCGCTGTCGATCGTCGTCGGTCCGGACGGGAACCTCTGGTTCACCGAAGGCGGCTTGAGCCGGATCGGAAAGCTGAGCGTCGGCGGGGCGCTCCTCGGCGAGTTCCAGGTCGGAAGCCCACCGGAATCGATCGCCGCCGGGCCGGACGGCAACCTCTGGTTTACGGAGGAAAGCGCCGGCAAGATAGGCAAGATGGACACGAACGGCCGGCTGCTCGGAGAGTTCACGATCCCCACCGCCGATTCGAAGCCGAGAGGCATTTCGGCCGGTCCCTGCGGGGACGGTAACCTCTGGTTCACAGAACAGAACGGCAGAATCGGCCGGATCGACACGGCTGGAAACATCACGGAAGTCGCGAATACCGGGCCTGCTTCCAGTCTGCGAGGCATCACTCCGGGGCCGGGCGGGGACTGCAACCTCTATATCGCCGACTTGGGCCAGGATTGCATCGTCCAGATGACGACGACGGGGCTGTGGGGGGTCATCTTTCTGCCTATCGGCTCGGGGCCGACCAGGGTTGTCGCGGGTCCGGATGGAAACATCTGGTTCACCGAGAAGGGATTGAACCGGATCGGTCACATGACGCCGGCGGGCGTCGTGAGGCCGGAAGCCCAGGTCCCCAGCTCACAGACCTTCCCGGACGGCATCGCGGTCGGTCCGGACGCCAACATCTGGTTCACCGAGGCCGGCGGAAACCGGGTCGGGCGCGTGATCACGGGCGTCGCTGCGCCCCCGACGCCCACGCCTACTCCGACGCCCCCCCAGGGACCGGTTCCGCAGATCTCCAAGACCGTCGTCCCGCGCCGCGAGACCCCGGCCCCAAGACCCTTCCGAACGCCCTGAGCCCTCAGCCGCAAGACTCCTCGATCTGACGCGCGATCTACCGTCCGCCCGGCTCGGGACTTCCCCAAAGACCGAGCGTCCCTATTCGTCGGCGGCGTAGCCCTCGCCGTAGTACTTGCTGGTGATGCGGGTGTGGAACGTGAGTGCCTTGATGGGCGGGTACTTCGGGCTCGGAAGGCCCGGCAGAACCTCGAGGAGCTCGTCCTCCCAGAGATAGATGTTCATCGGGAAGGAGACGCGGGCCTGCCGGCGCAGCGCGGTGTTGCGGGGCTTGGAGACGCGATGGGTGGTCGAAGGCAGAACGTCGTTGGTGACACGCTGCATGTAGTCGCCGGAGTTGAGGATGATCGTGCCGGGCGGCGCGTTCAGGCGGACCCATTTCCCGTTGGCGCGGTTCAAGACCTGGAGCCCTTCGATCCGCGGGGAGGGAAGGAACGTGAAGAGGTCCACGTCCTCGTGCCCGAGAAGGCGCGCGGCGCCGGAGGCATCGTCCTCGCTCGTCACCGGCGGGTAGTAGTTGAGGCGGAGGCCGAAGTTCGTGCGCGTGAGCCTCTCATCGTAGAGATGGGGATCGCAGCCCAGATACGTCAGGATGGCCTGCATCACGGGCAGGATGAGCTTCTCCTGCTCGAGGCACATCCGGCGGAAGACCGGCTCGGCATCCGGAATCGGCCAGAAGTCCTCGACGCGAAACGGGTGGGACCGGTCGCTCCCCAGATCGAAGGCGCGGCGGCAGAAGACCCAGCCTTCGACCAGGTCCGGGTGGATGTCGCTCGTTTCCTTGAGCGGGAAGTAGCCCTGGTTGACCGAGCCGTGCCTCGCAGCGCGAAAGAGGAGCTTCTCTTCGAGCGCCGGGCGCGTGAAGACCTCGACCGTCCTCTCGGCGGCGTCCTCGTGGATCCGCGGATCGATGCCGTGCCCCTCGAGGATCGCGAAACCGATCTCCTGGAGCGCCCCTCCGAGCGCTCCGGCGAACTCCCGCTTCTCGCGCTCGCTGCCGTGGAGGAACTTTCCGATGTCGCAGGTCTTGATGGTGAAGGACTCGTCGAACGACTCGGTCTCCTGCGCCTCGGCCAGCCGGTACTCGTGCTTCTTTTCGACCTGATCGAAGCGGACGAACTCCTGATTCGTCGCCTCGATGCCGTGCTCCTTCCTGTCGATCACAGGGAGAGGATAGACCATCACCCTTTGTCAGGCGCGAGCGCAGCGACGAAGGATCCGCCCTGTCGTCACTCCAACACTTCGTCTTATCTCTTAGACTTCAGGGATGGCTGTCGAGCTCGAGGGAGGCTGCCGGGCCTTCGGGCTGCGCGAGGGGGAGCAGGTCCGGCATGGCGGGCTCACGGTCTGGCGGCACGTCGGACGGGAGAGCGGAGCGCGGGCCATTTCCCTTTCGGTGCTCGAGGTGACGCCGGGCGCGTCGGCGGCCTGGCGCAACGGCGACTGTGACGAGGCCCTCTTCGTAGTCGAAGGTGAGGGACAGGTCGTCGTCGGAGAGGAGCGCCATCCGATCGGCCCCCTCGCCGGCGTGTTCGTGCGCCCGGGCGAGGTGGCCTCGATCGAGAGCTCCGGCCGAGAGCCATTGATGCTGCTCGACTCTCGATGCCCCGACACCGGCCCGGATCTTCACCTCGAGTCGCCCGCGCCGAAGTCCAAAGTCCAAGGTCGAAGGTCCAAGGTCGTCTCCCACGTCCCGCCGCCGGTCGTGCGCTTCGAAGACCAGCCGACGGAGAGAGCGGGCGACGGCCGCTCCTTCCGCGTGCTCGTCGACGTAAGGGTAGGCTGCGAGGAGGTCACGCAGTTCGTCGGGTTCATCCCTCCGGGCCGCGCGCCCGACCACTTCCACGAATACGAGGAGGTCGTCTGCATCCTCGAGGGGGAAGGCCGCTTCTGGTCCGGCGCGTCGTCGGCGCAGGTCGCCGCCGGCACCTGCCTCTACCTGCCGCGCCGGCAGCCGCACTGCCTGGAAAACACCGGCGCGTCCCCCCTCTCGCTCTACGGCCTCTTCTACCCCGCCGGCAGCCCCTCCGTGCGCTACGGCCCCGGAGAAGACTTTCGGGAACTAGATTAATTGGGCAAGGACCGCCAGGGCTTCCTCCACTTCCTCGTCGGTGTTGAAGAAATGCGGAGAGACGCGGATCACGCCGGGGCGCCAGTCCACGAAGACGCGGCGGCGCGCGAGCTCCGCTTCGAGCTTCTCCGGGTCGGAGACGCCGATCATCACGGAGCCGCCGCGCTCGTCGGGATTTCGCGGGCTTGCCAGAAGCCATCCGCGCTCCAGGGCAAACTCGACCATGCGCTGGGTGCGGCGGCGCGACTCGGCTTCGATCGAGGCGGGTCCGACCTCTTCGATGATCTTCAGACCCGGCAGGCAGGAGTAGAGGCCGGAAACGCCGGGAGTGCCCTGTGCGAAGCGGCGCGGGCCCGAAGCGTAGCGGATGGGTCCCGGCGCGAAGTCGAACGGGTCTTCGTGCGCGATCCACCCGGTCAGCCGCGGGCGCAGTTGCGCGGCCAGCTCCGGCCGCACGTAGAGGTAGCCGCAGGCCGGCCCGCCGCAGAGCCACTTGATCGTGCCGCCCACGGCGAAGTCCACACCCCATCCGGCCACATCGAGCGGCAGTACGCCCGCCGATTGATAGACATCGAGCAGGACGAGGGCCCCGACGCGGTGCGCCCGCTCGACGACGGCGCGCGGGTCCAGTCGGTGCGAGCTGCGGTAGGAGACGTGAGAAAGCGACACGAGAGCCGTCTCTTCGTCGATCGCCTCGATGAGCTTCTCGACCGGCGTGACGACTCCGTCCTCCGAGGCCACGAGGTGGAGCTGGGCGCCCGTCCTCTCCTGCTCGCGCCAGACGTACTCCGTCGTCGGAAACTCGAGGCCGGTCGTGACGATCTTGCGCCGCTGGCCCTTCGAGGAGTCCAGGCACGACGCAACGGCCGAGAGAGCCACCGAGGCGTTGGGCTGGGGCTGGACCGAATTCGGCGGCGCGCCGAGGAGCCGGGCGATCCGATCGCCGACCTGGCCTGAGAGGTCCCACCACGCGGCCTTCCAGGCGTTCTCCCGCGTGTAGCCCTCCCACCGGTCGAGGTAGGTCTGCAGGGCCTGCCGGGCGCCCTTCGGCATCGGCCCCAGGCTGTGCGACAGCAGATGGATGCCCGCCGACAGCGATGGGAACTCTTCGCGGCGGCGGTGGAAGGTCATGGCTGTCGGCTCCGAGCTCCAAGCTTGCCCGAGCGCCGGCCGAGGGAATACAGGAGCACGCCGATCAGTCCCCAGGCCGCGCACAGCTCGAGCGTGGTCACTCTCCCGTTCGCGAGACGCTGCGAGAACGATAGCCGGGCGAGCGTCCCGGCGTCCTCGGCAACCTGCAGGGCGATCAAGGCGCCCATCGCGAGCATCGAGAGGATCGCGGCCATTCGCTGGAGCGAGAGAGGGATCCTCGCCGTCACCTGGCCGAAGAGGGCGGGGTTCTTCCCCGGCAGGACGAGCAGCGTGAGGCTGTGGAGGAAGTAGAGGACGACCAGCGCGAAGACCGCGATGTTCAAGGCGAGCGAGACCTGGCCGCTGACGACCAGGAGGACCGAGGCCGCGAGCGTCAGCGTCAGGCCGAGGATCGGCGTGCCCGTCGCCGGCGCGATCGCGCCGATCCAACGC
>JBKPBH010000209.1:0-22506 GCA_046726795.1 Acidobacteriota bacterium
AACCTTCTTCCATGTTGACTCGCGAAGGAATCATCCGCCGCGCCGTGGCGGAGATGAAGGACGGCGATTTCGTGAACCTCGGCATCGGGATGCCGACGCTCTGCGCCAACGCGATCCCGGCGGACATCGAGGTGATCCTGCAGTCGGAGAACGGGATTCTCGGCGTCGGCCCCTACCCGACCGAAGCGGAGCTCGATCCGGATCTGATCAACGCCGGCAAGGAGACGGTGACGGTTCGGCCGGGAGCCTCGTACTTCTCTTCGGCCGATTCGTTCGCGATGATCCGGGGAGGACACGTCGATCTGTCCATCCTGGGCGCCATGCAGGTGGACCAGGAGGGCTCGATCGCCAACTACATGATTCCCGGAAAGATGGTCAAGGGGATGGGGGGAGCGATGGACCTGGTCGCCGGTGCCCGCCGCCTCGTCGTGACGATGGAGCACACGTCGAAATCGGGTGAGCCGAAGATCCTGAAGGCGTGCACCCTGCCCCTGACCGGCGTGCATTGCGTCCATCGAATCATCACGGACCTCTGCGTCTTCGACGTGGATAGGGAACGCCGCGACCTCGAGCTCGTGGAGCTCGCCCCGGACGTGGCCGTCCAGGAAGTCCGCGCGAAGACCGAAGCCGCTTTCCGCGTGTCTCCCGCCTTGCGACCGATGAATGCGTGAGACATTCCCGACTGCGGGCTGAGGACGATGGACTGAGGACTCCAGGGGCGGTCGTCCGGAAAGCAACTCTGACGCGAAGAGCCAGTCGAGTCCTCGGTCCCCTGTCCTCGGTCTTGGGTCTTCTCGTCGCGTTTCTTCCTGCGCCGAATCTGCCGGCGCAGGACGTGGATCCGTTCGAGTCGCGGTTCAAGACCAAGAGCAACTTCCAGATCAGGTTCCACGCCCCGGAGAAGGGGGGCGAGGTCAAGCTCTATACCCGCCAGCCAGTCCATTTCGAAAAGGATGTGTCCTGGGAAGGCTCCGAAGACGTCGAGATCGAGTACCAGGACGTGAAGATCCACGCCGACAAGGGACGCTACGACTTCCCGACGAAGACCGCGACCCTCGAAGGGCACGTCATCATCGACCAGGGCCCGTCCCGCATGGCCGGCAGCCGGGCGATCTTTCACCTCGAATCGAAGACCGGCCGACTCGAAGACGCCAGCGCCGACCTCGCTCCGACTTACCACATCATCGCCGAGTGGATCGAGAAGATCGGCGAGACGACCTACCGGGTCCACCACGGAATCTTCACCGCCTGCGACGTCCCGAAGCCCGACTGGTCCTTCTACCTGTCCGAGGCGACGGTGACCCTCGACGACTACGCCTACATGAAAAATGTCTCCTTCCGCGCGGGCTCAGCCCCGCTCCTCTACACGCCGTATCTCGTCTGGCCGACCAAGGAGGACCGGGCGTCGGGTTTCCTCGTGCCCGGACTCGGCTACAACTCCAACCGCGGCGCGTACCTGGGCCTGACGTATTACTGGGTCACGGGACGTCCGACGGACCTGACGACGAACCTCGACCTCTACTCCAACGGGTCCTTCGGCCTGGGCGAAGAGCTCCGCTGGGCGCCTTCGGCCGAGTCGGCGGGGGTTTTTTCCGGCTACGCGATCCACGACAGGGCGGCGACCGTGTGCGTGCCGTTCTCGGAAGAGTCCTCCGGGGGAAACGGGCCGTGCACCATGGCCGACGGTACGGCGGGGGTGTACACGCGCCGCACCGAGAACCGGTGGAAAGTTCGACTCGATCACGTCTCCGACGACCTTCCCTACGGATTTCGCGGCGTCCTCTCGATCCGGGACTACTCGGACGACCAGTACCTCCAGGACTTCGAGCGGTCCTTCGCGCTCTCCTCGGCGCGGCAGATCGTCTCCCGCGGCTTCCTGACGAAGAACGCCGGCGACAACTCGTTGAACCTTCGCGTGGAGCGGATCGAGTCCTTCTTCGGGACGACCGTCTATCAGGAGCGCCTTCCGTCCCTCGAGTTCTTCCGCCGGACCGCGCGCATCGGCGCGACCCCGTTCTTCCTGGCGCTCGAGTCCTCCCTCTCCGAGCTCTATATCAACCGCGGCCCCGATCTTCCCCGCGGGAGCTACGGACGGGCCGACGTCCACCCGACCGTGTCGTTTCCCTGGAAGCGCATCCCCTGGCTCTCGGTCACGGCGAAAGCCGGTGGGCGATGGACCGGGTATACCGACTCGACCGACGACACCCAGACGCGCTTCACAGGCTCTTCCTTCGCCAGGGAGTACGGAGAGGCAGGGATCTCGCTCGTCGGGCCGTCCTTCTCGAGGATCTACGAGGGGGAGATCGGGCCGTTCGGCAAGTTCAAGCACATCATCGAACCCCGGGTGGACTACACATATGTTTCGGAAGTCTCCGATCCTCAGAAGATCCCGGCCTTCGACGAGGTCGATCTGGCTCTGGGACGGCACGACATCCGGTACGCAATCGTGAACCGGCTCCTGGCGCGCCCCTCGGATCCAAAGAAAGGCTCCGCTCAAGAGATCGCCTCGCTCGAGATCGGGCAGATACATGCCTTCCGGCTGCCGCAACTCTTGACGACCGCGACGACGACCGCGACGACGACCACCGCGAAGGACGGGCCCGTTCAAGCGATCCTGCGCCTCGCCCCGGGCAGCTTCCTCCATTTCGATGGGCGAATGGACTACGACATCCACGCTTCCCAGGTGACGGCGGCGTCGGCGACCGCTTCGGTCTCCTGGAAGGGGAACTTCGTCAACGCGACCTGGTTCGCCAGCCGGCCGGTCCTGACGTCGCCGCTGCCGGAGGGGGCCGCCTCGCCCAATACCGACCAGATGCGCCTGGCCGCGGGGATCGACGTCTCGAGGGCGTTCCGGCTGGACACGCAGTTGAACTACGACGCCAGGAGCGGCAAGCTGCTCGAGGACCGGTCGCTCCTCGCGTTCAAGGGATCCTGCTATACCCTCTTCCTCGAGGTCCGGGAGCTCCGCCTCCCGCCGAGCTCCCGCCGCGACTATCGGTTCGTGGTGAACCTGAAGGACATCGGCACGCTCCTCGACGTCAATGGATCCCTCGATCACATCTTCGGTCAATGAACGTAAAACGTAAATCGTAACGTAAAACGAGGTGGCGCTCCGGGGCCACGTTTGACTCTTTACGTTTAACGTTTTACGGCTTGCGTTCGGTATGATTTGGAGCGAATGAGAGGCCTCATCCTGTCGGGGGGTAAGGGGACGCGGCTGCGCCCTCTGACCTATACGCGCGCCAAGCAGCTCGTCCCCGTGGCCAACAAGCCGGTGCTCTTCTACGGCGTGGAGGCGATCGTCGCGGCGGGGATCCGGGAGATCGGAGTCGTCGTCGGGGACACGCGCGAGGAGATCCAGAACGCTCTCGGGGACGGCTCCCGGTTCGGGGCGAAGATCACATACATCGAGCAGGACGCGCCCCGTGGTCTCGCCCATGCGGTCCTGATCTCGGAAGAGTACCTGCGGGGCAAGCCCTTCGTCATGTATCTGGGAGACAACCTGATCGCGGACGGCATCACGGCTCTCGTAGACGACTACCGCTCGATCGGCTGCAACTCCCAGATCCTCCTGGCCCGCGTGCCCAACCCCGAGCAGTTCGGCGTGGCCGAGCTCGCCAACGGGACCGTCGTCCGACTGACGGAGAAACCACGGGAGCCGAAGTCAGACCTGGCCCTGGTCGGCGTCTACATGTTCGACGACACCATCTTCGAAGCCGTTCGCGCCATCCGCCCGAGCGCGCGGCAGGAGCTCGAGATCACCGACGCCATCCAGTGGCTCGTCGACCACGGCAAGAGCGTCCATCCGCACATCGTGTCCGGATGGTGGAAGGACACGGGAAAGATCGAGGACATGCTGGAAGCCAACCGCATCATCCTCGACACATTCACGGCGCAGGGTCTGGAGACCGTGGACTCGGGCTGCCGCGTCGAGGGGAAGGTCGTGGTCGAGCCGGGGGCGCGCCTGGTCCACTCGACCGTCCGCGGGCCCGCGATCATCGGGTCGGGCGCCGAGATCCGGGATGCCTTCGTCGGCCCCTACACCGCGATCGGGCCCGGCTGCTTCGTCGAGAGGTGTGAGATCGAGAACTCGATCGTCCTGCAGGGCTCGCGCCTGGAGCGGATTCCCGTCCGCATCGCCGATTCCCTAATCGGCACCAACGTCCGCATCCACCCGGGCGTCGAGAGACCGCGCGTCCACCGTTTCCTGATCGGAGACAACTCGGAGATCGGCATCGTATGAAGGTGCTGGTCACCGGAGGCTGCGGCTTCATCGGATCGAATTTCATCCGCCATCTCTTCGAGACGGGCGGGGATTCGGCGTCCGTCGTCAATCTCGACAAGCTGACCTACGCGGCCAATCCCGCAAACCTGTCGGACCTTGAGGACCGCCCGGGTTACCGCTTTCTGAAGGGGGACATCGCCGATCCGGAGGCCGTCGCCGAAGCCATGGAAGGCTGCACGCACGTCGTGAATTTCGCGGCCGAGACCCACGTGGACCGCTCGCTCCTGGGAGATGCCTCCTTCATCGAAACGGACGTGCGCGGCGTCTTCGTGCTGCTCGAGGAGGCGAAGCGCCGGGGCGTGCGCAAGTTCATCCAGATCTCGACGGACGAGGTGTACGGCACGATTTCCGAAGGCTCGTTTCGCGAGGAAGCGGCCTTGAATCCGCGCAACCCCTACGCCGCATCCAAGGCCGGCGGGGACCGGCTGGCGTACTCCTACTGGGCGTCGTACGGGATGCCGGTCGTCATCACGCGGGCCTCCAACAACTACGGGCCCTACCAATATCCTGAGAAGCTCATTCCCCTCTTCGTCACCAACGCGATCGACGGCGAGCCGCTTCCGCTCTACGGCGACGGACGCAATGTCCGCGACTGGCTCTATGTGCGGGACCACGCCGCGGCGATCGAGTTCCTCCTCGAAGCGGGGGAGCCGGGCGAGACGTACAACATCGGCGGCGGCAACGAGGCCGAGAACATCGAGATCACCCGCCGGGTCTTAAATGAGGTCGGCCGGCCCGAGAGCCTGATCCGTTTCGTGGACGACCGGCCGGGGCACGACCGGCGCTATTCGCTCGACACCAGGAAACTCGCCGCCCTCGGTTTCAGGCCGTCGACTCCCTTCGACCGGGGTCTCTCGGAAACCGTCGCCTGGTACCGCGCACGCGAGGATTGGTGGCGTCCGATCAAGGAGAAGGACCCGGCGTATCGCGCCTTCTATCGATCGCAGTACGCCGAGCGCCTCGCCTCTTCTTCCGCCACGGCCAAACCGCCCGGGTAACCTGAGCCGTAAAACGCCAAACGTGAAACGTAAAACGAAGCCGGAGGTGAGGTGGATCGCCTCTCCGTTTTACGATTTACGTTTTACGTTTCACGCGTATGAATGACGCGGCGGTCGCCACCGAAGAGCCGGCGCCGGAGGTCCTGTCCGCGCCCCGCCCGGTGCCTCGGCCGCGTCGGCGCATTCTCGTCACTGGCGCCGGAGGGATGCTCGGCTCGGACCTGACGCCCGCGCTCGCGGCGGCGGGGCACGACGTCTTCCCGAAGGCGCGGGGGGACCTCGACATCACCCGTGAGACGGCCGTGTCGCGCGCCTTTCGCGAAGTCCAGCCGCACATCATCGTCAACTGCGCCGCCTTCACGCGAGTGGACGACTGCGAGACGGATCCACGCGCCGAAGAGGTGAACGCGCGCGGGGTCGGGGTGCTTGCGGATCACTGCCTGCGGCACTCGTCGCAGCTCGTCCAGATTTCCACCGACTTCGTCTTCGACGGCTCCAAGCGCGCGCCCTACTCGGAGGAGGACTCGCCCAACCCGCTCTGCGCCTACGGCCGGGGAAAGAGACGC
This sequence comes from Acidobacteriota bacterium, assembly GCA_046726795.1. Classification (GTDB taxonomy): domain Bacteria; phylum Acidobacteriota; class Thermoanaerobaculia; order UBA5066; family Gp7-AA6; genus JAWOLE01. The sequence goes on from JBKPBH010000209.1 coordinate 5,850, forward strand.
GGAGAAGAGGAGGCGCTCCGCGTGCCTCTGGGCCTCGTGGTGAGAAGCTCATGGCTCTTCGGGCCGGCGGGATGGAACTTCATCGAGGCGATCTTGAAGCAGGCCGAGAGCGGCAGGCGGAGCCTGACCGTCGTCAACGACCAGAGAGGGCGCCCGACGGCGACGTCCGACCTCTCTGAAGCGATCCTGGCTCTGATCGAGGCGGGAGCGGTCGGGATCTATCATTTCGCCAACCGCGGAGAGACCACCTGGTTCGATTTCGCGCGCGAGATCCTGACGCTGTCCGAGCATCCGCAGGTCGGGGTCGAGCCCACGGATTCCGCGACACTCGGCCGGCCGGCCAGACGGCCCGCCTACTCCGTCCTGGACACGTCGAGGTACGAAAAGGTGACCGGCCGTCCCGTCCGTCACTACCGCGACGCGCTCATCGAATACATCGCCCGCCGCACGCGCCCGGAGGCCTAGCAGGCTGCTGAAAAATGGATGCGGGCGTCGTGTCTGGCCTTTTGCACTACGCGACGCCAAATGGTTCAGTTTGGAGAGATGGGTCATCGGTTTAAGGGCGTCGCGAGCAAAAGGCCAGCCACCGCAAGCGGTTGCGGCGGCGCGAGGCCGTCTGCGGCGTCGCCGCTCCTCCCCGATGCGCTCAGGCATCGCCTTCGTCGCGGCTCCTGGCATCCGACCCCGCGGCGCTCGCAACGCCGCCTCACACCCTTCTTCAGCAGCCTGCTAGCTCCTCTCGCGACGGATTGGAGACGGAAATGAGCGGACAATCGGAGGCGATGTCGCCTCGGCGCTTTTCGCCATCCGAGTGGCGCCGCAAGGCCCTGCACGCCGGCATGGGCCTCCTCGCGCTGACTCTTCGGTGGCTCGATTGGAAGGCCGCGGCCGCTGTCGCTCTGGGAGCTCTTCTCTTCAACCTGTTTGTCCTGCCGCGGATCGGCCGTGGCCTCTACCGCGACGCCTCCCGAGCCCGCGACACGGGGATCGTGGCGTATGCCGCGATGGTGCTCATCCTGATCGTGCTCTTCCGGGATCGGTACCTGCCCGTCGCCGCCGCGGTCTGGGCGATGATGGCGTTCGGAGACCCGGCCGCCGCTATCGCGGGCGGCCTCCTCGGGGGCCCGCCCCTGCCCTGGAACCCGCAGAAGACCTGGGCCGGGGCGCTCTCCAACTGGGCGGTCGGGGGGCTCGGGGCCGTCCTCGTCTTTCGTTTCGTGACGGCCCGGCCGCTGGTGCCGGCCGCCGCCGCAGTTCTGGTCGCCGGCGCCGCGCTCTATGCCTTCCTGGAGTCAGTCCCGTCGGGACTCGACGACAACCTGGTGGCCGCTGTGCCGACGGCGCTCGTGGTCTTCCAACTCGGCTACCAGTGGGGCGATCACGCGTCCGGCTGGCTAGGCCTCGCGACGGCGGCGATCCTTGCGGCTGTGGCTGTCAATGCGGCCGTCGCGTTCGCGACCTGGTCCATGGGTGTGGTTTCGACTTCCGGCGCCCTGGCAGGCGCCCTGACGGGCTTCGTCATCATCGTGTCCGGCGGCTGGGGAGCCTATGGCGTGCTCTGGACGTTTTTTCTTCTGGGCACGCTCGCGACGCGATGGGGATACCGGCGCAAGGAGATCCAGGGCGTGGCCCAGGCCGATCGGGGGAGGCGCGACGCGTCGCACGTCCTGGCCAACGTCGGCGTCCCGGCCGCTCTGCTCCTGCTGGGAGTCAGGCCTGTGGCCTTCGCGGCCGCGCTCGCGGCGGCGCTCGCGGACACGCTCGGCACGGAAATCGGCGGCCTGTACGGCGATCGTCCCTTCTCGCTCCTGCGGCTCTCACGCCTGCCGGTCGGCGCCGCCGGCGCGGTCTCGGCCGTCGGCGTGGCGGCTGGCGCCGTCGGGGCCACGGTCGTGGGAGTGGTTGGCTTTCTTGCCGGCCTCGTTCCCGCTCCGGCGATCGCCGTGATCGCCGCGGCCGGAGTCGCGGGCTCTCTGGCCGAGAGCCTCGCCCGGGATCTGGCGCGGGAGACCGGCGTCCGTCTGGACCACGACTTCGCCAACGCCTTCAATACGCTCGTGGGAGCCCTGGTCGCCCTCGAGATCACGCTCTCGATCGAGGGACGCGGTCTCTTTCTCCCGGTCGCCGGCACATGAAGCGTTACATCCGACTCTCGCGCCCCTTCACACTCTTGCCGCCGCTGCTGGGCATCGTCTCCGGGGCGGTCTGCGCCTTCGGTTCCGCTCATAACCCCGATCCCGCGCGGCGCATCACCTGGGCCGTCGTTCTGACGGTCGCGATCGGATCTCTCTGCGCGTCGGCCATGAACGCGGCATCGAACATCGTCAACCAGATCGCCGACCTCGAGATCGACCGCAGGAACAAGCCCGGCCGTCCCCTCGTCACCGGGGAGATCGCTGTTTCCCGCGCCTGGAGAGTCGCCGCGGCCCTGTACGTCCTGGCGATCGCGCCGACCTGGCTGGTGGTGCCCTACCCGTACACCTCGTTTTCCGAGCGGCTCCGCGCTCCGGCACTCCTTCATGCGGCGTTCTTCATTTACTGCGTCGGGGCCCTGGCGACGTTCGTTTATTCCTTCCCCGCGCTCGGTCGGTCCAAGCGTCACTGGCTCGCCGCGAACTTGACGATCGCGGTCACGCGCGGGGGCCTGCTCAAGGTCGCGGGCTGGTCGTTCGTTGCTTCCGTCGGCGTCTGGGAGGCCTGGGCCATCGGCGGTGTCTTCGCCCTGTTCCTGCTCGGCGCGACCTCGACCAAGGACTTTTCCGACATGGAAGGGGACCGGGCGCACGGCTGCGTCAGCCTTCCGATCCGGTTCGGGGTCGAGCGCGCGGCGAGAATCATCGCGCCCTTCTTCGTCGTCCCATGGCTCCTGATCCCCGTTTTCGCCTGGCTTCCGGACCCCGCGCATTCCACCGCCAGGCTCCTGACCGGCGACGGCGCGTTCTTAACCGTGCTCGGTCTGGTCCTGGCCGCCTGGGGTGCCTATGCGGCACGCCTGCTCCTGAAGGATCCCGAGGAGCTGGCCCGCACGGAGAACCATCCCGCCTGGACGCACATGTATCTCCTGATGATGACCGCGCAGGCCGGATTCGCCTTGGGCTACGTGTTGTAGACGCGGCAGGCGGCAGGCGTGAATCGCAAACCGATGCTAGAATTGATTGTGCACCCACAAGCCGCCGCCAAGCCCCTTCCGCCCGCGCCCTCCGATTCCGAAGGCTACCGGGTTCGCTGGAGCGGTCTTTCTCTGACCTTCGAAGAACGGACGCTGAACGCGCTCGTCGCGCAACTGGTCGAGCGGATCCCGGACCTGAAGGACCTGAAGATCGAGGTGTCGCCGGGGGAGCTCGCCGCGACACTCGTCGTGCACCGATTCGGCGTCCCGCTCTCCGCGAAGGCAACCCTGTCGCAGCTGCGTTTGAAGGACGGATTCCTCGCGTTCGTGCTCGAGAGGGTCCAGGCCCTCTCCTTCATCCCGATCCCCGACCAGCTCCTGACCTACCTCGTTCAGAAAGCTCCCGTGGGCCTCCTGACGTACTACCCGGAGGACCGCATCATGGTCGTGAACCTGAACGACTGGATGCCACCCGGCATGGACCTCTCTCTGGAGAAGACGGTCTTCCAGAAGGGGGCCTTGACACTCCAGTTCGCGAGCGGGTCCTACGACCTGTCGGATCTGCTGGGGACTCTTCCGGCTGCCGAAGGCTAGCTCTTGGGATCGGACAGGGACCGCAGCACGGCGATCCCCAAGGCGCCGTCGCTGAAGTAGAGGTCGCCGGCGCCGTTCTGTCCGCGCCCGGCGGGCCGGAAGTTCTCGACCCGGGAGACGCTCTCGACGGCGCCCGCGGCCCCGAGGTCCAAAAGCAAGCGCTCGCGCTCCCGATCCACGGCGGGGTCGATGTGATGCATCACCTCGCCCGTGAAGCGGCTCACGCCGAGGGCCGCGTCGAAGCTCGCCGCTCCGATCCAGAGGATCCCCGCCGGGCCGGCGGAGTCGTCCACGCACCAGAAACGGACATGATGCCGCCGGCGTGGGCTCTTCCCGACCTGTTGTTCGAAGGCGAGGTCCTGGGGCCGGTTGCGGAAATAGTGTGTGCTCACCGGCGCCGTCGGATAGGGCCGGTTGAAAAGCACGCTGTGAGCGTCTCTCCACCCCGAGCGCAGCGTGATCCTGTCGGCGGGAAGCCATCCGGCCGCCCCCATTGCGTCGAGGACCTGTTCGCGGCTGCCCACGAGAGCTACGTTCAACGGGTCGGCGGGAATCTCCTCGGCCGTGTAGGTGATCGCGGGCGCGGCGCGGGGCAGCCGTTTCTGGTATTGATGCCAGGAAGCCGGCAGCAGGATGTAAGCCAGCAGGGCGTAGGAAGGCAGGACCATCACGAGTCCGGCCAGTCCCCGGAACACCGCTCGCCGCAGCATGCGCCAACCCAAGCGCGAGATCGACCGCGAACTCATCGTTTCGCTCATCTTACCGGCCTTCGAATGAACGTTTCATGAATCCCCACCGGCGGCTAGAACCGGGGATGACCGTTTCTTCAGACGGCGCTACCGTCGTCCTCGGTCGGTATCAGCCCTTCGGCGACATCGTGCTCTTCACGACGCGTTGAGCCGCGGCCAGAAAGGGACCTGCTCCTGGAGAACCTCGGCCAGGACCCGCTCGGCCGCGGGCAGGATCGCCCCAACCCGCGGCTCCCGGAGGGCATCCTCCGAGAGGAGGACTCCGAGGCAGGACGCGGCCGAAGCCGAGATCGCACCGAGGTTGTATCCGCCTTCGAGCGCGAGGACGAGACGCCCGCCGGCCAAGGATCGCAGCCGGGCCGTCATCGCGGCGAAACCTTCCGGGGTCACCCGCATTTCGCCCAGCAAGTCGCCGTCGGCGGCATCGAATCCGGCCGAGACGAGGACGAGGTCCGGCTGAAAGCCCCAAGCGATCGGCAGCAGGACGCGGTCGAAGGCCGCCAGATACTCCGCATCGCCCATGCCCGGAGGCCAGGGCACGTTGACCGTCCGGCCGCGACCATGAGAACCGCCGAGCTCGTCCACCGCTCCAGTCCCCGGGTAAAACGGGAACTGGTGAATCGAAAAGTAGAGGACCGTCGGGTCGTCCCAGAAGGAGTGCTGCGTGCCGTTGCCGTGGTGGACGTCCCAGTCCGCGATGAGGATCCGCTGCACTCCCGCGGCCTGCGCCGCGCGCGCCGCCACGGCCACGTTGTTGAAGAGACAGAAGCCCATCGCAAGATCGGCCTCGGCGTGGTGGCCGGGCGGGCGCAGGAGGGCCAATCCATTGGCCAGTTCGCCCTGGATGACCCGGTTCGCGAGCTCGACAAGCCCTCCGGCGGCGAGCCACGCGGCTTGCGCCGAGTCCCGGCAGGCGTACGTGTCCGGGTCGAGCTGCGTCCAGTCGCGCTGCGACGTCGCGCGGATCACTTCGATCAGACCTCGCGTATGGATCGCCGCGAGCTCCTCGTCGGAAGCTTCCCGCGCCTCCACACGCTCGCAGCGGTCGATCAAGCCATCCGCCTGGAGACGGTCGCGGATCGCCTCGAGCCTTCCGGGATGCTCGGGATGCTCGTACGGCGCTCGGTGGAGGAGGAAACGGTCGTCGTAGACGAGGCCGGTCATGAGACGAGGTGTTAGGTGTTGAGTGTTTGGAGCCCGCACTCTTCGGTGCTCTTTGTTTTCACCTACCACCTTCCAACTGTCACCGACTGCCTTCCGCCCGCAGCTGCTCCATCATCTCCCGGGCGTCCTCCGGGCTCTTCACGCAAGCCTCCCCGGAGAGGAGACATCCGCCGACCGTCAGCTCACAGCCGCAGGGACAGCAGCGGCTCGAGAGACCGCGCAGGTACTCCTCCCGGGCGGCGAGGGGCAGGCCTTCGCCCGTCAGGAGCGCCGCTGTCGGGATCCTGTCGCGTGGTGCGCGTCGAGCGGGGGCTTCCTTGCGGCCTTGAAAAAGAGGGCTTCGCGCCCTCAGCCACACCAGGCCGGCGAGAAAGAGGAGACCGTAGAGCAGGACGAGCAAGACCGCGAGTCCCGGCCAGCGCGTTCTCCGGCGGGAGCCCGTGCCCGCCTCGCGCAAGGGCTCCGGAGAATTACGCATCGAGAGCGGCGGCGAGCTCAACGGCACTCGAGGAAGGCGCCAGGCAGGAAGACTCGCGGCAGACGTACGCGAGGGCCGAACCGTCCCGCGAGGCCCGCGACGCGACGAGAGGGAGCAAGGAAGCCAGGCTCTCGGCCGCGTCGGCGTGGGCCACGACGCGGTTGGCCCGAGGATGGGCGAACACGGCGTCGCGCAGCGATTCGAAGTCTTCGCGGCCCGGCTCGCCGGCCAGCACGATCTCCGGGGCCGCACCGGAGTGGTAATCGAGTGCGCAGAGGAGCCGCGGCAAGGCCGTGCCGGCGCGCGAAAGGTAGGTCGAGAAGAGAGTGAAGAGGGTCTCGGCGCGGTCGCGGTACTCTCTCCGCCCGGTGAACGAGAAAAGGCGAAGCAGATTCATGGCCGCGACGGAATTGGGCGACGGGGTCGCGCCATCGAAGATCTCGCGGGGGCGCAGAACCAGGCCGTCGTGCCCCTCGGCCGCCAGGAAATAGCCGCCGGCCGGATCGAAGAACCGCTCGTCGAATTCCCGCTGGATCGCGACGGCGGCCCGGAAATAGTCCGGCTCGAACGTTGCCTCGTACAGGTCGAGCAGGGCCTCGACCAGGTTGGCGTAGTCGGAGCCGAATCCGGGAATCCCCGCTTCTCCGTTCTTCTGCCGGTGGAGGAGCTCGGTTCCCCGGCGGCAGCTGCGCAGGACGCGATCGGCGGCGTCGCGCGCCGCCCGTTCGTAGCGCAGCTCGGAGAGGACGCGCGCCGCGAGCGCAAAGGCCGAGATCGCGAGCGCGGTCCAGTCGGTCAGGAGCTTCTCGTCCCGCCCCGGCCAGACCCGGCGGGACCGCGACTCGTACATCCGTCTCCTCGCCTCTTCGAGCGTCGCGGCAATTTCGCCGTCCCGGCGACCGAACCGGCGCGCGAGCTCCGGAACCGTCGCGGCGATGGAGAGCACAGTCTGCCCGTCCTCGAAATTGCCGGCCCGCGTTACGCCGAAACGCGCGGCGACGACCGCGGCGGATTCCTTTCCGACCGCCGCCTCGAGGGAGTCCGGATCCCAGATGTAGAAGACGCCTTCACGCCCCTCCGAGTCGGCGTCCTGCGCCGCAAAAAACCCGCCTTCGGCGGGCGCCATCTCGGCCAACAGGTAATCGAGCGTCTCGCGCGCGATGCGCGCGTTTTCGGGATTGCCGAAAGAGCGGAAAGCCAGAGTGTAAACGCGTGCGAGCATCGCGTTGTCGTAGAGCATCTTCTCGAAGTGGGGTACGAGCCACTGGGCGTCCACCGAATAGCGGTGGAATCCGCCTCCGACCTGGTCGTACATCCCGCCGGCGGCCATTTTCGTGAGCGTCGTCTCGACCATCTCTCGAGCGGATCGCTCGCCGGTGCGCAGGAAGTAGCGGATCAGGAACTCCAGAGCCATCGCTGGAGGAAACTTCGGCGCGCCGCCGAAGCCGCCGTCGCGCGGGTCGAATCGGGCGCGGAACGAGCGCGCGGCCGTCTCGAGGATCTCCGCGCCGACCGGCGCGCCGGCGGCCGGGCCCATCTCGGCGGCCTGGAGGTGCGCCAGCAGGTCCGCGGCGGAGCCCTCGAGCTCGCCCCGGCGCGCCTTCCAGGCCTCGGCGATCGCCTTGAGCAGCGTCACGAAGCCCGGCCGCCCAAGGCGGTCGTCGGGCGGAAAATAGGTGCCGCCGTAGAAGGGCTTGCCGTCGGGCGTCAGGAAGAGGGAGAGGGGCCAGCCGCCGGTCCCGGTCATGGATTGAACGGCCTTCATGTAGATGTCGTCCACGTCGGGTCGCTCTTCGCGGTCCACCTTGATCGAGACGAAGTCGCTGTTTAAGGCCGCCGCCACACGCTCCTTCTCGAAGGACTCGTGCTCCATGACATGACACCAGTGGCAGGTCGAGTAGCCGATCGACAGAAAGATCGGTTTGTCCTCTGCCTTCGCCCGGTCGAAAGCCTCGCGTCCCCACGGATACCAGTCGACCGGGTTGTCTTTGTGCTGGAGCAGGTAGGGGCTCTTCTCGCCGGCGAGACGGTTCGCCATCTCGCCACGATAACCCCGTTTTGGTGTTCGGCTGCCTACCTCGGCTCGGCGGTGATCGTCACTTCGTCGTCGCGGTCGCGAATGACGACGATGTCGCCGGGGCCCAGCTCGTCCAGGCGCCGGAGGATCTCGCGGGGCGAGATGCGTTTCTCGGAAGAGAGACTCTCGACGAGAGCCCTGGGCACGCGGACGCGGACTGTCTTGTCCCACTCGTCCCGGACGACGATCTCCAGGGCCCGGCCTTCGGCCGTGACCTCGATTTTCGCGTGGTCGCGCTGAATCTCGCCCGGCTTTCCGGGCGCGCTCCGGTTGGCCGCGTCCAGAATGTCCCGCGCGGTCAGATCGCCGTCTTTCCAGTCGGTCCGGAAGTCCCCGCCGAAATCGGAGATGGGGACGAGCGACGCCACGCGCGCCACCAGGGCGATCGGAACGTGGAAGGAGACGTGCCGCCGCGACCGTCCCTCGGTTTTCTGGATCTCGACCCTGAAGCCGCGGACGTGGGTCAGCTCCCGGGCAGGGCGGCGCCAGACGGCGATGCCGACCGCGACCAGCACGAGGACGAGCAGCCCGAAGACGATCGCGCGGAGTTCTTTCATGGTCGGAGTCTCCTCTTCTGGAAACGTGCCCGGCAGCAAAATGTTCCGGCGCTGTGTCGGGGCGAAGGCCGGCTTGTGATATTTTTCACAAGGGAGACTATGCCGCATTTCATCACCGAAACGTGCATCGGCTGCGGGGTCTGCGAAATCAAGTGCCCCACGCACACGATCACGGGAGACAAGAACGAGAAATACGTCATCCACGCCGACCGGTGCATCGATTGCTCGGTCTGCGCGCGGTACTGCCCCGTTTCCTGCATCCAGGACCAGAAGGGGGAGCTCATCGAGAAGGTCAAGCCCCGCGATATCCCGAAGGCGATCGTGGACCGCGACCTCTGCACGGGCTGCGAGTTCTGCATCGACATCTGCCCGTTCGACTGCATCTACCTGATCGAGGACCCCCTCCAGGAGACCTTTCACAAGATCGCCGAAGTGGAGGCGGGCCCCTGCGTGTCCTGCCGGCTCTGCGAGACGGTCTGCGAGAAGGACGCGATCTTCGTGCCCAACCCGATCACGCAGGCCAAGAGGTACCTTCCCGTCCTGTGACCGACTCAACGCGTCCGGGCCCCGCCTCGGATCTCCCGGAGACAGCCGAAGAGGACGAGCAGAAGCCCAGGGCCTCGGCGCTCCGATTCTTCCTCCTGCCGCTCCTCGTAGTCGGGACCGCAGTCCTGATCTTTCTCGTCTTCAACCTGATCACCTTCGATCGCCGCAGTCCTTCCGAGTATCTCCAGGAGGTTCGGGGAGGCGGCCCGAATCGCCGCTGGCAGGCGGCCTTCGAACTCTCGCGCTCGCTCGGAAGGGTCAAGCCCGGGCCGGAAAGGGACGCGCTGGCGGCCGAGACGCTGCGGGTCTTCGAAACCCTCGCGCGCAACCGCCCGGAGGACGTGCCCGTCCGGCGCTATCTGGCGCTCGTCCTGGGAAAGCTCGGAGACCGCGCGGCGGTTCCGGCCCTGCTCGTCTCGGCCAAGGACCCCGACCCCGAGACACGTCTCTACTCCGTCTGGTCGCTCGGGGTCCTCGCCGACCCGCGCGCTCTCGAGACCGTGGTCGAGACGTCCCAATCGGAGGACGCTGGAGCCCGTAAGATGGCGGCCTACGTTCTCGGCCGGCTCGGCTCGCCGGCAGCGATCCCGCGCTTGAAGGTCTTATTGGAGGATTCCGCCACCGATGTGAGATGGAACGCGGCGATCGCCCTCGCCTCGCTCGGAGACCGTACGGGGCTTTCGGTGCTGCGGTCGATGACGGACCGCGAGAGCCTCTCGCGCCTCTCACTGACCAGCGACCAGACGGAAGCCGCGATGGTCAACGCGGTCAAGGCGATCGCTCTCCTCCGGGACGAGGAGAGCCTGCCGCTGCTCGAGAAGATCGAGCGGGAGGACCCGAACCTGCGCGTGCGCGAGGCGGCGCGCCTCGCCGCCGAGAAGATCGGCCACAGGCATTCGCTTCGCGAATGGCGGCCGAGAGAGCCCAAATCGGAGACCGAGGCTGAGTCACGCCGTCCCCGCAATGTTGAGCGACGCGCCGCGGTTTTGGTAGGCTGAGGCGACAAAGATGGCCACGGTCCAGAAGCAAGCGGAACAGGCTCAGACGGCGCCCGACCTCGACGTGGACGGCGTCACGCGGCGCTCGACTCTGAAGTGGATGACGGTCGCGTGGGTTGGCTTCGCGGCCGCGACCGTGGCCGGTCTGACGGCCACGATGCGCTTCATGTTCCCCAATGTCCTCTTCGAGCCCCCGACGCGGTTCAAGGCCGGCGACCCCTCGACCTACAGTCCCGGCGTGGACGAGCGGTGGAAGGAGAAATACGGGGTCTGGATCGTCCGGACGACCGAGTCCATCTACGCCCTGGTCGCGGTCTGCGTGCACCTGGGCTGTACGCCCAACTGGCTGGCCGCCCAGAACAAGTTCAAGTGCCCCTGCCACGGCTCCGGCTATTACATCTCGGGCATCAACTTCGAGGGACCGGCGCCGCGGCCGCTCGAGCGTGCCGAGATCACCGTTTCCCCCGACGACGGCCAGATCGTCGTGGACAAAGCCACCCGCTACCTCTACGAGCGGGGGCAGTGGAGCGACCCGAAGGCGTTCGTCAAGATGGCTTGATTCAGTCCTGAGTCCCTAGTCCTTAGTCCTTAGTGACCTCGCAACGGACTACGGCTACGGACTACGGACCAAGGACCAAGGACTTACGAAATGCGTTGGCGCCAGTTACAGCAGCAGATCGTCGCGAGCCAGCTCTGGAGGTCCGTCTTCCGGGTCGGCGTCCCGAATACGAACCGCAAGCGTGTGCTGGCGATGCTGGGCAATGTCGTCCTGCACCTCCATCCGGTCAAGACGAGGAAGTCGGGCGTCAAGATGCGTTACACCTGGTGCGCCGGGGGCGTGACCTTCTTCCTCTTCCTGGTGCTGACCTTCACGGGCCTCCTCCTGATGTTCTATTACCGGCCGACGGTCGAGTATGCCTTCGTGGACATCCTCGACCTGCGTGAACAGGTTCCCTTCGGGATCATGCGCGAGGTGCACCGCTGGGGCGCACACGCGATGGTCATCTCCGTCTGGATCCACATGTTCCGCGTCTTCATGACGGGGTCCTACAAGCCGCCGCGCGAGTTCAACTGGATCATCGGCGTCATCCTGCTCGTCTTGACCCTCCTCCTCTCCTTCACCGGATACCTGCTCCCCTGGGACCAGCTCGCGATCTGGGCGATCACGGTCGGCTCCAACATGGCCTCGGCGACGCCCTTCATCGGCATCCAGGGACCGGGGACGAGCTTGCTCAAGGTCGGCGACATCCAGCTCGTGACCTCGACCAACGACGCGCGGTTCGGCTTGCTCGGAGGACGCTTCGTGGGCGCCGGCGCGCTGCTGCGCTTCTACGTCCTCCACTGTGTCGGGATCCCGCTCGTCGCCGCCTTCCTGATGGCGGTTCACTTCTGGCGCGTCCGCAAGGACGGCGGCATCTCCGGGCCGGTGTAGCGTCGCGATGGTCGTCGTCGGCTTCCTCAAGTCCGTTGTCAACTTCCTCTCGGCGCCCCAGTACCTGGTGACGCTGATGCTGATCGGGGTGCTGGCGGCGATCCGCTGGCGCCCGCTCTGGACGAAGAGGGGGGGCATCGCTCTCTTCGCGGGGCTGATCGGCGGGATCGGCCTCTCCTACCTGGATCCCAACTTCGCGGCGGTTGCGACCCTCCCGGACAACGTGCCGATCGTCGGGATGATCTTCCTCGTCGGTTTCTTCTTCTGGTACGCCATGTACCGCGCCTACGAAAACGACCGGCGTGTCACGGCGGGGCTTCCGACCGTGGAAGGAGAGGACTCGGCCCAGAAGGTCTTCTCCTGGCCGGATCTGGTATACGTCGAGCTGATCTGCCTCGTGGTCGTCATGGCGGTCCTGATCGTCTGGTCGATCGCGCTGAAGGCCCCTCTCGAGGAGCCCGCCAACCCCACGGACTCCCCCAACCCGGCCAAGGCGCCCTGGTACTTCCTCGGGCTCCAGGAGATGCTTGTCTATTACGACCCCTGGCTGGCCGGGGTCGTCTTTCCCGCGCTCATCATCGTCGGACTCATGGCGATCCCGTACATCGACACGAACCCGAAGGGGAACGGCTACTTCACCTTCAAGGAACGGCACTGGGAGGTCACGATCTTCATCACGGGCTTCATCGTGCTCTGGTGCTCGCTGATCGCGCTCGGGACCTTCCTGCGGGGACCCAACTGGAACTTCTTCGGCCCCTACGAGTTCTGGGACGTCAACAAGCTCGTGCCGTTGAACAACATCAACCTTTCGGAGATCGTGTGGATCAAGGTCTTGAAGAAGGGCCTTCCAAACTTCTGGCTCTGGCGCGAGATCTTCGGGTTGGCGATCGTCGGGTTTTACATTGGCGCGCTGCCGCTGGTCCTGTCGAAGACCCTCCTGCGGCGCTTCTTCGAGAAGATGGGGATGGCGCGCTACCTGATCGGCGTCAACCTCGCGCTGATCATGCTCGCGCTCCCCATCAAGATGTACCTGCGATGGATCTTCAACCTGAAGTACATCGTGAACATCCCCGAGTTCGCATTCAACATATGACAGACGGGACTCGGGACTGGGAACTCGGAACTCGGACGGGAGCCACCACGGCTCTCGAGTCCCGTGTTCCGAGTGCCGAGTCCCGCGCTTAGCGTAATGCCCAGGAAGCCGCCGGCTGAGCCGATCGATCATCACTACAACATCCCGCGACTGAACCGCGCCTTCTTCTGGTCGGCGGCGGCGCTGACGGCGGTGTTCGTCTGGATGGTCGTCGCCGATTACAAACGGGACTGGAAATCCATTCAGCAGACGTTTCTTCGCCTGGACCGAGACAAGACGATGGAGGCCGCGCAAGCGGCTCGTGAGAAAGCTTACGGCCAGGAACGAGACAAGTTGCGCGCGCAACTCGTCGAAGCACGCAACGAGGTCCGCGCACACGGCCGAACGCTGGCCAAGTGGAACGCGCACCTGAAGGAACTGAACCCGAAGATCTACGGGGCGGACCAGGATGCCAAGTTCCTCAAGGCCTCGTTCGACGCCGCGCGCTACACGTACGAGGACGACCTGGCCAACCACCCGAAGGCCGCGCCGAAATCCCGCCGTCAATTGGCGGACCTCGAGAAAAAGCTCGACGCCGCGAACCTCAGACTCGCCCGCCTTAAGAAGGATGAGGCGGACACGCAGGCCGAGATCAAGCGGATCACGGCGCGCCGCGACGAGGCACAGGTCTCGATCGAGAAGCTGACCGCCGATTACCGGCTGGCCCGCCAGAAGGCTGCAAGCCTGAAGCAGGACACGCTCTTCGCACTCCGGAACTCGGCGATCCTGGACATGGTCAACCCTTCGCTCCGGGTCCAGCAGGTCCAGCTGCCCGAGCACTACAACGACGTCAACTTCATGCGGATCCCCCGCGTGGACCGGTGCGCGACCTGCCACATGGCCGCGGACCGCAAGGGTTTCGAGAAGGCCTCGCTCGACGAGCTGACCGCCCGTTACCCCGGGCTGAAACGCGCGATCGGAGACGGGGTCGTCTTCCGGACGCACTCCCGGCTGAATCTCATGGTCGGCAGCGAGTCCCCGCACCCCGTCGGCGATTTTGGTTGCACCCCTTGCCACGGAGGCCGCGACCGGGCCTCCTCCTTCTGGTCGGCGGGCCACTCGCCCGACACGCCGCGGCAGGAATCGCGGTGGAAGCGCAAGTACGAGTGGGAGTTCGACAAGTTCAACGAGATGCCGATCCTCCCCGTGAAGTACGCCGAGGCCGGCTGCTACCGCTGCCACGCCGACGAGGCGAACTTCCGCGAGGCGCCCACGCTCGACGCGGCCATGCGGATGGTCGAGGGGCTCGGCTGCTGGGGCTGCCACCGCATCGAGGGGCTGGAGAAGCAGGGACTGCCGCGCGTCGGGCCGTCGCTCGAGAAGGTGTCCTCGAAAGTCTCGAAGGAGTGGGCGACGCGCTGGATCATGGATCCCGCCTCGTTCCGGGCCAACACGAAGATGCCCAGCTTCTTCTATCAGGAGAACTTCGTCCAAGTTTCGGGGGACCGCAAGCCCACGAAGGCGCAGGAGGAGATGAACGTTCGGGGGCGGCTGGAGAACGACGCCATGGTCAACGCGATCGTGGCGTACATTTTCGAGAAGTCGCGCCCCGCCGAGGTCCCGACGGCGGCCGGCCGCGGCGACGCCGGGCGGGGCGAAAAGCTCGTGGCCGCGCGCGGCTGCTTCGGGTGTCACCAGATCGACCCCCGGCCCGACGCCCTCAGGGACCTGGTCGGCACGTATCGCCAGTTCGGCCCGAATCTCGCCGGAGTGGGCTCGAAGGCCTCGCGGGACTGGATCTACCAGTGGATCCTGGATCCGAAGAAGTGGAATCCCGAGACGAAGATGCCGAACCTGCGGCTGACCTCCGAGGAGGCCCTCGACATCGCCGAGTACCTCAGCTCGCTCAAGGCCCCCGCCGGCTTCGAGCGCGCGACTCTTCCGCGGACCGATCCGAAGGTCCTGGACGATATCGCCTTCTACTTCGAGACGGCGACAAAGACCCGTTTCGACGCGCGGGCGGACCTGGATCGGATGGACTTGCACGCCAAGGAGGTCTACGCCGGCGAGAAACTGATCGCCCATTACGGGTGCTTCGCTTGCCACCGGATCCCAGGCTTCGAAGACGCCAAGCCGATCGGCACCGAGCTGACCGAGGAAGGATCCAAGGCGGTCCACCGCCTCGATTTCGGGTTCCTGCATCTGCCCCATACGCGGCAGGACTGGTTCCACACGAAGCTGCAGAGCCCGCGCATCTTCGACCGCGACCGCGCGCGGGGATGGGAGGAAAAACTGCGCATGCCGAACTTCCGGTTCACCGACCGGGAACTCGACAAGGTCGTCACCGCGGTCCTGGGATTCCAGAAGCTGAACGCGTCTTCCGCGGCGAGGAAGGAGTTGAACGCGGAGGAGACGGCGATCGAGCGGGGGCGGCGCATCGTCAAGGACCATAACTGCCAGGGATGTCACATCCTCGAGGGGTTTGGCGGCTCCATCCGGTCGCTGGCGTCCGACCCGTCGCTCGCTCCTCCCATCATCCAGGGGGAAGGGGCGAAGGTTCAGAGTGATTGGCTCTTCGCCTTCCTGAAGGCCCCCAGGACCGGGCAGATCCGGCCGTGGCTCGAGGTCCACATGCCGACCTTCGATTTCACCGACCGGGAGTTGAACGACCTGACCCGGTACTTCGCCTTCCTCGACCGCGCGGCCTATCCCTTTCTGTCGGCGGAATACGCGACGCAGGCAAACCGCTGGGCGGCAGGCAAGAAGGTCTTCGAGCTCTTGAAGTGCAAGCAGTGCCATCCGCGCAGCGAGCAGGAAATGAACGCTCCGGGCGTGGACCGGTCGAGCCTCGCGCCGAACCTGCAGATGGCCTCGAGGCGGCTGCGGCACGATTGGATCAACGACTGGATCCGGCGCCCCGACGAGTGGATGCCGGGAACTCGAATGCCGACGAACTTCCCGAAATCGGAGACCGGCCAGCGCACCTCGCCGCTGTCCGCCCTCGCGGAGGCGCCCGCGTTCGCGAAGGACCGCGCCGAGTTCGCGCAGCTTCTCGGCGGAGACGAGTCCGCGAGGACGTTTCTGGGCGACCCCGACGCGGTAACACGGGCGCTGCGCGACTACGTCTGGTCGATCGGGATCAACGGGGGAATCGCTCCGGCCGGGGCTCCTCCGCCCGCGGAGTCGAAACCGGCATCCGGAGCCAAGGCGTCAAGTCGCTCGGCCGCTCGGACCGCCTCGCCCACGGCGCCGTAGCGCGTGCGCCTCGACTTCACGCTCGCCCTCTACTGGTCGAGTCTCGGAATCTCCGCGGCAGCCGTCGTCCTCTTCGTCTGGCTCATGAGAGAGAATCGGGACGCGGGACGCGGGACGCGGGACGCGGACCGGAGTTCTTCGAGTCCCGAGTCCCCAGTCCCGAATCCCGACTCTCGTCCTAGGAGTTGAGCAACTGGACGATCCTCTGCTGGACGGCGGGATCCGACCACTCGATCGCGCCCTGGACCCGGTAGATGACCCGGCCGTTCTTGTTGGCGATGTAGGTCTCGGGATACTGCGTCGAGCCGAAACGCTGCGCGGTCGAAGCATTGGGATCGCGGTAGATCGGAAGCGCATTCGGATTCTTCGCCGAGAAGTCGTCGATCGTCTTCCAGTCCTTGTCCACCGAGATCGTGTAGAGGGCCAGGTCGTTTCGGCCGCGGTACTTCTCCCAGAACTTCGAGAGCGCCGGGACCTCTTCGACGCACGGCGGGCACCAGGTTGCCCAGAAATGGATGATGACGAGGCGCCCCTTCTCCTTCGCCAGATCGACCGTTTTTCCGGAACGGTCGTAGATGGGAAGCGATGGGGCGGCCGACAGGAACGCCAGCGAGCCCGTCGGGGAC
>JBKPBH010000210.1:0-7664 GCA_046726795.1 Acidobacteriota bacterium
GAGAAAGTTGAAGACGAACTCGACATAGATCGGCTGGCCTTCGAAGGGCCGCACGCACTCGGAGAAGACCGCCGCGCCTCCGGGCTTCAAAGTCTCACGGATCCGCCCGAGGGTGGCGCTCAAGTCTTTGGCGATATGAACGGTGTTGACGGCGTAGACGATGTCGGCCGTCCCCGCCGCGATACCCTGCTCGTCGAAATCGCGATCCATGTCCAGACGCACACACTCGACCTGGAACGCCGGCTTGCGCGATCGGATCGCCCGCTCGGCGCGGCGAAGAAAGGTAGGCACGATCTCGGAGAAGACGTACCTCTCCACGCGCGCGGCGGCAGCGTCCCGGGCCAGCCGCTCGAGGACGGCCAGCGCCGCCGAGCCCGAGCCGCCTCCGATCTCGACGATCGTCGCGGGGCGCGCCCGGGGGAGGGCTCGAACGACCGCCTCCGCTCCCAAACGGTTGTTGATCTGGTAGAGCAAGTTGTCGTTGGAGAAGTACTCGAACCAGAGCGGAAGCTTCGCCGGCGAGAACAGGATCTCCTCGCCGGTCTTTTCCCCGCGGAGGAACTCGGGGACGTGCTCGACCATGGCGCGCACGACCGCGAACGGCGGGAGCGAGCCCGGGTCGATCGCCCGCGCCGCTGCCTCCGCTCGGTCCGGATCTCCCGTGGGAAGCGACGACCTGGCGCGGTAGACCACGTCCTGGCCCGCTTCCTCGGCATCGAGGTACCCCTCCGCGGCGAGCTTGCGGAAGAACCAGGCCAGCGGGACCGCGGCGCGCGGCGCGTAGGACATCCGCTCCACGGCTCCGGCCACCGTCGTGCCGCGGGCGAGCGTGTCTTCGAGCCCGAGCTCGTGCACGAGGCGCAGGAGCATGTCGGTCGTGAAGCGGTCGAACTGCTCGCAGCAGAGGATGAACTCCGTCGAAAACAGGGACCGGATCTCGGCCTCCGGGATCCGTGAGAGGAGAGAGGGCAGGTCCTCCGTCCGGGTCGTCACGGGCGGATTCTATCGAGCGACGTTAGACTCTTCGGCGTTCATGAAAGCCCTTTTTGCGGCGACCGCGCTCGCCCTTGCCGCTGTCCGGTCTCTGGCGGCAGCGCCTTCCGAGCCCCGCGTCGTCGTCCTCGGGTTCGACGGCGTGGACGCGCAGGTCGTCGAGCAGATGCTCGGGGCCGGCCGGTTGCCGAATCTCTCGGCCTTGAAGGCGCGCGGCGGATACTCGCCGCTCATTCCCACCGTGCCCGCGCAAACGCCCGTGTCCTGGGCCACGTTTTCGACGGGACTCGATCCGGGCGGACACGAGATCTTCGATTTCCTGAAGCGCGACCCCGCGGATCTCGTCCCGACGTTCGCCGTGGCGGAGGAGACAGCCGCGCCCCTCTTGTTGGGCCGGGCCAACGCCGTCGTCTTCGCCGTCGCCGCCTTCCTTCTCCTCTTCGCGACGGGAGCGCTGGTCTCGCGCCTGGCACGCAGGCGCTCTCTCCTCGCCGCATTCTCGGTCCTGGCTCTCGCGGCGGCCGGCGCCGTCTACGCCGGCACCAGGGCCTGGGTCCCCTCCGAACGGCCCGCGGTCCGGAACAACCGGCGGGGCAACACCTTCTGGAGCGAGCCCGGGGGACGGCCGGCCACCGTCATGCGGATGCCGGTGACCTTCCCCCCGGAGTCGTTTCCGGAGGGGCGGCTCCTCTCGGGCCTGGGCGTGCCGGATCTCTCCGGCCGCATCGGGAAACCCGCCTATTACACGTCGGATCCCTTCTTCGCACCGCGGGAAGGAAACGACTTCTCGATCGATCTCGTGCGGCTCGAATCGAACACAGGGCGACAGGTCGTCAAGATCTCCGGCCCGCCCGGCAGACCCTTCGGGCGGGAAGGAACGATCGATCTGCCGATGACACTGACCGTCTCCGCCCGCCGCGACCGCCTGACGATCGAGGCGGGGAGGGAATCGATCGAGCTCGCCCCCGGGCACTGGAGCGACTGGGTCTCTCTGGTGTTCCGGGTCAACCCGGTGATCGCCCTCCACGGCTACGCGCGCTTCCGCCTCCAGAGCGTCGCTCCCGAGCTTGGCCTCTACCTCTCGCCGATCCAGTTCGACCCGGCGCGGCTCCCGCCGGGCTTCTCGCTCTCGTCGCCCGCGGACTTCGCGCGAGAGCTTCTCGACCGCTTCGGCCGGTACAAGACGATGGGATGGGCGATCGACACCTGGTCCATCCAGTCGGGCACGCTGCCCGAGGACGCGTTCCTGGAGGACGTCGCGGCGACGGCCGCGCAGGATCGCCGGATGCTCGCCGCGCTTCTGAAGGAAGGCGGCCGGCTGCTCGTCCACTACTTCGAGTTCCCCGACCGCGTGGCGCACGTGTTCTGGAGGTTCCGGGACCGGGAGCATCCGGCCTACGACGCGCGGCTGGCGCTGCGGTACGGCGATGCCGTGGAGAAGTCCTACGAGACGATGGACGCGATCGTCGGGGAGACGATGCGCGCGCTCGCACCGCCGGACGTGCTGCTCGTCCTCTCCGATCACGGCTTCGCCACGTGGCGCCGGTCGGTCAACTACAACTCCTGGCTGGTCGAGAACGGCTACCTGGTCCTTTCGGGCGGCGCACGCCGGAAAAACCTGGAAGCCCTGTTCTCGCGGGGACAGTTCTGGGAATCGGTGGACTGGAGCCGGTCTCGGGCCTACGCCATGGGCCTGGGGGATGTCTACATCAACCTGCAGGGGCGCGAGAAGAACGGCATCGTCCCTCCCGGCGGGCCCTACGAAGCGCTGCGCGACGAGTTGTCGGCGCGGCTGACCGCGCTGACAGATCCGAAGAACGGCGAGCGCGCCGTCTCCCGGGTCTTCCGGCGCGAGCAGGTGTACCGCCGCTTCAACCCGCGGCTGATCCCGGATCTCATCGTCACCAACAGGCCCGGCTACCGCGTCTCCTGGCAGTCCTCGCTGGGGGTCCCCACCGACACCGTGTTCGAGGACAATCGAGACGTTTGGAGCGGCGATCACTGTTCTCTGGATCCGGAGCTGGTCAAGGGGATCTTCTTTGCGTCGAAGCCGTTCCATGCGGCACAGCCTCCCGGCATCGCGGATGTCACGGCGTCGGTGCGCGCCTTGATCGGCGCGGCGGCGCCGCCCGACGCGGCCGGGAAATCCCTGTGGTGATTTGTGATCGGCGATCGGTGATTTGTGATTAGGGCCGGAATGTCTCATCAGGGCGGATGCGACTCGACGCGCCCCGATCACGAATTACAAATCAGGAGTCACAAATTGGCAGCGATGGCCGGGATGCTCCTCTGTGCCACCCTTCTCGCTCAGACGCCATCGGCGGAGCAACAGCGCGCCTCCGATCTGGCGAGGATCCGCTCGCGGATCTCGGCGCTCCAGGAGAAACTCGCCGAAAGCGAGAAGAAGGTGGCGACTCTCTCGGAAGAGGTCAATCGGCTCGACTGGAAGCTCGAGATCGCCCAGAGGGAGTCCGAGCTCGTGGCGGCCACGCGCGAGGATTTCGCGCGGCAGCTCGCGGCCACGCGGGCCGAGCGGGTCGTCTCGGCCGGGGCGTCGCAGCGTCTGGCCCGCGCTCTCGTGGCGCGGGCGCGGGTGCTCCACCGCTTCGGCCGCTTCGGGTATTTCCGCGTTCTCCTGGAGTCGCAGGACGTGCACGACTTTCTCCAGGGGGTCGAGCGCTTAGATTCGCTCGCCCGCCGCGACGGGAAGCTGCTGGCGCGCTATCGGGAGGTCGAGGCCCGCAAACGGGCGGACCTGGCGCGAGAAGAGGCCCTGACGGCAGAGCTCGACCGGCTCTACGCGCAAGGCAAGCGGGAGGTCGCGCGGATGGCATCGCTCCGTCGGGAGCGGGAGGGGCTTCTCGCGCGCGAGAGGAACGCCTCCTCGTCGCGCCGCGACGAAGTCGTGGCCCTCGCGGACAAGGCGGCGCGGCTCGAGCGCCTCCTACAGAGACTCTCGCAGTCCACGGCGGGACTAGCCCCCGATTCTTCCGGCGGCATACGGCCATGGAAAGGAGTTCTGGATTGGCCGGCACGCGGAGCGTTGGTCGAAACCTTCGGGCGGCACCGGCACCCGAAATTCGACGCCTGGACCTTTTCGAACGGCATCGCGCTGTCGATGCCCGCGGGGACGCCGGTGAGGGCTGTCTATGCCGGCCGTGCGATCTATGCCCAGTGGCTCGCGGAGTACGGGAACCTCGTGATCTTGGACCACGGCGACGGTGTCTTCACGCTCTACGCCTGGCTTCAATCCGTCGGTGTCGCGGCCGGCACCTCGATCCCTGCGGGCGCGCCGGTCGGAACCGCCGGCTGGGGACCAGGCCGGGACGAGCCCGGCCTCTACTTCGAGGTACGGGATCACCAGAAGGCGGCGGACCCGGTCGCCTGGCTCCGCTAGGGTTAGGACGCGGGGACGTGGGGACGCGGCGTCCCATGCGTTCCTGAGCCCTTCTCCGCGTCTCCCTGTCACCGCGTCCCCGTGTCTCTCGTTTGTAGGAACAAGAGCTCTGAGCGTGGTGTTACCATCAGTCCATGAGGTCGAACCGGGCGCGGCTTCTCTTCGTCGTGGGCTCGCTGGCGGCGCTGGTGTCGCTGCGGGCCGTGTCGAACCCGAGCGGTTCGGGCAAGGACCCGGCCACGCGGGCTCTCTCGATCTTCTCGGACGTCTTCTCGTTGACGCGGCAGAATTACGTCGAGCCGACTGACGGGAAGATGCTGCTCGACGGCGCCTACGACGGCATGTCCGACGCTCTGGACCCCTTCTCCTATTACGTTTCCGCCACGGACCGGGCCACCTACCGCGCGCAGGAGGCTTCGGGGGCGGTCGGCCCCGGCATCGTGGTCGCCCGCCGCGGAGGGTTTCCCTATGTCGTAGGGCCGATGGCCGGTTCCCCGGCGCAGAAGGCCGGCGTCCATCCCGGCGACCTGATCGACACGGTGGACGGCAAGCCCGTCCGCAACGCACCGCTCTGGAAGGTCAAGGCGGCCTTGGAAGGGCCGGAGGGCTCGCACGTCGAAGTCATTCTCTTCCGGGGGGGCGACGAGAAGAAGGTGTCACTCTCGATCCCGCGCGCCCGCTTCGATCCGCCGGCGCTCTCGACCCGCTGGGAGCGTGACATTCTCGTCGTGGTGATTCCGTCTTTCGCTCGTGCGACCTCGGAGGGTCTGCGCCAGGCGATCGAGGAGGCCAACCGCCGGGGAGTCTCTCGCCTCGTCCTCGATCTGCGGGGAGCGATCGGCGGCGACGCGGCGGCGGCAGTGTCACCGGCATCTCTCTTCATGGGGAAGGGGCTCGTGGCGCGCGGCGTTTCTCGCCGTGTCACGCTGGCCTCGCTCGAATCCACCGGCGAGCGCCTCTGGAAAGGCCGCACGGTGATCCTGACGGACGACGCGACCGGAGGCGCCGCCGAGGTGTTCGCGGCCGCCTTGCACGATCGGGCCGAGGCCATCACGGTGGGCGAGACGACAGTCGGAATGGCGATCGTTCAGAAGCTCGTCCCGACGCAGTCGGGCGGGACTCTCTACATGACGGTGGGACGCTACGTGTCTCCGTCGGGGACCCAGCTCGCGGGCAAGGGCATGACCCCGGACGACCGAGTCATCGTCTTCCCGGGCGACACCGGGGGTAAAGACGCAATCCTCGATCGCGGCCTCGAAGTGGCGCGCGGATCGAGTGCGGCACGCCGCGCCGCTTGAGACGAGCCCGCCCTCGAATTTCCCCGGCGACCGTCTTCTTCCTTCTCTTGTCCCTGGCGCTCGGAATCGCGCTCTACGTCAAGACGCGTCCCGTTCTCGCTCCCGCCGGTCCTGTCGCCGCGCCCTCGCCCAGTCCGTCTCCGCGTCTGCGTGTCTCCGCGTTCGCCGCACCCACGCCCCCCGCGCCCGCGCCGACCACGACGGCGGCTTCGGCGCAGGTGATCCCGCGCACGCCACGCGTCGCCATCGTCATCGACGATCTGGGCAACGATGCGGTCGCGACCGAGCGCATCGCGAGCTGGCCCTATAAGGTCTGCGGCGCGGTGCTTCCCGCCCTCCCGGGCAGCGCGCGCGCCGCCCGGGAGCTCGAGGAATCGGGCAAGCAGGTCCTCCTCCACCTCCCCATGGAGCCGAGCCAGTACCCGAAGATGCGACCGGGCCCAGGGGTCGTGCTTCGTTCACAGAACGAGGAAGAGATCGCGCGGACCCTCGAGAGCGATCTGGATTCTGTCCCCGGCGCCGTCGGCGTCAGCAATCACATGGGTTCGGCCGCCACGGCCGACTCGAGGGTCATGCGGGCTGTGGTCCGGGTGCTCGCGCGCCGCGGCCTCTTTTTCCTGGACAGCCGCACGACGGGCGCCACCGTGGCGCGCGAGACCGCCAGGGAAGAACGGGTTCCGGCCGTGTCCCGTCGCGTCTTTCTGGACGACGTGGCAACCGAGCCGGCGGTGGCCCGCCAGATGTCCGAGCTCGTCGCGACCGCGCGCCAGGAAGGCTTCGCCGTGGCCATCGGTCATCCCTATGCAGCGACCCTCACGGTCCTTGAGCGAGAGCTGCCCAGGTTAGGAGAGCAAGGCGTGAAGCTCGTCCCCGTCGGCGACCTGGCGAGATGATCGGTCGTCGGGCTCGGTGCTCGGGAAGAACCGAACACCGAAAACCGAACACCAAGTACCTACTCGTCTTTCTTGGCATCCTCCCAGTAGGCGTCCAGCTCGGTCAGAGGAACCTCTGAAATGGACCTTCCCGAGGCTGCGGCCCTCCGCGCGACGCCGGCGAACCTGACGCGGAATCGCAAGTTGGTTCGGCGCAGCGCTGCTTCCGGGTCCACCGAGCGGCGTCGGGCCAGGTTGACGACGGAGAGAAGCAGGTCGCCGATCTCTTTTTCCTCGGCTCCCCGATCGCCCTGGTCCGCCGCGGCGCGCCACTCCTCGATCTCCTCCTCGATTTTCTCCGCGACGTCGGCGTCCCGCTCCCAGTCGAAGCCGAGATCGGCGGCGCGCGAGGTCATCCGGTGGGCGGCCGCGACGGCCGGCAGGGACACCGGGATCGTGCCGAGGGGATCCGCGGCGGCACCGGCCTCGAGGCGTTTGCGTGCTTCCCAGCCCTTCCTGACCTCCCCGGCGCTGCCGGCCCGGGTTTCCCCGAAGACATGCGGATGGCGTTCGGTCATCTTCCGCGTTGCTGCGCGGGCGACCTCCTCCAGATCGAACCAACCGAGTTCGGTCGCCAGCGTCGCCAGGAAAAAGACCTGAAAAAGGAGGTCCCCGAGCTCGTCCCGGAGCGCGCCGGGCTCTCCCGAATCGAGCGCCTCGAGGGCTTCGTAGCATTCTTCGAGCAGGTAGGTCTTGATCGACTCGGGAGTCTGCTCCCTGTCCCACGGGCACTCGCGTCTCAGCTTTTTGACCAGAGCGACCAGCTCCGATAGCGCTTCCGGCACGGCTCGATCATATGCGGGACGGGGCGCTCGCCCCCGCGCCCCGAAGGCCGATCCGAGTTAAAATTTGCGGTCGCAGCGAATTCCGTTGAAGGTCAGACATGCCCACAGAAGATGAAAAACCCATCCGCGTCGTCGACCGCCGGATGTTCACGCCGGAGGGGGAGTTGCGCCCCGATTTCCAGGCTGACGAGGCCGCCGAGGCGCCCGTGTCTCCGCCGCCGCCGGTGCCCGCCCCGCCCGCGCCGGAGGCCGGCATGGG
>JBKPBH010000211.1:0-19409 GCA_046726795.1 Acidobacteriota bacterium
GCCGGACCGGACGCCGGAGGGGGCGGCGCGGGAGGCGGAGGGACGGCCCGCGCCGCGGCTTCGTCCACCATCTCGTGCTTGCAGAAGTAACACTTGATCTTCGCGCCGGGAGCAGTGTCCGGGCGCCAGGCGAAGAAGACCTTGCCGCACTTCTCGCAGACGAAGCGCTTCTGGTTTCCGCTCATTCCGCCTTCCACGGACACGACGAACCTCCTCGGGCCCGTCGGAGCATAGCTCACGCACCGCCCGGTTAGAATCCGCAACCGGTCTGAGAGGAAAAAGATGAGACGCCAAAGAATGTGCGTTCTGCCGGCGGTGCTGCTGTTCTCGGCGGGGCTCGTGTCCGCAGGGCCTGCCCGGGCGCAGGCGGCGCCGGTGAGAAGCCCCGCGTCCGCCTCCGCGGCCCTGATCGACGAAGTGCTGTCCTCCCGGAATCGAATGGAGGAGGACCTGCGCGTGTTGACCGACGAGATCGGCGGTCGCGTGACGGGGAGCCCGGCCTATGAGGCCGCCCTCCGATGGGGGATCGACGCGTTCCGGAGGGCGGGCGCCGACACGGTGAAGCTCGAGTCGTACGACGCGCCGGCCCGGTGGGAGGCGGAGACCGCGAGGGCCGCGGTCGTGTCCCCCTACGGCTTCCCTCTCAAGGTCACATCCTTCGCCCTGGCGCCTTCGACGCCCGGTGTCCTGACCGCGGCCCTCGTGGACGCGGGCGCAGGCCGCCGGGCCGACTTCGAGAGGCTCGGCGGAAAGACGAAGGGGGCGATCGCCCTCGTCCGGACGAAGCCGATGAAGTCCTTCGATGACCTGTTCGCCGAGTACCTCATGGGCCCGGAGATGCTGGAAACGGCTCAGGCGAAGGGGATCGTGTCAATCCTCTTCCTCTCGAGCCGTCCGCGGGGGCTCCTGTACCGGCATCAGGTGAGCCTGGACGGCACGGTCTCGCCGCTGCCGATGGTCGAGATCGCCCGGGAGGACGGCTTGAGACTGGCGCGCCTTCTCGAGAAGGGACGCGACCTGACCGTCTCTCTCGAGGTCAAGAACCGCGTCGGCGGTCCGTGGAGAGCCGAGAACGTCGTGGCCGAGATCCGCGGGAGCGGGAAGCCCGAGGAGATCGTGCTCCTCGGTGCGCACCTGGATTCCTGGGAGCTGGGAACCGGGGCGCTCGACAACGGCGTCAACTGCGCGCTCGTCGTCGAGGCGGCGCGCGCCATCGCGGCCGGGCCGAGGCCCCGGCGCACGATCCGCTTCGTCCTCTTCACCGGCGAGGAGCTCGGGTTGCTCGGCTCGCGGGGATACGTCACCGGACATCGGGAGGAAATGGACCGGCACGTGGCCGTCGTGATCCACGACATCGGAGACGGGCGGATCACAGGGTATTACGAGAACGGCCGGCCGGATCTGGTTCCAGCGCTCGCCGCGGTTCTCGAGCCCGTCTCCTCCTGGGGCTCGAGCGCGCTCTCGGACGAGGCGATTCTCGGGACCGACAACTTCGACTTCCTCCTGGAGGGAGTCCCCAACCTCGTCGCGAACCAGGAGGCGGAGAGGTACCTGCCCGACTACCATGCGGAGTCCGACACGTTCGACAAAGTGGACTTCCGCGAGGCGCGCCGGAATGCCGCGATCGCCGCCGTGACGGTGGCGGGCCTCGCCGACGCGCCCGGACGACCGGGTGCGCGTCAGTCGCGCTCGGAAATCACAAAGGTCCTCGAGAAGAGCGGCCTGAGGGACCAGATGAGGACCTACGGGCTCTGGGCGGAATGGGAAAGAAGACAGCGCGGGAGGCGATGACGGCACTCCCCAAGCGCCTCCTGATCGCCAATCGGGGAGAGATCGCCGTGCGGATCGCTCGCACCGCGAGAGAGATGGGCATCGAGCCGGTGGCCGTCTTCGCGGAGGCGGACGCCGGCGCCTTTCATGCTCGGAAGATCGGTCGAGCCGTGTCCCTGGGCCCCGGGTCTCCCGCCGAGACCTATCTTTCGATCCCGCGAATTCTCGAAGCCGCGCGCCAGGCCGGAGCCGACGCCGTCCACCCCGGCTACGGGTTCCTCTCCGAGAGCCCGGAGTTCGCGCGCGCCGTGGAGGATGAGGGGCTTCTCTGGATCGGGCCGCCGGCGTCTGCGATCGAGCAGATGGGCGACAAGCTCGGCGCGCGCCAGCGGGCGCGGCACGCGGGCGTCCCCGTCGTCCCCGGCTCCGACGGCTCCGAGTCGTCGGACGACGAGCTCTTGCGGAAAGCCGTTGAAATCGGATTCCCTGTTCTCGTCAAGCCGAGCGCCGGCGGAGGCGGCAAGGGGATGATGCTCGTCGAGGAGGCTAAGCGCCTTCCCGAGGCGCTCGAGGAGGCGCGCCGGGTGGCCAAAGCGGCTTTTGGGGATTCCCGGCTCTATCTCGAGAAGCTCCTCGAGCGGCCGCGGCATGTCGAATTCCAGGTCTTCGGGGATCGGCGGGGCAATGTCGTGCATCTCGGTGAGCGCGAGTGCAGCGTCCAGCGCCGCCACCAGAAGATCCTCGAGGAGACACCGAGCCCCGCGCTGGACGCGAGGCTGCGGTCGGCGATGGGACGGGCGGCGGTGGAAGTGGCGCGCGGAATCGGCTACGTCGGCGCCGGCACGGTCGAGTTCCTGCTCGACGAGCGGAAGAACTTCTACTTCCTGGAGATGAATACGCGACTCCAGGTGGAGCACCCGATCACCGAGGAGACCCTCGGGCTCGACCTGGTGCTGGCGCAGCTGGAGATTGCCGCCGGGGCTCCGCTGCCGTCCGCCTGGAGGGCCGGCAAGATCGCTCCCCGAGGGCACGCGATCGAGCTACGGCTCTATGCCGAGGACCCGAGGACGTTTCTGCCCCGTTCGGGAAGGGTTCTGGCCTGGGAACCCCCGGCCGGCCCGGGGGTGCGCGTGGACGCCGGAGTCGAGGAAGGCTCGCCCGTCGGGCTGGACTACGATCCCCTGCTCGCCAAGCTCATTCTCTCAGCGGCCAACCGGGAGAGCGCGGTCGCCCGGGCCCGGCGGGCGATCGAAGACTGGGTCGTCCTGGGCATCGAGACCAATCTGGCGCTCCTCTTGGCTGTGCTGGCTTCCAAGGACTTCGTCTCTGGCCGCTACACGACCGATCTCGTCTCTCGTCTGCCTCCACTGGAGGACGGCCCCGTTGCCGACGCCGCCTGGATCGCGGCGGCGGTCGAGCTGTCGTCGCCGAGGAACGGCTCGGCGGCGGTCGCGCGAAGCGAACCGTGGGACGCCGGGACCGCCTGGCGCGTGGGCGCATGAAGCTCTCGTGCGGGAAGGACACGCTGGAAGTCTCGATCCAAGGAGAGGCGGCTCTCCTCGCCGGCCGGCGTGTCCCTTTCCGCGCTTCCCGGACAGGGGAGAGGCTCGAGGCGATCCGCATCGGGGAGCGGGACTTCCTCCTCCGAACGGCTCGGGATGGGGAGCGCGTCTTCATCTGGTGCGACGGTCGAGTCCTGGAGTTTCGCCGGGCGGGCGGCCGCGCGGCCCGCAAGGGCGAGGGCGCCTTGGGCCTGGCCGCGCCGATGCCCGGCCGCGTCCGGAGAATCCTTTCGGCCCCCGGGGACCGGGTCTCCCAGGGCGACGTCGTCCTCATCCTCGAGGCCATGAAGATGGAGCACGCGATCCGCGCCCCTCGCGACGGAACCGTCGCGGCCGTCTTCCACCGCGAGGGAGATCTCGTGGAAGCCGGCGTAGCGCTGGCGGAGATGCGGGAATAGCCGTCCGTTCTCGGCATTCGACTCTCGTTCGAGCCGGCTGACACCGGACGGCGGATAGCTGATAGCTTATTCACTATGGAGCCGTGGGAAGAGCACGCGATCAAGCGGCCCCACTTGCCCGAGCGGGTCACCGTCTACGAGGTCGGACCACGTGACGGTCTTCAGAACGAGAAGGAGTCGCTGCCTGTCGAGGTTCGCGTCGAGTACGTGGACCGGCTGACGGAGTCCGGCCTTCCGGCGATCGAGGCCGGCTCCTTCGTCTCGGCCAAGGCCGTGCCCCAGCTGGCCGACACCGAGGAGGTCTTCCGGCGGATCCACCGCGCCAGCGGCACCCGGTATCCGGCGCTCGTTCCGAACGTCCGCGGACTCGAGCGCGCGATCGCGGCGGGCGTGCGCGAAGTGGCCGTCTTCACCGCAGCCTCCGAGACGTTCAACCGGCACAACATCAACGCCGGGGTGGACGAGTCGATCGAGCGCTTCCGTCCGGTCGTCTCCCGGGCGCGCGAGGAGAAGATCCGGGTCCGGGGATACGTCTCGACCGCGTTCGGCTGCCCCTACGAAGGGACTGTCTCGCCGGAGGCGGTGCGCGAAGTCATCCACAAGCTGCTCGATCTTCCCGTGGACGAGATCTCGATCGGGGACACGATCGGCGTGGCGACGCCCGCCGGCGTCTACGAGGTCGTCGAGACTCTCTACGACTCGGGCGTCACGCGCGGAGTCCTCGCGCTGCACTTCCACGACACGCGCGGCACCGGCCTTGCCAACGTGTACGCCGGTCTGCAATGCGGCATCGCGTCCTACGACGCCTCCTCCGGCGGGCTCGGCGGCTGCCCCTACGCGCCCGGCGCGGCCGGAAACCTCGCGACCGAAGACCTTCTGTACATGCTGGAGGGTCTCCGAATCGAAACGGGAGTCAGTCTTCCCAAGGTCGTCGAGGCGTCTCGGTTCCTCGCGGGGGCGCTCGGTCGCCGGCCTCCGGGCCGCTACCTGGCCGCGGTGTGGTAGGAAGGTGGTAGGTGGCCGGTCACAGGTGGTAGGCCGGGAGCCTTGGTGCCTCCCCTAACGCCGACCAGCTAACACCGATCACCTCTCTGTTTGACACCGCGCGGGGACGCGAGTAGCTTTTCTGGTCCCGAGCGGGACTCCATGGGAAAGAAGATCCTCCTGGCGGACGATAGCCTCACGATCCAGAAAGTCGTGGAGCTGACGCTTTCCGGGACGGACTACGAGCTGACCTGTGTCTCCAATGGACAGAGGGCGCTCGAGAACCTGCGGCAATCGCGCCCGGATCTGATCCTGGCCGATGTCGTGATGCCGGAGAAGAACGGTTACGAGGTCTGCGAGGCGGTCAAGAGCAATCCGGCGACGGCGCGGATTCCCGTCATCCTGCTCTCGGGCACCTTCGAGCCTTTCGACCGCGAGCGCGCCGGGCGGATCGGGTGCGATCTCGTCGTCTCGAAGCCGTTCGACGCGCAGCAACTGCTCGAGCAGATCGAGACGCTCCTCTCTCGCGCGGCGGGCGCGCCGCCTCCTCCGCCGCCTCCGGACGAAGCGCCATTCGCGACGGGCTTCCTGGACGACTCCGGCCGGAGCCCGGGCGAAGCGCCGGCCGCCGACTCGGAAAACCCCTTCGGCCAGGGTTACGAGGAGGCCGGAGCTTCCCCGCGCGAGGCGGCGTTCGCGGAGGTCCCGATGGAGCCGGCTCCGCCCGCCATCGCCCCGTCCGAGACCGTCCCGCCCGTCCAGGAACCGCTGCCACCGGTGCCCGAGCCTCCTCCGGCCGAGAGTTTCGCGGGTTCCTTCTCGGCTCCCCCGATCGAGCTCGCGGTCGAGGAGATTTCGGCCGAGGAGGCCGAGCTCTTCTTCGAGCGGGTGGCGCCGGAGGAGGCCGCCGCGCCGGCCGAGCCTTCCTCCATGGAGCTGACCGAGGAGCAGATCGAGCGGATCGCGGCCCGCGTCGTCGAGAAGCTCTCCGATCGGGTCGTCCGGGAGATCGCCTGGGAAGTTGTTCCCGACGTCGCGGAGATCGCGGTCAAGCGGAGGATCGAGGAGCTCGAGAGCGGCGCCGAGTAAGGCGAGAACTCGCCGAAGCGGCCTCCGGGCCCGCAGTCCCCTCGGCTCCTCACGAGCATCCGTCGGCCGGCCGTCGCCTCGTAGCTCCCCCGGTCCCCGTTTCTGTTATTTTCAAAGGGGCACGAGCCCTTTTTTCATGTCTGGAAAACGCGTCGCGGCAGGCTCGGACGAGGGTCCGAGACGACAGCTTCCGAAGACTTTCGAGCCGTCCTCCTTCGAGGAGCGTTGGTACCGGCTCTGGCAGGAGGAGGGACGCTTCGAGCCCCGCGGTCCCGCCGGCTCGCCCCGTTTCGTC
This sequence comes from Acidobacteriota bacterium, assembly GCA_046726795.1. Taxonomy (GTDB): domain Bacteria; phylum Acidobacteriota; class Thermoanaerobaculia; order UBA5066; family Gp7-AA6; genus JAWOLE01. The sequence continues at coordinate 6,099 of JBKPBH010000211.1, forward strand.
ATGGTGATTCCGCCTCCGAACGTCACCGGGAAGCTCCACATCGGCCACGCCTATGGCCGCACGATCGAAGACATCCTGGCTCGTTGGATGCGCATGCGGGGCCGCCGCGTGCTCTGGGTGCCCGGGACCGATCATGCCGGCATCGCGACGCAGATGGTCATGGAGAAGCAGCTCGCCAAACAGGGGATCGACCGGCGCGAGCTGGGGCGCGAGAAATTCATCGAGAGGGTGTGGGCCTGGAAGCGGGAGGCCAAGGACACGATCCAGTCCCAGTTGAAGAGGCTCGGCTGCTCCCTCGACTGGAGCCGCGAGCGATTCACGCTCGATCCGGACCTCTCCCGCGCCGTGCGCCATGCTTTCGTGTCGCTCTACCGCGACGGCCTGATCTACCGCGGGCGCTACGTGGTCAACTGGTGTCCGCGCTGCGGCACGGCGGTCTCGGACCTCGAGGTCGTGCACCGCGAGGTGGAAGGGACTCTCTATCGGATTCGGTACGACGTTCCCGGAGTGGCCTCGGGGGCGGTCGTCGCCACGACGCGCCCGGAAACGATGCTCGGCGATACGGCGCTCGCGATCCATCCCGACGATCCCCGCACCGCGAAGTTGCGCGGCAAGAAGGGGATCCTGCCTCTCGTCGGACGGGAGCTGCCAATCATCGAGGACGGGATCCTCGTCGACCGGGAGTTCGGAACGGGCGTCGTGAAAGTGACTCCCGCGCACGACGTCAACGACTTCGCGGCGGGTCGGCGGCACGGCCTGTCCGAGGTCATCGTCATCGGTCCGGACGGAAGGATGACCGCCGAGGCGGGAGAATACGCGGGCCTCGACCGCTTCGAGGCGCGCAAGCAGATCCTCGCCCGCCTGGCGGCGGAGAACCGACTGGTCGGGAGCGAGCCGCACAAGATGGCGCTCGGCACCTGCCAGCGCTGCGAGACCATCATCGAGCCGTTCCTCTCGACGCAGTGGTTCGTGAAGATCGGTCCCCTGGCAGAGCCCGCGATCCGCGCCGTCGAAGAGGGCGCCGTCCGGTTCGTTCCGGGGAACTGGACGAAGACCTACTTCGAGTGGATGCGCAACATCTACGACTGGTGCATCTCCCGGCAGCTCTGGTGGGGGCATCGCATCCCCGCCTTCACCTGCGCCAACGGCCACCTGACGGTCTCGGAGGCCGATCCGAAGAGTTGCGAGGTCTGCGGCTCCGACCGTTTCGAGCAGGACCCGGACGTCCTGGACACGTGGTTCTCCTCGCAGCTCTGGCCTTTCTCGGTCTTCGGCTGGCCGGAGGAGACCGAGGATTACAGGGAGTTCTACCCGACCGACACCCTCGTGACGGGCTACGACATCCTCTTCTTCTGGGTCGCGCGGATGATCATGGCGGGGCTCCGCTTCACCGGGCGCGCCCCCTTCTCCGTCGTGCACCTGCACGGCCTCGTGCGGATCGGCGGCGAGAAGATGTCCAAGACCCGCGGCAACGTCATCGACCCGCTCGAGGCGATCGCCGAGTTCGGCGCCGACGCCGTCCGCTTCACGCTCGCCTCGGCGGCGGCGTCGGGGCCGACCGTGTCGGTCGAGCGCAGCCGGATGGCGGGCTCGCGCAACTTCGCGACCAAGCTCTGGAACGCGGCCCGGTTCACGCTCGGCCAGATCGACGAGACGGCGAGCCCCCCGTCTTTCGAAGGTCGGGAGTTGAGCCTTCCCGATCGCTGGATCCTGTCGCGCCTGGCCGCGACGGCCGAGGCCGTGAACCGCAACCTCACGGCGTTCCGCTTCGACGAATCGGCGCAGGCGGCGTACCAGTTCGTCTGGCACGAGCTCTGTGACGGTTACCTGGAGATGGTCAAGCCTCTGCTGTCCGCCCCCGCCAGGGCTTCAGCGGACAAATCCTCGCGCGACGGCCGGGATCCCGCCCGGGAAACCGCCCGCGGAGTGCTGGCGCGCTGCCTCTCGGACTCGCTCGCGCTGCTCCACCCCTTCATGCCGTTCGTAACCGAGGAGATCTGGGAGAAGTGGACCGGGAAGCCGGGTACGCTGATCGTCTCCCCCTACCCGGAGGGAGTCGCCTCGCTGAGGGACGAGGAAGCGGAGCAGACCGTCGAGGCTCTTCGCGAGGTCGTGACCCGGGTGCGAAACTTCCGCACCGAGCGCGGTTTCTCACCCACGGAGCCCGTGCGGCTCGCGATCGACCCCGGCTCGCCCGATCGTGACCGGGTCGGCCAGCTCGAGCCCCTCGCGTCCCTGCTGGCGCACCTGGCCAGGCTTTCGGGCCTGTCCTTCGAGCCGCCCGCTTCCGAGATGGCTCGCGACGTCGTCGCGGGCCTTTCGATCGGCCTCTCGGTGGGCGAGCGCGCCGCCGGCGCGGACCGCGGGCGAATCACGCGGCAGCTCACGGCCCTCGACGAAGAGATCACGGAGCTGTCGGCGAAGCTGCACAATCCCTCCTTCCTGGACAAGGCCCCGCCGCCGGTCGTCGAGAAGACGCGCCGCCGGCTCGTCGAGTTGGAGGAGCGACGCTCGGCGCTCTCCACGGGAGGCGCGTGATCCCGTTCGCGGGAGGAGAGCTCGACACGCGCCGGTGGCGCGCCTTCGAGAATCTGACGCTTCTCGCGGAAACGGAATCGTCCAATGACCTCGCCGTGCAGCTGATCGACATGTACTTCGAGGAGGACGAGCGTTTTCCGACGACGGTGCTCATCGCCGAGTCCGAACCGGGCGCCCACGGGCGGAAGGGGCGTTGGGAGGCACCTGCCGGCCAGGGTCTGTACTTCACCTTCGTCCGCGAGGCCCGGGCGGGCGAGCCGATCTCGCTCATGCCGATCGCGGTTGCGCGATGGCTTCGCGAGGCCATCCGGGACGCGACGGGCGTTCGCGTTCTCCTGAAATGGCCCAACGACCTCTACATCGGGAGGCGAAAGGTCGGCGGAATCCTGGCCGAGGCACGCACACAGGGAGAGGACACGTACGTGGCGGTCGGCGTCGGGTTAAACGTGCTCGGATCCGCATCGAGCTGGAACGTGCGCGGCGCAACGACTCTGGAAGAGGAAGCCGGACGCGCGTTCACCCTGGCGCCGCTGCTGCAGTGCGTCCTGGACCGTCTGGACGCGGAGCTCGCGGCCCCGCGCTGGGCCGAAGAAGTGCACGCCTGGGAGAGAGTCTCCGTGCATCGGTTGGGCGACCGCATCACCGTGCGGCGCGAGGGGAAGGACGTGACCGGACAATACGCCGGGCTTTCGCCGGAGGGCTTTCTGAGGCTCAAGACATCGCGCGGCGAGACCGTCGTCTCGACCGGGATGGTCGCCGAATGGTGACGCGCGCGGGCCGGTCTCTCCTGGCCGTGGACGTCGGCAACACGAACACGGTGTTGGGCCTCTACGAGGACGGCCGGCTTCTCTGCCACTGGAGGCTGACGACGCGGCGCGAGGAGACGGCCGACGAGATCGCTCTCTCGGTGCGAGGCCTGCTCGAGGCCTCCGGCCGCGCGGAGGCGCCGCGCGAGGTCATTGTCGCCAACGTCGTGCCCTCCCTGAAGTTCCCGCTCCGCCAGGCGCTGCGCCAGCTGTGTGGTCAGGAGCCTCTGTTCGTCGAGCCGGGCGTGAAGACGGGAATGCCGATCCTCTACGAGATCCCGCAGGAAGTCGGAGCCGACCGGATCGTCAACGCCGTCGCGGCGTACGCACGCCTGGGCGGGCCCTGCATTGTGGTGGATTTCGGGACGGCGACGACCTTCGACGTCGTGACGGAAAAGGGGGAGTACGCCGGCGGCGTCATCGTGCCCGGCATCTCCGTCTCGGCCGAGGCGCTCTTCGAGAAGGCGGCGCGGCTCTGGCGCGTGGAGATCCGTCGCCCCGACAAGGTCATCGGGAAGACGACCGCCGCCTCGATCCAATCCGGCCTCTACTTCGGATATCTCTCTCTCGTGGACGGCGTCGTGGACCGCATCGCGCGGGAATTGAACCGCAAGCCGCGCGTCATTGCGACGGGAGGGCTCGCGGAGCTCTTCGGCGGAGGCTCGGAGCGGATCGAGGAAGTGGATCCGCTCCTGACCCTGACCGGGCTTCTCTTGATCCATGAGCGAAACCGAGGAGGATAGGCGGTACTACCAGGCGGCGGAGGCGGCCTTCATCCGCCGCCGCGGGACCCCTTTCCTCCTTTCGCCTCGGGATTTCGCGCAGGTCAAGGAATGGCGAGCGCTCGGTGTCCCGCTCGAGGCGATCGAGCGGGGTATCGACGAGGCTTTTTCGCGGCGCGAGGAACGTTCGGCCACAGGTCGTGTCAATTCCCTCGCCTACTGCCGGGACGCAGTGCTGGAGGCCTGGGAGCGGCGGGCGGAAGCCGAGATCGGGCGGGGAGCCCCGCGATCCGGAGAGCCCGCGGAGGTCCGAGGCGCGATCGAAGGCCTCGGCGGAACGCTCCGGGATCTCCGGTTACGCCGGCCTGACCTGGCGGCGCCCCTCGAGTCGGCACTTCGATCGCTCGAGCGCCTCGCCAAGGCAGGCAAGACGGCCGGAGAAGCCGAGGTCTCGCTGGCGAGGCTCGACAAGAGGCTGGCGAAGGAGCTTTACGAGGCGCTCCCCGAGGGGGAGCGAGCGCGACTGGATTCCGATGTGGAGAAGGCGCTGGCTCGGGCCGGTCTGCGCGTGGACGCCGAGACCGCGCGGCGCACGACGAGCGCCCTGACCCGCCGCAAGCTCCGCGAGACCCTCGACCTCCCGCGACTGACCCTTCTCTCGTGAATGGCCTCCGGTGCCTTCAGCGCGACCGGGGCCTAGGATTTCGATGATGCTTCGTCGTGTGACCATCACGAATCTCGCGCCCACCGGGGAGGGTGTCGCCAGAACGCCGGAGGGCGTGGGGTTCGTCGCGGGGGGTCTGCCGGGCGAAGAGGTCGAAGCCGAGGTCCTCGAGGCCCGCAAGAAGTTCTGGAAGGGGCGGGCCGTTTCCGTTTCAACGCGCTCGCCGTTGCGGCGCGCCGGGGCACACGCCGAAGGATGCGCCGGCTGCGATTGGTCACACTTCGACGTCGAAGCCGCGCGCCGGGCCAAGCGCGAGCTCTTCCTGGAAACGATGGAGCGGATCGGCGAGCTGCCGTCCGATCTCTTCGGTGGGCTTGGCGGCAGCGGGGAACCATGTGGCTCTCCGAGCCCCCTGACGATCGAGCCGTCGCCGCTCGCCTACCGCCTGCGCAATCGTTTTCACGTCGCCGGGGAAGGGCGCGAGGCGCGGGTCGGATACTTCGCTCCCCGAACTCACCGTGTGGAGTCCGCCGACACCTGCGAGGCCCTGTCCGAGCCGACGCGCTTGCTGCTGCCGCGGCTCTCTCAAGCGATCGCGACGAGCTCAGCGGCTGTGAGCGAGATCGCGACCGTCGAGGACCTCGCCGGCACTCGGCGTCTGGCTCGCGCGACGATGGCAGCCGGCGCCGACCGGCGCGCCGCTCATGCCATGCTCGATGCGCTCTCGCCCTTCTTCGAAGGGACCGCGGTCGCCGCCGCGGAGGGTCCCGTCCTGGCCAGGAGTGGCGAGCGGCGCCTCTGGCTCCCGGTCGGAGAGCGCGACTTCCCGCTGACCGCCTGGACCTTCTTTCAATCGAACCGATACCTGCTCGAGCCGCTTTCCTCCGACGTCCAATGTCAGGCCGCCCGGATCCCCGCCGGCCGGGCCATCGATCTCTTCGGCGGCGTCGGGCTTTTCGCCGGAGCGCTTCTCGAAGCGGGGCATTCGGTCGTGACCGTGGAGGCGAGCCATGTCGCGGTCGAGCAGGCCCTCGCGGCGAAGCGGCGCTGGCAGTCCGACCGTTGGACTGTCGTGCATGCCGACGCCCTCGAATTCTTCGAGCGAAGCCGCGAGAACTTCGATCTGATCGTGGCAGACCCGCCCCGCGCCGGGCTCGGTCTTCCGCTGGCCCGCGCCCTGGCGAATCGGCCTCCCTCTCTCCTCCTCTACGTCTCCTGCGAGACCGCAACCCTCGCTCGGGACCTCGCCGCGCTCGCCGGCGGGGGGCTTTTCATCGCCGGCGCGAGGCTGTACGATCTCTATCCCCTCACTCATCGGGTCGAAGCGGTCGTGGCGCTCTCCGCGTTCGGCGAGCGTTGAAGGAACCCGCTTCCGATTCCCGCGCGGCTCCGGCCGCCGCGGCAGCCTTGTTCTTCACGTCCGGGATCCTGCTCGGCGCCCGGTCCGTCACGGGCTCCGCCGGCGCGGTTCTCCTGGCCTTCGGCTGTCTTCTGCTTCTCGTCCTGCGGACGGCTGGAGGCCGGCGCGGCCCGGCCTTCTTTGCCTGTTCCGCGCTCCTGTGGGCGAGCCTCGGGTTCCTCGACGCGAGCCTGCGGCTGCGAAGGCCGGCCGAAACGGCCTCGAGAACGTTTCTGGAGCTGCCGCCGGCCCGCGACCGGGCGGACCGGATCGAAGGCGTCCTGACAGACTTCTGGAGCGGGTCTCTTCCGCGAGTCTCGGGCCGGTTGCGGGCGGAACGAATCTGGGTGCGAGGGCGATGGCGGCCGTTCCCGGCGGAGGTGTTCGTCTTCCTTTCCGGGGAGAGCCGCGTTGAGGAGATCGCCGACCGCGGAGATCGCGTCGTGGCGGTCGGCCACCTGATTCGCGAGGGGCTTCCCGCCTCGGAACGGGACCTCTCGATGCCCTGGCCCGAGTACCGCCTCTCAGTCAAGAGCGCCCGGCTCGTCGAGCGAGTGAGTCCAACGGCGATGTCCTGGCTTGCCTTTCCGAACCGGTGGCTCCACGCCCGCCTGCCCCCCGTGGGAGCGCGCGGAGCGGGCTTCGACCGGGACGTGCGGGGACCGCTCTCGGCCCTTCTGCTGGGCCGCACCTCCGAGCTCGATCGCGGAATGGTCGCCCGCTACCGGCGGGGAGGCCTCTACCATATGCTCGTGGTCGCCGGTCTTCACGTCGCGCTCGCCTGCGGCCTCGCGATGCTCGGACTGCGGACGCTTCGCGTTCGCGGAAAGGTCCGCGATGCCGTCTTCCTCGCGATTTTGGCTGTTTTCGTGCTCATCGGCGGCGGCCACCCGCCCGCGGTCCGCGCCGGGACGGTCTTCGGGATTCACCGCGCTGCGCGTTTGCTCGAGAGACCCATGGCGAACCTCCAGGCGATCGGACTCTCGGCCCTGGTCCTCTTCGGGTCGGATCCGGCACAGGTCTATTCGATCGGGACGGTCCTGACCTTCGCCGCGGTCCTCGGCATCGCGCTCCTGACCGCGCCCATCCGGTCGCGGCTGCCCGCGCGGCCGCGGGAGATCCTGTCGGCGCTTTCCGCGGCGCTGGCCGCGCAGTCGGCGACGGCTCCCGTCCTCCTGTGGCGATTCAACGTCGTGTCGGCGGGAGCCTGGCTTACGGCGCCGCTGGCGATTCCGCTCCTGGGCGCGATGATCGCCCTGGGAGCGGTGCTCCTTCTCTTCTTCGCCGCGGGGTGGGTGCCTGCGCCGCTCGTCGCGCTCTTCGCGGTGGGCGCCCGGACGATGGAGCTCGTCGCGGAGAGGGTCTCGGGAGCCGCCTTTCTGCGGCCCACGCCATCGCTCGCCGCTGTTCTCGCGGTGCCCGCGCTCCTGTGCGCCGGCGTGTTCGCGCCGCGGCGGCTCCGGGCGCCCGCGTTCGCGGCCGCGGCCGGCCTCTTCCTCTTCCTCGCCGTGGCCCCGGGTCCGGGCGGGCCGTCCCGCGGGTTCAGCCTGGAGGCGCTCGATGTCGGGCAGGGGGACGCGCTTCTGCTCCGCTGGGCCAGACGTGCGGTGCTCGTGGACGGTGGCGGACCGTTCGCCCTGGACCAGCGAGACTTCGGCAGAACACGTCTTCTCCCCAAGCTCCTGGACCGCGGCGTTGTGTCTCTGGACGCGGCCGTCCTGACTCACCCGCATCCGGACCACGCCCTCGGGCTCTTCGCCGTTCTGGAGGAGCTGCCGGTCAGCGCCTTCTGGCGCTCCGGCGGCGAAGACGAAGGGGGTCTCTTCCACGACCTCGATGCGGTCGCGGCGAGGCGAGGCGTTCCAATCCGGGTACTCGCCGCAGGCGAGGTCCTCGAGTGGCCGGACGCCTGCGCCGTCGTCGTCGCTTCGGGAGGGCCGCGCCGCAAGACGGACGCCATCAACAACCAGTCGCTGATCCTGCTCTTCGAGAGAGACGGACGCCGCGCGCTCCTGACCGGGGACGCGGGTGCGCCTTCGGAGAGCTCCCTGCTGTCCGACGGGCGCGTCCCCCGCGCGGATGTCCTCAAGGTCGGCCACCACGGCAGCCGCAGCTCGACGACCGCAGCCTTCCTCGAAGCGGTCTGCCCGCGCGCGGCTCTCCTTTCCTGCGGCCGGGAGAACCGTTTCGGGCACCCCGCTCCCGAGACGCTTCGGACTCTCGCCGCCGCCCGTGTGCCGGTCTTCCGGACCGATGTCTCCTCCGATGTGCGGATTGAGCTCGCCCCGAACGCGACGCGGCTCCGATTGCGGGGGATCCCCTGAGCGCGAGACCCGCGCCGCCGCTCCTCGTCATCGTCGGGCCGACCGGCGCCGGCAAGAGCGCCGTCGCGCATGAAGTCGCGCGGGCCCGCGGGGGGGAAATCGTCTCGGCGGACGCCTTCGCGGTGTACCGGGGCTTCGACATCGGGACGGCGAAGCCGACACGCGCGGAGCGCCAGGAGGTGCCTTACCACCTTCTGGACGTGGCCGACCCTTGGGGAACGTTCTCGGCCGGCCGCTGGGCCAGGGAAGCCCGAGACGCCGTCGAGGAGATCGCGCGTCGCGGAAGGCTCGCGATCGTCTGCGGCGGCAGTGGCTTCTACATCGACGCTCTTCTGCGAGGACTGCCGCCCGGCGACGCCTCGGACCCGCAGCTGCGGTCGGCCCTGGGCCGCTGGGGCCAGAGATGGCCCGCGGCGGCCCGGCGCTTCCTGGAGATCAACGACCCGGTCTCCGCGGCGAGGATCCCCGCCGGAAACCTGCGCTACGCGCTGCGGGCGATCGAGATCCTCCTCGCGACCGGGATTCCGGCGTCGGCGAGGACGCGCGCGAGCGACGGATGGGCGGCGCGCTTCCGGGTTGTCCTGCTCGGCGTGCGGCCGTCGCGCGAGGACCTCTATGCTAGGATCGAGGCACGAGTCCGGCGGATGCTGAACGCGGGCTGGGACGCCGAGGTCAGGCAGCTGCTCGCAAACGAAATCTCGCTGGAGGCGAATGGTTTTCAGGCCATCGGGTATCGCGAAGTGGCCGAGTGGGTGTCCGGACGCTCGGACCGGGAGGAGACGGAGCGAAGGATCGTGGCGGCGACCCGGGCGCTCGCCAAGAAGCAGCGGACCTGGTTCGCTCGGGAGCCCGCCATCGAGTGGGTGAGCCCCGAGGAGGCGCCGGCGCGGGCGCTCGAGAGGCTCGAGGGAGCTCAGGGGAAGGAAGCGGGTGGCCATGAATAAGGCGCCGATCAACGTCCAGGATTCTTTTTTCTACAACCTGCGCAAGGACAACGTGGTCATCACCGTCCGGCTCACTTCAGGAGAAGAGCGCCTGGGGCGCTTGCGGCGCTTCGACAAGTTCGCCCTCGTCCTGGAGGTGGAGGGCCGCGAGGAGATGATCTACAAGCACGCGATCGCGTCGATCCGCTCCGAGAACCTGCCGCCGGGCGCGTGAACGCGTCGAGAGCCGAGAGTCCAGAGGCCGTGGGCCGCGGGCGTTCGCTTCGCGAGCGGCTGCCGAGAGAGTTCAAGGACGAGGGGCTAACTCCCGGGTCTTCGTGAAGACTCTCGGCTGTCGGCCGCAACGCCACCTCACACTGTTCTTCAGCAGCCTGCTCTCGGGCGCTCTGCTCGCCGGCTGCGCCACCACGGCGCCGCGCCCGATCGACCGGCGGGACGGCTTCCCTCTCGACCCGCGGGAGGAGTTGAATGGGCCCTTCTCCGAGCCGGTCCAGCGAGGCTGTGAGGCGCTCGCCGAAGGAGACGGCCGCGCGGCCGAAGCGGCTTTCGCGGTCGCCCGGTCGGGGGACTCCCGGCGTCTGGCGGCCGAGATCGGCTGGATCGAGGCGCTGGTGCTCGAGGACCGGGCCAGGGAGGCCCTGCCGGACTGCGAGAAGCTGCTGTCGGCGGGGAACCCGACGCTGCCTCTCCTGGTCGCGTGCGGGGAGGCCAAGGCGCGCGCGGGCCGCGCCGTGGAAGCTCACGCACTGTACCTGCGTGCCGTCGCGCGAGACGGGAACCGCACGGGCGTAAACGACCGCGCCGAGGAGCTCCGGCTCGCGTCGCGCGATCGCTGGCTTTCCTTAGCGCGCGCGGCGGCCGATCGGTCGGAATGGGCGCGCTCCCGAGCCGACATCGCGGAGGCGATCGCTCTGGCGCCGGAATCTTCGTCTGTCCGAACCGCGGCCGGAGACATCGAGTCTCAGGCGGGCGAGAAAGCCGCGGCCCTGAAGCGCTACCGGGAGGCGATGGAGATCGAGCCGCGAAACCCCGCGGTGCTGGAGAAGACCGGGGACCTTGCGCTGGAGCTCGGGGACTACGCTCTGGCGGTCTCCGCCTTCGAGCGGCTGGCCCGGAGCGACCCGCGCGCGGCGTCCCGGGCGGCCGAGGCGAGGCTCGCCTTCCGGGTGGCGAACTGGCCGCCGGCGGAGCGGGAGGCCGCCGCCTCTCCCCGTCTGACCCGCGCGGGCGCGGCCGAGCTCGTCTGGTGGATGTGTCCCGAGGTGCGGGAGGCACGCGTCAACTCCGGCGTCATCGCGAGCGACGCGGTCTCGCGTCGAGACAGCCGCGCGATCACGCGGGCCGTCGCATTGGGCCTCCTCGAGGTGGACGGCGAGAAGCACCGCGTCAGGCCCGACGCGGCGCTGTCTCTTCCCGCGGCGGCCAAGCTGCTCGTCCGGCTGCTCGCGATCCTCAAGCCCGGGCCCGGCTCGGTCGCGTGCGTCCGAAAATCCTCGCGCGGTCCGCTGACGAACGCCGAAGCGCTGCGCGTCTCCACCGCGTGCGGCTTGATCTCCGATCGCGAGGGGCCGGGAGTCTCCGGCTCGGCCTTCCTGCGGGCGCTCGACCGCGCCCGGTCGCTCGTCGCCGAGAAGGGGGCGTCGTGAACCGACGGGTCCGCGGGCCGTGGACGCTGCCCAACTTCATCACACTCCTGCGGCTGGCGGCCCTGCCGTTCTTCCTGTTCGCGATCGCAGCGGGACGCCTGGGGATCGCGCTCGTGATCTTCGTCGTCGCGGGCATCTCCGACGGGATCGACGGGTACCTCGCGCGGCGCTTCGACATGAAGTCCGCCCTGGGGGCCTACCTCGATCCGATCGCCGACAAGCTCCTGATGATGAGCTCCTACCTCTTCCTCGCGGTGCCGTCCTTCCCCGCTGCGGTGAAGGTGCCCGTGTGGTTGGCCGTGCTCGTCATCTCGCGCGATCTGCTGCTGCTGACCGTTGCGCTCCTCCTGATCCTGAGCTCGAGCGTGCGTCAGTTCCCGCCGACCTGGCTGGGCAAGGTCACGACCGTGACGCTGATCGCCACCGTCCTCATCGTGCTCTGCGCGAACCTCTGGAACTGGCCACTCGCGATCGTGCGGATCGCCTTCGGGGCCGCCGCGACGACGACGGTCCTCTCGGGGTTCCACTACGTCTATCTGGTCTCCAAGGCCCAGGGACAGCCGTGACACGGCTCCGCCTTCTGACGCGGCCGGGCTGCGGCCTCTGTGAGGAGATGCGCGGCCGGGTCGAGGCCATCCTCGACGGCGTCCCGCACCGCTGGGAGGAGGTGGATGTGGACTCGGACGCCGAGCTCGCCCGCCGCTATGGGGAATCGATCCCCATCCTCTTCGTCAACGGACGCCTGTTCGCGAAGACCCGGCTCCCGCGTCTCGCGATGGAGCTGCGTCTGCGGCGAGCGGCCGAACGACCGGATTCCTGAATTCGCGCCCCTAGCAGGCTAGTGAGAGCGGCGAGTCGAGAGCGCCGGGCGGGGTCGATCCGGCAAAGTCGGCGCGGCCGCGGCCGGCCCATAGAGCCAGAGAATCGCCTGGATATCGTCGGCCTGGGGCACGGAAGGAGCGGAGGCAGACACGGCCGAGACCATGACGGCCAAGGACCACTGATCCGCCGTCGTCGTCGAGTGGACGCTCGTGCCCTGATCGGAGTGACCGAGGCCGAGAGTGTGGCCGACCTCGTGAAGGACCGCGGTCCGGAAGGTCTGCCAGGGGTAACAGCCGCCCGTGATCTGCCGCATCCAGACGGTTCCGGAGGTGGCCGCGTAGTAGTTGCCGTCGCCCCTGAAGCTCCCGGCGGATGAGGCCGCGCCGGGACCGCCAACGCCGATGATGCCTCCGCTGCCGCAGGAGAGGGGATCGGACCAGTACGACGAATGGCTCGCGACGTCGAGGTTGACCACGACCTGGCCCGAACCGCTGGTCGGACTGTAGCGAACCGTTGCTCCCGAGACTCCCGCCCATTGCACGGCCGCATTCTCGACGAAGGAAAGACCGCCGGAGCCGTCCGTGAGCCCGGTCTGCGTGCCGGAGGCCGAAACGTGCGCGGCCGGAGACCGCCCCGTATCCCAGAACCACCGGTAGAGCCGGCTGTTGCCTTCCGTTCCTCCGATGTTGACCCAGGCTGGTGAGGCGGTCTGAGGTCCCCGGGCCTCGCCGTCCGGCGTGGCGTAGAGCACCGGTGGAAACTCATCTCCCGACGCGGCGCTCCGAAGGGCCGAAGCGAATGACTCGGCATCGCGAAGAGGACGCCCGGATGCTACAGCTCCGGCCACGTGGCCGCGGCCGGAGAGGAAATCGTCCTCTTCCGGGTGGAAGACGGCTCGGGTCGCAAATCGGCGCCCGGCGCGGTCCTCGACGAGATCGAACTTGGAGAGACCGAACTCGGTCAGTCGGAAGCAGTACGGATCCGATGCCAATGGGGACAGAAAGAGAAGGACTTGCCCGCCCGCCGCGAAGGAAGGTGTGCCAGGCACCCAGTACGACAGGTCTCCCGAGACACCGCTTGGAAGCTCGATCGAAAAGGTCTCCGCGGAGATCGAACCCTTCAGGACTTCGAGAGGCTCGAAGCGCGTCACCGTCGAAACGATGTCCTTCCCGGCCTCGCTTCCGATCCGTGTTTCCTGCTCGATGACTCGCGCCCGCACGATGACGGGCGCGCGGCGAGCGAGCTCTTCATCGGAAAGGGGCAGATAAGTCGCCGCCCGAAGACCATTCGCGCCGAGAGTGAGCAGAAGGAAGCCGAAGAGGCAGGGAAGACGCCCAGGTTTGATGGTGAGACCTCCGGGGAACAGTTGATCTGTTTCTTCGTTGACAATGGTAGCCGCCAGAGTGTGAGTTGTCTAGCCTCGAAAAAGACTGGCGTTGGCTGCCC
>JBKPBH010000212.1:0-7873 GCA_046726795.1 Acidobacteriota bacterium
GCGCAGCTCGTTGCGGAAGGTCACGTCCATGACCAGGGCGGCCGGATCGCGCCGGACACTCGTCAGCCGCACGATCTCCGTGTCTCCGTCTCGACAGCGTCCCTCCGGGGTCTCTTTCTCCTCCAGGATCGAGATGCGGTCGAGCTTGGGCGCGAAGACGTCCAAGGCGAAGAGCCCTCCGGGCGCGAGATGCCGGCGCACCGCGGCGAGGCAGGAGAGCTGATCCCCGACGGTCAGGAGATGCTGGAAGGCCCGGAAGGCGGAGTAGATGAGTGCGAATCGCTTCTCCGGAAGATCGAAGTCCTGCATCCGCCCGTGCACGAGTTTGAGGTTACGGGGCTTCCCGCTCTTCGAGACGCGGGCCAGCATGGCGCGCGAAGAGTCCAGGCCCGTGCAGGCGATCCCCTCCCGGGCGATCGGAAGGAGCACGCGTCCCGAGCCGCAGCCGAGCTCCAGCACCGGACCGCGCGCCCGCCGCGCGAGCGCGAGATAGAACGCCGCGTCCCCGGAGGCCGCGCGCAGGCGTTCGGAAGCCGCGTCGTAGAGCGCGGCGCCCGAGGGTCCGTAGAGGTCTCGCATGCGTCGGCGATTCTACGAGACGCGGAGAGCGAGAACGACACGTTAGAATCGCGCGCGATGGCGATTCCCTCGGAAGGCGACGTCCCGCTGCGCCACGTCGCGATCGACGGTCCGATCGGAGTCGGGAAGACCTCTCTCGTGGACCTGCTCGCCAGGCGGTTTCACGGCACCAAGATCCTCGAGGACGTGGACAACCCCTTCCTTCCCGAGTTCTACAAGAAGAAGAAAGGAGCCGCGTTCCAGACGCAGCTCTTCTTCCTCCTCTCGCGCTACCAGCAGCAATGCGAAATCGCGCAGATCGATCTCTTCACGAACCTCGTCGTAGCGGACTATCACTTCCCCAAGGACAAGATTTTCGCCTGTCTGAACCTGGACGACTCGGAGCTCATGATCTACGACCGCCTCTACCTGCTCCTCACCGAGTCGATCCCCAGGCCCGACCTCGTGATCTACCTGCAGGGATCGCTCGAGACCTGCATGAAACGGATCAAGAGACGCTCCGCTTCCTACGAGAAGGGGATCACGCCGGAGTATCTGGCGCAGTTGATCGAGGCCTACAACTACTACTTCTACCATTACGAGGACACGCCGCTCCTCGTCGTCGACACCAACGAGATCGACTTCGTCAACCGCCCGGCCGACTTCGACGACCTGGTTGCCCAGATCCAGAAGGCGAAGAAGGGCGTCCAGTACTACGTCCCCGCGGCCAGTACTTAGAGCGAGGCCGGGCGAGAGCGAGCAATCCACAGTCATCATCCTGCTGCCCGGCCTCGGAAGAGAGAGTTCAAAAGGCATTCTCGCGAGGTGAGTGGCGAAGAGGATTCGTTCTATAATTCCGGTCACGCCCTTTTCGGCGGTGATCTCGATACTCGAGACATCGACCGAGAGGAAAGGAGCGCGACATGTCTTCTCTCTCCGAGGCTTCTCCCGTCACGGTTCCCGATCTCCTCGCCGCCAAGGGGCGGGAGCGCATCGCGATGATGACCGCCTATGACGCCCCGGCGGCGGCGCTCCTGGATGCGGCGGGCCTGGACGTTCTCCTGGTCGGAGACTCCGTCGAGATGACGGTCTACGGCCGCGCGAACACCCTCTCCGCCACGATGGACTCCATGGTCCGGCACGCGGCGGCCGTCAGCCGCGCCGCCAAGCGCGCGCTCGTCGTCGGCGACATGCCGTTCCTCTCCTACCAGGCGGACCCCTCCGAAGCCGTCTCGAACGCCGGGCGATTCCTGTCGGAGGCCGGCTGCGCGGCCGTCAAGGTCGAAGGGGGCCGGCGGATCCTGCCGGCTGTGGAAGCGATCCTCGCAGCCGACATCCCCGTGATGGGACACGTCGGGTTGACGCCGCAGTCCTATCGCAAGCTCGGGGGGTTCAAGGTGCAGGGCCGCGAGCGCGGCGCCGCGCGCCAGATCGTCGAGGACGCCGCGGCGCTGGCGGACGCCGGATGCTTCGCCGTCGTGCTCGAGGCCGTCCCCGCGGACCTCGCGGCCGAGATCACGCGCTCGATTCCCGTCCCGACGATCGGCATCGGCGCCGGCGCCTCCTGCGACGGGCAGGTCCTCGTCTTCCACGACGTCATGGGCCTCTCGCGCGGCATCGCTCCCCGCTTCGTGCGGCGCTACGCGGACCTTTCTTCGGCGATCGAGGCGGCCGCGCGAGCCTTCACGAGCGACGTCAAGAGCGGCTCTTTCCCCAGCAAGGAAGAGTCGTATGGCATGCCGAAGGTCCCTCTGCGCAGGGTCCGATGAGCAAGGCGGACAGGTAGGCCCGAAACAGCGATCTTGGAAGCAATCAGCGATCTGATCGCCCTGAGGCGACTCATCCGAGACGCCCGCGGTCAAGGGAAGACCATCGGTTTCGTGCCGACGATGGGGGCGATCCATGAGGGGCATCTCTCGCTCGTGCGCCTCGCGCGGAAGACGTGCGGGTTCACCGCGGTCTCAATCTTCGTCAACCCGCTGCAGTTCGCTCCGGGCGAGGACTTCGAGAAGTACCCCAGGCGCAGGGAAGATGACGCGGCGCTCCTGGCCCGCGAGGGGGTGGATGTCCTTTACGCGCCGGATCCCAAGGGCTTCTACCCGCCCGACTTCTCGACCTCGGTCGAAGTCGAGCGGGTCAGTGAAGGAGGCGAGGGCGCTGCGCGTCCCGGACACTTCGAAGGCGTGGCCACCGTCGTCGCGAAGCTCTTCCTCCAGGTTCAGCCGGACGCGGCGTTCTTCGGACGCAAGGATCTCCAGCAGGTCGCCGTCGTGCGCCGCATGGTCCGCGACCTCGACTTTCCCGTCCGCGTCGAAGTCGGCGAGACGGTGCGGGAGAAGGACGGCCTCGCTCTGTCTTCCCGCAACGCCTACCTCTCGGCGGAGGAACGGCGGAAGGCTATCGTTCTGCCGCGCGCCCTCTTCGCGGCTCGGGACCGGGCCGCCGCCGGAGACGCTGACGCGAGATCGCTCGAGCGCGAGACGCGCGAAGAGCTCGAACGTGTCGGACTCGCCGTGGATTACGTCGACGTCGTCGATCCCGAGACGATGCGCCGGATGGATCGGGCCGCGGCGGGGACGGCTCTGGTGGCGGCGGTTCGAGTCGGAAAGACGCGGCTCATCGACAACGTTCTCCTCTGAGGGTGGCCGGGGACCTCGAGCTCCCCCGAGCTTCCTGGAAGAGCGATAGACTTTCTCCCATGTCTACGACCCTGGAAATCCCCGCGGCGGCCGCGGCCGCCGACCCCTTCGTCTTTGGCGGAAGGACGTTCACCTCGCGCCTGATCGTCGGAACCGGCAAATACTCGACCTTCCCGCTCATGAAGGAGGCGCTCGAAGCCTCCGGCGCCCAGATCGTGACGGTCGCCGTGCGGCGCGTGAACCTGACGGACCGCTCGAAGGAATCGCTCCTCGACTTCATCCCCAAGGGCATGACGCTCCTGCCCAACACGGCCGGCTGCTACACGGCCGAGGACGCCGTGCGCGCCGCGCGGCTGGGGCGCGAGGTCGGGCTCTCTCACTGGGTCAAGCTCGAGGTCCTGGGAGACGAGCAGACCCTCTGGCCCGACAACGAGGCGCTCCTCTCGGCGACGAAGACACTCGTCGGAGAAGGGTTCGTGGTCTTCCCGTACACGTCGGACGACCCGATCGTGGCGCGGAGGCTCGAGGACGCCGGAGCCGCGGCGGTCATGCCGCTCGGCGCGCCGATCGGATCGGGGCTCGGCATCCAGAACACCAACAACATCGCGATCATCCTGGAGCGCGCGAAGGTCCCCGTGATCGTGGACGCGGGCGTGGGGACGGCCTCGGACGCCTGCGTCGCCATGGAGCTCGGCGCGGCCGGGGTCCTGATGAACACCGGCATCGCCGGGGCGAAGGACCCGGTCCGCATGGCCGGCGCGATGCGCGACGCCGTACGCGCGGGACGCGCGGCCCACCTCTCGGGCCGCATTCCGAAGAAGCGCTACGCGACGGCTTCCTCCCCTCTCGACGGAAGGATCGGGACGAGCTAACCCACGCCGACTCATCGAATTACACCTGTCCGAACGGAAGGGTCGTCTCTCTGGTGTCTCGCCCCGGGCGCCACGCTCGCCGCGGAAGGATGAAAAAAAACCGCTTGCAACCCCGAATAGCCGCGTGTTACGGTGCGCCAGCTTTTTAGGGAAGACCCCGCATCAAACCGACTGCCGCTTTTATGTTTTTCCTTCCTCGATCCGTACGTTCCCGCGGGGAAGCGTGCGCGTGCGCGAAAGGGGGTCGGTCCTAGAGCAACCTTTGTCTCGACTCCGCCGCGATCGGCGGAGTCCGGTTTCGCAGATTCAGTGGATAACTTTTTTGACCGGGAACATGAATCCCGGAGGGGAAAACCCAGGAGATCGGTAACTTCCATGATGCAGCAATACACGGACAAAAATCTCACCTGCGTGGACTGTGGCGGCACGTTCCTTTTTTCGGCGGATGACCAGGAGTTCTACGCCCGTAAGGGATTCACCAACGAGCCCAAGCGTTGCAAGCCATGCCGCGACAAGCGCAAGGCTTCCTCGGGAGAGGGGCGCGAGCGGACCTTCTACGACGTCACCTGCGACGGCTGCGGCAAGCAGACGCAGGTTCCTTTCAATCCGACCAACGGCAAGCCGGTCTACTGCCGCGAGTGCTACTCGGCTCGCCGCGCGCAGCAGGCCTACTAAACTTCCACTTCGTGAGTTTCGAGCCCCGGCGCTCGCCGGGGCTTTTTTGTTATCGTCTGAGCCCGGATAATTCGCGGACACCCGGCCGAAACACGTGCTCGTCGTTCAGGATCGCGGGATCATGAGGTCCAGATAGTGGGAGAGCTGAGTCACACCTTGTTCCCGCGAGAGATTTTCCGTCGGGACGAGGAAGACCGACGACGGCGACCGCCGCCGGGGGTACGGGGGACCAGAAGGTCCCCCGCCAGTCTCTGCTATCGCAGAGGAGGTCTGACGAAGTATCCGGCGGAAAAGATCCGCGGGACGGCCGGAGTCGTTCGCGAATTATGCGGGCTGATACCTTGAAATCGGCATCGCCCGCAGCGGTCCATCTTGGGCCCGCGCTCGAGGAATCGATCGGGAACACTCCCTTGGTTGAGCTGTCCCGCTTCTCGCGCGGCGCCGCCCGGATTCTCGCCAAGCTCGAGTGGTTCAACCCGGGCGGAAGCCTGAAAGACCGGATCGCGCGCGCGATGATCGCCGATGCCGAGCGGCGCGGGCTGCTCGCGCCGGGCGGGACGATCGTCGAGCCGACCTCGGGCAACACGGGCGTCGCCCTCGCGATGCTTGCGGCAGTCAAGGGCTACCGCTGCGTGATCGTGATGCCGCACGGATACGGCCAGGTCAAGGCGAAGCTGATGGAGGCGTTCGGCGCCTCCGTCGTCCGGACCCCGGCCGAAGAGCTCATGAGCGGCGCCATCGAGAAGGCGCGGTCGATCGCTGGGGAGACACCCGGCGCGTACATGCCGGACCAGTTCTCGAATCCGGTCAACCCGCGAGCCCATTACGAAACGACGGGGCCCGAGATCTTGGGCGAGCTCGGGAGCGGGATCGATGCCTTCGTCGCCGGAGTCGGGACTACCGGGACGTTCACCGGCGTCGCGGATTTTCTCCGCGAGCGGGTGCCGAGTCTCTGGCGCGTCGCGGCCGAGCCGCAGGGCTCGATCCTCGGCGGAGGCGCGCGCGGGCCTCACGCCGTCGAAGGGATCGGGCTCTCCTTCTTCCCGGCGATCCTCGACCGATCCATGATCGACGAAGTCGTGACGATCACGGATGCCGAAGCTTTCGAGACCTGCCGCCGTCTTGCCCGGGAAGAGGGGCTCCTCGCGGGCGGCTCCTCCGGCGTCGCCGCCGCGGCCGCGCTCCGCGTCGCCAGGCGGCTGGGGCCCGGGAAGGCGGTCGTGACGATCTTCCCGGACGGCGCGGAGAGGTATCCGGGGCAAGGGATCCTGGGGAATTGAGAATTGTGAGTTGTGAGTTGTGAATTCCCGTAGGCAGCCATTCACAATTCACAATTCACAATTCACAATTGGGTTCTATGGGCTTTTCGACTGATTGCATCCACGCGGGAAACGAACCGGATCCGCGTACCGGGGCGGTGTCGGTGCCGATCTACCAGACCTCGACCTACGTACAGGAGGCTCTCGGCAAACACAAGGGGTACGAATACGCGCGCACGCAGAACCCGACGCGCGCCGCGCTCGAAGAGAACATGGCGGTGCTCGAGGGGGGCGCCGGCGCGCGGGCCTTCGCCTCCGGCATGGCCGCCATCACGGCCGTCTCGACCTTCGTGAAGGCGGGCGAGCACGTCGTCTGCTCCAACATGACCTATGGCGGGACCCACCGCTACTACACCAGCATCCTGGCCCGCTACGGCGTCGAGTTCTCCTTCGTGGACACGTCGGACGCGGAAGAGGTCCGCCGGGCGTTCCGGCCGACAACGCGCCTCCTGCACCTGGAGAGCCCGACGAACCCGACCATGGCGATCTGCGACATCCCGCTCCTCTGCGACATGGCGCACGAGCGGGGCGCCCTCGTCGTCGTGGACAACACGTTCGCCTCTCCCTATCTCCAGAAACCCCTGGCGCTCGGGGCGGACCTCGTCGTGCATTCGACGACGAAGTTCTTGAACGGGCATTCCGACTCGGTCGGCGGCATCGCGGTCGCGGCGAGCGCGGAGCACGTCGAGTGGCTCTCCTTCGTCCAGAACGGCTCGGGCGCGATCCTTTCCCCGCTCGATTCCTGGCTCGTGTTGCGCGGCATCAAGACGCTCGCCGTTCGCATGGAGCGCCACGAGGCAAACGGCCGCGAGATCGCGCGCTTCCTCGCGTCGCACGAAAAGGTGGAGAAGGTCTATTACCCAGGGCTTCCTGATCACCCGCAGTATGAGCTGGCCAGGAAGCAGATGCGCGGCTTCGGCGCGATGATCTCCTTCGACCTCGGGCCTTACGAGGCCGCGGCGGAGCTCCTCGGCGCCGTGCGGCTCTGCTCTCTCGGCGAGAGCCTCGGCGGAGTCGAGACGCTGATCTCCCATCCCGCGACCATGACGCACGCGTCCATCCCGGAAGGGGAGCGCAACCGACTCGGGGTCACCCCGGGCCTCGTGCGGATCTCGGTCGGGATCGAGGACGTCGAAGACCTGATTGCGGACCTGGAGCAGGCCTTGGGGACGGTAGGCGGAAGGCGGTAGGCGGGAGGCGGGACAGCACTCTCCGTGGTCATTCGCTTCCCGTTTTCCGGTTTCCGTTTTCCGATCCTGGTCGTCGGCGCCATCCTCGTCGGGGCGCCGGATGAGTACCAGGCGACTCGGGAGGCGTTCGTCGAGCGGATCAACGCCGTCCGCGACGCGGCCGGCATCAAGCCGCTCCGCCTTTCCTCTGCTCTCTCCGCCGTCGCGCAGGGCCGCGCCGAGGAGATCGCGGCGGGACGCGAGATCGCGGCCCCGACGGAGGAGGACTCGCGGCGGCTCGCGAAGACGGGCTGGGAAACACGGATCGTCGCGGAGGTCGAGGCGCGCGCGGACGGGGGCGTCGAGGACGTCGTCGAAATGTGGCGAGCCGGGAAAGGCGCCGCCGCCGGCGACATCGTCGGCGCGCAGTACCGGGAGATCGGGATCGGCGTCTCGTTCAACACGGACGTGCCGCTCTACGTCGTCCTCCTGGGCCTTTCCTGGGGGGACTTCTTCCTCGAGAGAACGAGCGCGCTCTCGAATCCCGAGCGCGTGCGCACACAGATGCTGGCGCGCGTCAACCGCGAGCGCGTCGCGAGAAAGCTCGCTCCGCTGCGGCGCCATCCCCGGCTGGATGACGC
>JBKPBH010000213.1:0-3229 GCA_046726795.1 Acidobacteriota bacterium
CCGCCGGAGGCCAGCCGCACCGTGACGTTCGGCACGAACTTGCCGTTGTTGCGCCAGTACTCGTGCGACATTTCGACCATTTGCTCGGCCGCCGGCCAGAAGTAGTCGGCGAACTCGGCCCCTTCGACGACGACCCGGATCTCGTCATTCAAGCGGGAGAACCCGTCCGAAGTGCCCAGGATGTAGTCCTCGGCGAGCGGGCCGTTGAAGACGCGGTGGGCGCCGAACTCCTGCTGCATCCCCTTTGTGACGTTGAAGACCCCTCCCTGATCCCGGTAGGCGATGTCCTGACCCCAGATGTAGGTGTCGGGATTCCGTCGGAACTCGTCTTTCAGGGTCGAGTTGATGGCCTGCACCATCGTCTCCGTGTCCCCCGAGCCATCTGGAAGCCCTTCGGGCCAGTCCTGCGGGACCCATGGCTCCGGCGCGACGAAGTCGTGGATCGAGGCCGGATCCGGGTCGGGGGCGAGGCGGGCGCGATCGGCGGCTTCGTCGTAGATCTGCTGGTTACGCGTCTCGATCGCGACGATCTCGTCTTCGTTGACGAGTCCGTTCTCGATGAGTGTCCGGCGAAATCGCGGCAGCGGGTCCGCGGCGCGCGCCGCCTCGAGCTCCTCGGGAGTGCGGTAGAGCTCGTGCCGGTCGGAGTTGGAGTGCGAATGGATGCGCACGCAAGTCGCGTGAACGATCGCGCACCCGGCGCCCCGGCGTACGAACTCGACCGCCTCGCGCATGGCGCGAAAGGAATCGAAGACGTCGAGACCATCGCAATGGATCACGCGCAGATTCAGGAATCCCGAGAAATTGTCTGAGGCGTAAGGGTTGGCGGTCTGGTCCGACTTGGGGACCGAGATGCCGTAGCCGTTGTCCTGGACGACGAAGACGACGGGAAGCTGCTCGCGCGAGGCTCCGTTGACCGCCTCGTAGAAATACCCCTCGGAGAGAGACGATTCGCCGACCGAACAGAAGACAAGCGCGTCCTTCCCGTACGTCTTGATGGCCCGGGCGAGCCCGGCCGCGTGCTGGGCATGGTTGGCGACGCACGAGGACACGTTCTGGATTCCGATCTCGGGCTTGGCAAAGTGGTTGGACATGTGGCGGCCGCCCGAGGCGACGTCGGTCGCCTTGGACATGCCGTTCAAGAGGATCTCCTCGGCGGTCAGCCCCGCCGCCACGCACGTTGCGAGGTCCCGGTAATAAGGGAAAAGGTAGTCCCGGTTGGGGCGGAAGGTCATGCCGAGCGCGAGCTGGATCGCATCATGTCCCGCGCAGGGAGCGTGGTAGCTCCAGCCGAGCCCTTGCTTCAAGTAGTTCGGGGCCTTGTCGTCCAGCACGCGGGCCAGATGCATCAGCCCGTACCACTTCTTCAGCTCCTCCCGCGAGACGTCGGGAAGGCCCGAAACCCGGGTCAGCTCGGCGGTGTCTTGAGGCGTCAACGCTCCTCCGTTCAAGAGAGAAACGCCATTCTAACCCGGTCGATTTCCTCCCTTTTTGACGCGAAAAACGGAGGCAAAGCCCTTACAATGAAAACACATGCCCCAAAATGCCGAGCGATCGGCGCCGCCGGACCGTGAGCTGGGTCTGCGGCGCGAGATGGTGGCCCGGTACGTCGAGCCCCGCGGGGTGGACGACGCGCGCGTGCTCGAGGCGCTCCGGCGCGTGCCGCGGCACCGCTTCGTACCGGAACCGCTTCGGTCCAAGGCCTATGGCGACCATTCGCTCCCCATCGGACATGGGCAGACGATCTCGCAGCCCTACGTCGTTGGCCTAATGACGCAGCGGCTGGCGGTCGAGCCGGGGCACAAGGTCCTGGAGATCGGAACGGGCTCAGGCTACCAGGCGGCGGTCCTCTCGGTCCTCGCGCGCTCGGTCTATTCGCTCGAGCGGATCGACGACCTTGCCCGTTCCGCGGCCGCGACGCTCGTGGCAATCGGCTGTCACAACGTCTCGGTGAAGGCGTTCGACGGGACGTATGGATATCCTGCCGCCGCGCCGTACGACCGGATTCTGGTGACTGCGGGAAGCGACGAGGTCCCGGAGCCTCTTCTGGAGCAGCTCGCGGTCGGAGGGCGGCTCGTTCTCCCGATCGGTCCCCCGAACCGGCAGCGGCTTCGGGTGGTCCGGCGGCGCAAGGACCACTTCGGACAGGAGGACGGAGAGGAGGTTGTCTTCGTGCCGCTGCTCGGCCGTTTCGGCCGCGAAGCTCTTCCGCGGTGATCGCCCGACGGGCGGTCCTGTCCGGAAGAGTCCAGGGAGTCGGGTTCCGCTTCTTCGCCGAGCGGGCCGCCCGCGAAGCGGGCGTGGCGGGATGGGTGCGCAATCGCCCCGACGGGACGGTCGAGACTCTCGCCCAGGGGGACCCGGCTTCCGTCGCGCGTTACTTCGAGAGGCTGCGGACCGGCCCGGCGGGCAGCCGCGTGATGTCCCTTTCGGAAGAGGAGGCCGCACTCCAGAGTTACGATTCTTTCGAGATCACGGGATGAGTCCGTCCCTCGACCTGCGGTCCTTCGTCCGGGACATCCCCGACTTTCCGGCGCCGGGGATTCTCTTTCGAGACATCACGCCGTTGCTCGCTTCGCCGGCCGCCTTCGAGGAGGCGGTCACCGCCATGGCCCGGCCCTTCCGCGCCGAACCTCCGGACAAGGTGCTGGGCATCGAGGCTCGCGGCTTCATGTTCGGGGCGGCGATCGCCCGGGAGCTCGGAGTCGGATTCGTGCCCGTCCGCAAGCCGGGCAAACTGCCGCGGGAAACCCTTCGCGTGTCCTACGGGCTCGAGTACGGCAAGGACACGCTGGAGATCCACGCGGACGCCTGCGCTCGCGGAGAGAGGGTGCTGATCGCGGACGACGTCCTGGCGACGGGCGGGACCGCGCTGGCCGCCGCGGAGCTGGCGGACTTGCTCGGGGCAGAGGTCGCCGGGATGACCTTCTTCATCGAGCTCGAGGGGCTGAAGGGGCGCGCCCGCCTCGGGTCTCGACGGCTCCATTCGATTCTTCTCCTGTGAACGCGGGCCCTGTTACAATAGTGCGCACGCGGGCTCAGAATCCGACCAAATCTCCGCATCCGGTCCCAAAGCCGAAGCTCCATGCCGTCTGAGAAAGTTCTCATCGTCGACGACGACGAAGACATTCTTCTAATCGTCCAGACGATTCTCACCTCGGCCGGCTACACGACTTTCATGGCGCGCAACGGCCGGGAGGGCGTGGACATGGCCCTCCAGGTGCAACCC
>JBKPBH010000214.1:0-6316 GCA_046726795.1 Acidobacteriota bacterium
GACCTGAAGCCCGGCAACGTCATGCTGACGAAATCGGGCGTCAAGCTCCTCGACTTCGGGCTGGCGAAGGTGCTGGAACCTCGAGCGCAAATCGAGAGCCTTACGTCGGCCCCGACGGCGGCCAAAGAGGTCACGCGAGAAGGAACGATCCTCGGAACGCTTTCCTACATGGCGCCCGAACAGCTCGAAGGGAAGAAGGCCGATCCGCGGACGGATATCTTCGCCCTCGGCGCGACGCTCTACGAGATGGCGACGGGGAGGAAAGCGTTCTCGGGGGAAAGTCAGGCGAGCGTGATCTCCTCGATCCTGACCTCGGAGCCGCAGCCGATCTCGACCGTTGCCCCTCTGACGCCGTCGGCGCTCGAGCGCATCGTCAAGACCTGTCTCGCCAAGGACCCGGAGGACCGCTGGCAGAACGCCGGAGACATCGCCAAGGAGTTGAAGTGGGTCGCGGAAGGACCGGCGCCAGGCGTCGTGGCTCTCCCGGCCGATGCCGGCCGGCAGAAACGTCGGGAGCGGCTCGCCTGGGTCGTCGCGGCGGTTGCCATCCTCGTCAGCGCGCTTGCGGTGTTCCTCTCCCGCCGGCCGCGGGCCCCCGAGGAGCTGACGCGCTTCACGATCCTGCCCCCGTCCGGCCAGGGCTTCCTTCCCATAGTCGAGCTCTCTCCGGATGCACGGCGCATCGCGTTCCTGCTCCAGGACGAGGGAGGAAGAAACTCGATCGGGGTGCGCTCGCTCGACGGCCTCGAGATGCGGCGGCTGCCGGGAACCGAGGATGCCCGCGGCATGTTCTGGTCGCCCGACGGGCGTGAGATCGCTTTCTTCTCGGAAGGGAGGTTGAAGCGCATCGGCGCGGACGGCGGCCCCGTCCAGACGATCTGCGAGAGCGGAGCGGGTTTTTTCGGCGCGTGGAACCGCCAGGGCACGATCCTCTTCGCGAAGGAGTTCGGCGCTCCCATCGTCGCCGTTCCCGCGACGGGAGGCACGCCTCGGCCGATCACGGCGCCGGAGCCGGCGCGGGGCGAAGCCCATTTCCATCCCGCTTTCCTTCCGGACGGTCGGCACTTCGTGTTCGTAGCGCGCGACATCGACCCGGAAAAGACCTCCATCATGCTCGCCTCTCTCGATTCGAAGGACGTCCGCCGGCTCTTCCATGCGGACTCCGCCGCCGTCTTCGCCGATCCCGGCTACCTTCTGTTCGCGCGCGACAACGCTGTCTTCGCGTGGAGTTTCGATCCCCGAAGCCTCAAGCTGGTCGGGGACCCGGTTCCCACGCTCGAGCAGGTCCGCTACGGGACCGAAGACAATCTCCTGTCGCTCTCGGCGGCCGGAAACCGCGTGGTGTACCTGTCGTGGCTCATGCGGCGAAGGCTCGTCTGGATGGATCGGAAGGGGCGCGAGCTCGGCGTTCTCGGCAAAATCGGTGGATACGAAGACGTTCGCATCTCGCCGGACGGCGGGAAGGCGGCCGTGGCGCTGCGCGACCCGTCGCACGGCCAGAACCTGGATGTCTGGGTCCTGGATGCCTCCCGCGGGACGGGCTCCCGGATTACCACCGAGCGCACCGATGAGTTCGACCCCGCGTGGTTTCCGGACGGCGAACGCCTGGTCTATGTCTCCGACCATGTCGGCTTCTACGACCTCTACGAACGGCCGGCGAACGGAGGCGCCGAGAAGATCCTGCTTCGAACGAAGCGCGACAAGATTCTGCCGACGGTGTCGTCCGACGGCCGGCATCTGCTCATTGGCGTCCCCGAGGGCGACAAATTCACCCGGGTTCTGATCCCTCTTCCCGGCGGGGGCGATTCTCTACGGTTGAGCGGCGACTCCCGGTTTTCCGAGGAGCATCCCGAGATCTCTCCGGACGGCCGCTGGACCGCTTTCGACTCGAGTGAGTCCGGACAGAGGGAAGTCTACGTGCAGCCTCTGCCCGCCGGTCCGAAGCGTCAGGTCTCGATCGGAGGCGGCCAGATGCCGGTCTGGAATCGAAACGGCTCCGAGCTCTTCTACGCGGCCAGAGACGGAATGCTGATGTCCGTCGCCATGCGTCTTGCCGCTGGCCGTCTGGAGATCGGAGAGCCGCAGCCTCTCTTCCTCCTGCGGCTCGGAGTGGGCGGAGAGATCCAGTTCCCCCGTCATCCCTACGACGTGTCTCCGGACGGCCAGCGATTTCTCGTCATTCGTCGTGCGTCGGATACCGAACCCGACGGCGCGGTCGTCGTCACCAACTGGTCGGCCGTGCTGGGGAGAGCCCGGTGACGATCGCGGCGGGCAGTCGCCTCGGCCCCTACGAGATCCTTTCACCGATCGGAGCCGGAGGGATGGGAGAGGTCTACCGGGCGCGGGACACGCGGCTCGAGCGGACGGTCGCGATCAAGGTCCTGCCGGCCTCGTTTTCTAATGACCCCGACCGGCTGCGCCGCTTCGAGCAGGAGGCCAAGGCCGCCGGGCGGCTCAACCACCCCAACATCACGGCGGTCTACGACATCGGGACGCACGAGGGCGCGCCCTACGTCGTCAGCGAGCTCCTGGAAGGAGAGACGCTGCGGGCCGCGCTGGCGGGCGGCCGGCTTCCGCCGAGGAAGGCCATCGATTACGCGCTCCAGATGGCACACGGGCTGGCCGCGGCCCACGAGAAGGGGATCGTCCATCGGGACTTGAAGCCCGAGAATCTCTTCGTCACGAGAGACGGGCGGATCAAGATCCTCGACTTCGGGTTGGCCAAGCTGACCCACGCCGAGGAGGGCTCGGGACAGCAGACGAATCTGCCAACCGCCACGGCGGGCACGGAGCCGGGAGTTGTGCTGGGAACCCTCGGCTACATGGCGCCGGAACAAGTCCGCGGAAGACCGGCCGACGCGCGGAGCGACATTTTCTCCTTCGGCGCGATTCTCTACGAGATGCTCTCGGGCCAGCGCGCATTCCATGGAGATTCGGCTGCGGACACGATGTCGGCGATCCTGCGGGAAGATCCTCCGGACCTCTCCGTCACGAACCGCAACATCTCGCCCGGTCTCGAGCGGATCGTGCGCCACTGCCTCGAGAAGAACCCGGCGCAGCGGTTCCACTCCGCGCACGACGTGGCCTTTGCGCTCGAGGCCCTCTCTAGCGCGTCGGGAGTCTCGGCAGTCGCCGTCCCGGCGCGCCCGGGTCGCGCCTTCGCCCGCCTGCGCGCGGCGCTCGCCGCCGCGGCGCTTCTGGCCGTCGGCGCGGCCGCAGGCATTTTCGCCGTTGCCAGGAGGCCTGAGAGACGCGCGCCCGCGCCGAGTTTTCATCGTCAGACGTTCCGGCGGGGGTTCATCACTTCCGCCCGGTTCGCGCCCGACGGCCAGACGATCGTTTACAGTGCCGCCTGGGACGGAAATCCGATCGGGATGTTCACGACGCGAGCCGGGTCCACGGAGTCGACTCCGCTCTCGCTTCCGAGCGCGGACGTGTTCTCCATTTCGAGCTCCGGGGAGATGGCGCTCCTTTTGCACCGTCCCCCGGGCACCCCCGACATGCTTGCCCGCGCCGCGCTCGCCGGTGGAGTCCCGCGGGAGATTCTCGCGAACATCCTGGACGCGGATTGGACTCCGGACGGGAAGAACCTCGCGATCATCCGCCGCGGCGAGCGCGGCGAGGACACACTCGAGCTGCCCGTCGGCAAGGTGATTTCTCGCTCGACGAGTCTCTATTCGCTTCGCGTCTCGCCGGCAGGCGACCGGATCGCGATCCTCGATGGCACCGGGAACGAAAGCGCGATCGGCCTCGTGGAGCTCTCCGGAAAGAAGCGGCTGCTCTCGAAAGGCTGGTACGGCGCCAAGGGACTCGCCTGGTCTCCCGATGGCCGCGAGATCTGGTTCACCCAGGCGACCCACGAAGGACCTCCGAATCTCTACGCGGTCGATCTCGCGGGAAAGGTCCGACCGGTTCTGAAGATGCCGAGCTGGGTCTGGCTCCACGACATTGCCCGGGACGGCCGGGCTCTCATCGCCAACAACTCCTGGCGCGCCGGCGTGAACTGGCTTCGCGCCGGAGAGACCAGGGAGCAGGACGTCTCCTGGCTCGACTGGTCGATCGTTGCGGACCTTTCGCGGGACGGGAAGTCCCTCCTCTTCTCGGAGTCTCGCGAAGGCGGCTCGTCCGCCGGAGCCGTCTTCCTGCGGGGCCGACCGGACGCGCTGCCGGTTCGACTGGGAGACGGCGCCGGACTCGCTCTCTCGCCCGACGGAAAATGGGTTCTTGCCCAGGTCAAGCCGGCCCCGGATCAGCCGGCTCAGCTCGTGCTCCTTCCGACCGGGGCCGGAGAGCAGAAGGTTCTCGCAACCGGAAGTCTCAAGACCTTCAACTCCGCGCGGTGGCTGGAAGATGGCAAGAGGTTTCTGTTGCGGGCCGGTCAAGCTGACGAACTTCCGCGTCTGCTCCTGTGCGATCTCGCAGGATCGCCTCCGCGCGCGATCTCCCCGCCGGGCGCGTCAGGGCTAGTCGTCTCCCCGGATGGCAAGCTCGCCGCGACGCGGCTCGACAGAAAGATTCGAATTTATCCGGTGGAGAAAGGCGAGCCCTCGCTGCTGCCGGGCCAGCTCGATGGAGAAGTGCCCATCGAGTGGTCCGCCGACGGACATTCGATCTATGTCTATCGTTTCGATTATGGAGATCGGTCGGTGAAGGTTTATCGCGTTCGCGTGGACTCCGGGGAACGAGAGCTCTGGAAGGAGATCGTCCCTTCCGATCCGGCCGGCATCGAGTTCATCGGCCCGATCCTGATGACGCCCGACGCAAGCTCCTACGTCTATACCTACCAGCGGCGATCCTCCGACCTTTACGTCGTCGAGGGACTCCGATGAGACCGCCGGGGCTCCGATCGCGTTACTTGTAAATTGTGATCCGTGAATTGAGCTGATCGCCGCGGGCCGCCGGCTCGGTCCTTACGAGGTTCTCTCTCCACTCGGGGCGGCGGGATGGGAGAAGTCTACAAAGAAGCCAGGGAAAGTCATGCTGACCAAGTCCGGAGTCAAGGTTCTCGATTTCGGTCTCGCCAAAGTGTTCGTGCCGGACGAGCCGCCGGGGAACCTCACATCGGCTCCCACGACGGGCCGCGACCTGACCCGGGACGGAACGATTCTCGGGACCGTCTCCTCGCGAACGGTAAGTTCAAGCGTGTCGAGCTCTCGGGGGGCGCCGCCGTCGCCATCTGCGACGTCCCTTCCCGATCAAGACTTTCCCTTCGCTCGAGCTTGGTGCTACGACCGTGCTCTTCGTGCTTGAGTGGGAGGCCGTGGAAGGACTTCGATGTATCGCCGGACGGCAGCAGGTTTCTCGCCACGGTGCCGAAGATCGTCGCCACGAACTTCCACTCGACGTCGTGGTCAATTGGACCTCCGAGACCCCCAAGTGACTGAAATGACGGGGCGGGCGTGTTTACCATATATGTGGCTCTAATGATATTGTTAGCCATATGAAAACCACCGTTGAGATTTCCGGCGGGCTCCTCGACGAAGCGCGCAGGGTCGCCGCGCGGGAGAGAACGACGGTCCGAGCCCTGATCGAGGCCGGGCTGCGCCGGGAGGTCGAGCAGCGGCGCCGCGGCGGCCGGTTCCGAATGCGACGCGCCACCTTCCGGGGCCGCGGCCTCCGACCCGAGCTCGCGGGCGCGGCGTGGGATCGGATTCGCGATCTCGCCTATGAAGGGCGCGATTGATCGCCGTCGACACGAACGTGCTGGTCTACGCCCATCGCGAGGACTCGCCGTGGCACCGGGCGGCCTACGCCTGCATCAAAGGGCTCGCCCAGGGCCGCGGAGCCTGGGCGTCGCCCTGGCCATGTCTGCACGAGTTCCTCGCGATCGTGACGCATCCGCGCATCTACGATCCTCCGACTCCCCTCGCGAAGGCGCTCGACCAGGTCGACGCGTGGCTCGAGGCTCCCGGCCTGGTGCTCCTCTCTGAGTCGGGCGACTATTGGAGCGAGCTTCGAGCGCTTCTCGCGAGCGGACGGGTGACCGGCGGACAGGTCCACGACGCGCGGATCGCGGCTCTCTGCCGGCAGCATGGCGTAGCCGAGCTCTGGTCCGCCGACAGGGATTTCAGCCGGTTTCCTGGCCTGAAGGTGCGCAATCCTCTCGTGGACTCGGCGCCGTGACGCTTGCCGCCGGCGCGCGCCTCGGCCCTACGAGATCCTCTCGCCAGTTCTACAACCTCCTGAACCGCCAGGGAGAAACGCGGATCCAGGATGACTTCAATCCGACTGGCGACTTCAACGCGGCCGGAAACGACATTCAGCACGTCGATTACGGAAAGATTCTCCAGCGGCAGGACCCGAGACTGTTGCGAGC
>JBKPBH010000215.1:0-3364 GCA_046726795.1 Acidobacteriota bacterium
GGCCCGCCGACGCGCGCGCCAGTCGCCGCCACTGCGGCGGCGGCCGCGGCTTCGGCCGCCTTCTTCCCACTGTGCCCCTTGAAGATGCGCGTCGGAGCGAACTCGCCGAGCTTGTGCCCGACCATGTTCTCGGCGACGTACACGGGGATGAACTTCCTGCCATTGTGCACGGCGATCGTGTGGCCAACCATATCGGGCACGATCGTCGAGCGGCGGGACCAGGTCTTGACGACCTTCTTCTCCCGAGAGGAGTTCAGGGCCGCCACCTTCTTCATCAGGTGGTCGTCCACGAATGCGCCTTTCTTGATGGAACGTGCCATTTTCGCGTCCTACCCCTTCGACTTGCGGCGGCGGATGATAAACGCATCCGTCCGCTTCGAATTCCGCGTCTTCAAGCCCTTGGTCTTCCACCCCCACGGCGAGGTCGGGTGGCGTCCGCCGGAGGTCTTGCCTTCGCCGCCGCCCATGGGGTGGTCCACCGGATTCATCGCCACACCGCGCACGTGCGGGCGGAAGCCGAGCCATCGGTTTCTTCCCGCCTTGCCGATCGAGACGTTCTCGTGTTCCAGATTCCCGACCTGGCCGATCGTCGCATAGCACTCGACGTGGATCTCGCGCACTTCGCCCGAGGGGAGGCGGACTTGCGCGTATCCCCCCTCCTTGGCCATGAGCTGCGCCGCCGTCCCGGCGGAGCGGACGAGTTGGCCTCCGCGCCCGCGCTTCAACTCGATGTTGTGGATCGTCGTGCCGAGCGGAATCCCCTTCAGGGGCAGCGCGTTGCCGGGCAGGATGTCGGCCGAGGGTCCCGACACGACACGGGCGCCGACCTCGAGCCCGTTGGGGGCGAGGATGTAGCGCTTCTCGCCGTCGGCGTAATGAAGCAGCGCGATCCTCGCCGTGCGGTTGGGGTCGTATTCGATCGCGGCGACCTTCGCGGGAACGTCCATCTTGTCGCGGCGAAAGTCGATGATCCGATACAGGCGCTTGTGGCCGCCGCCCATGAAGCGGCTCGTCTGACGTCCCTGGTTGTTGCGTCCCCCCGTCGAGCGCAGCCCGACGGTCAGGCTCTTCTCCGGACGCGACCGCGACAGCTCGACGAAATCGTAAGCTGTCTGGAAACGCCGCCCCGCGGAAGTCGGTTTGAACTTCTTGACTGGCATAACGCTTACACTCCCTCGAAGAATTCGAGCTTCTCGCCGGCGGCCAGGCGCACGTACGCCTTCTTCCAGGCTTTTCGCTGACCCAGGAACTTTCCCATCCGCTTCCACTTTCCCTGGCGGTTGGCCACCCGCACGCCGGCGACTTTGACACCGAAGAGTCTCTCGACCGCTCTCTGAATCTCGATCTTGTTGGCCCGGCGGTCCACCTCGAAGCAGACGGTGTTGGACGCCTCCTTCAGTTTTGTGGACTTCTCGGAGATCAGCGGCCGGCGAATGAGCTGCAGCGGTTCCATCTCTCTACTCCAGTGTCCGCACGACCCGCGACAGGGCGTTCTGTGAGACGACGACCGTCCCGTGACTCATCACGTCGTAGACGTTGACCGCGAGCGCGTCCACCAGTTTCCACTCCCGCACGTTGCGGGAGGCGAGCTCCATGTTCTCGTTCTCCCGCGAGTCCACAAACAGCGCCTTCCCCTCGATCCCGAGCCCTCCGACGGCGGCCCTCAGGTCCCGGGTGCGGCGGCTGCCCGGGTCCATGCTCTCGACCACGAGGAGCCTCTCCTCGCGCAGCCGCTGGGACAGCGCGGCCTTCAGCGCGTTTTTCTTCTCTCCCACCGAGAGCCTCTCGGCGTAGGAGCGGGGAACCGGACCGTGCGACGTCCCGCCATGACGGTGGATCGGCGGCCGCCCGCCCCCCTGCCGCGCGCGACCGGTCCCCTTCTGCTTGAACGGCTTCTTGCCGGAGCCGGAGACTTCGCTGCGCGTCTTCGTCTTGTGAGTGCCGCGGCGCCGCCCGGCGAGATAGGCCTTGACCACTTGCCAGACCAGATGCCGCCGGTAGGGGTAGTCGAAGACCCCGGAGGGAATCTCGACCTCTCCCACCCTCTCTTTCTTCCAGTTCCAAACGGGCACTGTCGCCATCGTTGCGGTCCTTACTTCTCCGTCTTCTTCGCGAACGTCGAGCGCACGATCTTGATCACGGAGCGCCGCGCCCCGGGGACCGCGCCGCGCAGGTAGATCAGGTTCTTCTCCGGGTCTACGCGGACGACGATGAGATTCTTGGCTGTGGCCTGCCGGCCGCCGAGCCGTCCCGACGAGCGGTTGCCCTTGATCACCCGGGACGGGAAAGCCGAAGCCCCGATCGAGCCGGGCGCGCGGTGGAACATCGACCCGTGGGCCGCGCCCCCACCGCGGAAGTGGTGGCGCCGGACGACCCCGGCGAATCCCTTCCCCTTCGAAACGCCGATGACGTCCACGTGATCCTGAGGCGCGAAGGCGTCGCAGAGAACCTTGTCCCCGGGTTTCCATTCGTCCCCCGCGTCGAATCGCACTTCGGCGAGTGTGCGCATCGGCGCGACACCGGCCTTTTCGAATCGGGTCTTCGCGGCCCGGTTCGCGTTGCGATCTGGACGTGACTCGACGAGGCCGATCTGCACCGCCTCGTAGCCGTCGCGGTCGGCCGACTTCTTCTGGACGACAAGACAGGGCCCCGCCTGGACGACCGTGACCGGCACGGCCGTGCCGTCGGCTTCGAAGACCTGCGTCATGCCGATTTTCCTGCCAATGATTCCGTGTATCGCCATTCTTCGCTCGCTGAACGCTCTGCTATTTTCCAAAGGCCTTGATCTCGACGTCCACGCCGACGGGAAGCTCGAGCTTCATCAGAGCGTCCACCGTCTGCGAGGTGGGCTCGAGGATGTCGAGCAGCCGCTTGTGAGTCCGCATCTCGAATTGCTCTCGCGACTTCTTGTCGATGTGCGGCGAGCGGTTGACCGTGTAGCGCGAGATCGCCGTGGGCAGCGGA
This sequence comes from Acidobacteriota bacterium, assembly GCA_046726795.1. Lineage (GTDB taxonomy): Bacteria > Acidobacteriota > Thermoanaerobaculia > UBA5066 > Gp7-AA6 > JAWOLE01. The sequence continues at coordinate 2,965 of JBKPBH010000215.1, forward strand.
ATCGGGCCAGCGATCTTCGCGCCGGTCCGCCGGACGGTGTCCACGATCTCCGTCGCGGATTGATCGAGGATCCGGTAGTCGTAGGCCTTCAGGCGGATGCGGATCTTGTCGTTTTTCATGGGCTCGCTTCGCTCGCGCGTAAAACGTGAAACGTGAAACGTGAAACGGAGCCCGTTCACGCCTCCTCGTCTCTTTGCTCTACTGCCTTGCTATCCGCCTCCTCGTTTGACGTTTGACGTTTGACGTTTCACGGCCCCCGCTATTCCAGAATCTCGGTGATGGTTCCGGCTCCGACGGTGCGGCCCCCTTCGCGGATGGCGAATCGCAGCCCCTTCTCCATCGCGATCGGCGTGATCAGGTCGATCTCCAGCGACACCGTGTCCCCCGGCACCACCATCTC
>JBKPBH010000216.1:0-15147 GCA_046726795.1 Acidobacteriota bacterium
GTCCCTCGCTTCCCGATCTCCCTCAGGATCATTTCCGGATCGGCTCCAGGACTCAAGGCCTGGCTCTCGACCAGGAGATCCTGCTGGCGAAGAGCCCGCGCCACCGGCTCGGCGGTCTGCTTCGCTCGCCGCAGTGGGCTCGTCAGGATGGCGTCGAACTTCGGCTCGAGCCGAGCGATCGCCTTCGCGGCGGCGCGCATCCTCTTGCGCGCGCCGGGAGTCAGGGCCCTCTCCTCGTCGGGCGTGGCCGGTCCGCCTTTCTCGGCCTTCGCGTGGCGCAGTACCCAGATCTCCATGACTCGACATTCTCCATCGTCACCGGATGGCGCCAAAGGGCGGCCGGGCCTTCGGCGAGGATACGCCGGAGGCCATGAATTCCCGCCCGAGCGCGGCGAAGAGGTCCGCCGAGGGCCGGCGGCGGCGCGCCAGGGTCGCGTAGTCCACTTCGAAGAGGCCGAAACGGGGGCGGAAGCCCTCGAGCCATTCAAAGTTGTCGAGGAGCGACCAGTAGAAGTACCCCTCGATCGGCGTCCCGCCGGCGAGGTGGCGGGAGAGGACCAGGCAATGCTCGTGAAGGAAGGAGCGCCGGCGCCCGTCGTCGTTCGTCGCAATCCCGTTCTCGGTGACGAGGATCGGCAGTCCGGCGCGGGCGGCCGAGCGCAAGACCCGGTCGAACCCCTGCGGATGGATCTCCCAGCCGGTGTCGGTCAGGCCCCGCCCGGCACGATCCCGGTAGAAGAATTCGCCGACCGCTCCGGGCAGCCCGCGGAACCGAAGGTGAACGCGGCTGTAGTAGTTGACGCCGAGGTATCCCGTGGCCTTGCGAAGATCGGGAATCGCGAACTCGGCGCGCCCCTCTCCCGGAAAGGACCACCGCATCCGTCCCGTCGACAGCGCCTCGATCAGCGCGAGGTTGTAGAGCTCCTCGCCGGCGTACGCGAGCCTGCGGTCGAGCGCGCTGTCCGACCGGTCCGGAGCGAAGTCGAGCATGTTGTGAGCGATCCCGCAGCGTCCGCCGGAAGGACGCTCGGCCAGGGCGAGTGCCGCCTCCGTTTGAGCGCGGAGGAGGTGCTCGAGGGCCTTCGCCGCCGCGGCGAAGCTTTTTTGACCCGGGGGGATGAGCCCGCCCATGTAGCCGCCGAGGATGAACGTGATCGGCTCATTGACCGTGATCCAGAGGCGAACGTCCGGCAGGGCGGCGCCGACCTTCTCCGCGAGACGCCGGAACCAGCCGACGCTGTCTCTGTTCTCCCAGCCCCCCGCTCTCCAGAACCACGTGGGATGCGTGTAGTGAAGGAGGGTGACGACTGGCTCGATTCCTTGCGCGCGCAGGAAGCCGGCGCGCTCCGACTCAAGGTCCAGGGCCGCCGGGTCGAACTCGCCCGGCCGCGGCTCCAGGCGGCTCCACTCGACCGAATAGCGATAGGCGTTGGCGCCGATCGTCGTCAGAAGCGTCAGGTCCTGGCGCCAGCGCTCCCGGTGGCCCGAGGCCGCGCCGCAGCAAGCCCCGCGCTCTTTGAGCCTCCCGAGTCTTTCCCATTCCGTCCAGTCGTTTTCAAGCGCGCCCTCGATCTGATACGCCGACGTCGCCACGCCCCACAGGAAGTTTTCAGTCATCAGTGATCAGCGATCAGTCGTTTGGAGAGATCAGAACCGAGAACTGAGAACTGAGAACTGAGAACTCGTCAGGTGAGTTCGGTGGCGTGGTGTTTCACCCACCGGGCCTCGGCCATGTAGATGGTGTCCTCGCAGATGTTGGACGCGAGGTCGCCTACCCGCTCGAGGTTCTTGGAGACCGAGATCAACTCGAGACAGTAGGTGATGAGATTCGGGTACTCGGCCATGTAGGTCAGGAGCTCCCGGATGAGCGAGACGTTCTTGTCGTCGAGGATGTCGTCTTTCTTGATGACCTGCTTGGCGAGGTTCGCGTCCCGGTTGACGAACGCGTCCAGGGACTGCTTGAGCATCGACATTGCGACCTCGGACATGTAGTGGATGTCGACGAAGGGTTTGAACGGCTTCTGCCCCGCCAAGCGCTCCGCGCCCTCGGCGATGTTGACGGCGTGATCGCCGATCCGTTCCAGGTCGTTGTTGATCTTCAAGGCGGCCACGAGGAACCGCAGGTCCACCGCGACCGGCTGCTGCAGCGCCAGCAGGTGGACCGCCTGCTCCTCGATCACCATCTCCATCCGGTCGATCTCGGCGTCGGCGGCGACGACACCGGCCGCTTTCTTCGCATCGACCTCCGTCAGCGCCTCGATCGCGTGCTGGATCTGGCGCTCGACCTCGCCTCCCATGAGGATCAGGTTGCGCCGCAGGTCCTCGAGCTGCTCGGAAAAGTGCTCCTTCACCAATGGTTCTCCTTTCTTCGAACCCAGCCTAACCCCAGAGGGCCTCGGCCGAGATCATTTCCAGATCTCTCTGAAGGACCGCTTCCCCCTGCGCCTCGGGCACCGCGCGGAAGACTGGAAGCCGGTCGAAGACCTTCTCGAAGAGGTTCGCCTTCCGGCGGGCCGCTTCGAGCTCGGCTTCGCAGTCCGCCCGCGCCAGAGCCTCGAGCTCCACGCGGCGCGCCCTCGGCCGGCAGACGATCGCCGTAATGATCTGCCGGTGGCTGCGGTCGAGCCCGTCGGCGATGCGCAAGAGAGCCGCGAGCTTCTCGACGACAGGGCGCAGGTAGGGATCCAGCCGCTTCCAGTTCTCGTGCGAATCCCGCGGCCCCCTTCCCTTGTGGTAGCGCGCGATCGACGCGATGACCTCGATCTCCTCGGAGGCGAAGCCGGTCAGGTCGCCGTGCGTGATCAGGTAATAGGAATGCTGCTGGTGCTTGGAAAACCCGACGGAGCAGCCCACGTCGTGCAGAAGCGCGCCGTACTGGAGCCACTCGCGCTCCGTCGCCGTCAGCTGATGGAGCGCATGGGTCTGATCGAAGAGCTCGAGCGCCAGCCGAGCGACGTGCGCCGCGTGGAGAACCTCCGCGTTGCCGCGGCGCAGGAGGCGGTCCACGCTCCTCGCCCGCACGTCGCGGCCGGCCGAGGGCTTCTTCGCATGCTGTGCGGCGTAGTCGAGCAGGATCCCTTCCCGGAGCCCCCTCTCGCCGACGACGATCGCGTCGGCGCGCGTGCGCTTGAGGATCCAGGCGAGCAGAACGCCGCCGGGAACCGCGATGTCGCGACGCCGCGGGTCGAGGCCGGGGACGCGCAGTTTGTCCTTCTGCGTCGTCTTGCGAAGGACGCGATTCACTTTTTTCAGTCCCGAGCGAGTGAGTGTCCGGTGCCCCGAGGGGATCGGCTCGCGCTCGAGAATCGCCGCCTCGTGGACGAGAGAAAGCGATTGGATCGTGCCGGAGGAGCCGACGCAGGTCTTGAATCCCGTCTTGCGCACGGCTTCGGCCGCCTTGCGCGCGACCCGGCGGATCGCTTTCTTCATGGCCTTGAGGTCGCGGCTGCTCGGAGGGTCCCCCTTTCCGTAAAGGTCGGCCAGCCTCACCACGCCCAGCGGAAGGCTCTCCGTCAGTAGCACCCGCTCACCTTTCGAGACCACGAATTCCGTCGAGCCGCCACCGATGTCCACGAGAAAGATCGGGTCGTAGCGCGCCGGAAACTCGCTTCGCATCCCGAGGTGGATCAGGCGAGCCTCCTCCTCCCCCGAGATGACATCCACTTCGACCCCGGCGCGCCGGCGCACCGCATCGAGGAACTCGGCCGGGTTCCCCGCCTCCCGTACCGCGCAGGTGGCGACGGCTCGCACGAGCTCGGCCCCCTGGGCCGCGACCGAGCGCGCAAACTGTTCCACAACCGAGGCCGCCGCCTCGATCACCTCGGGAGAGAGGCGGCCCGTGGTGAAGATGTCCTTTCCCAGCCGCACCGGCGACTTCTCGCGCGAAACGATTTCGAGCACCCCGCCTTCGTCCGCGGCGGCCACCAGCAGCTTGATGCTGTTGGTCCCGATGTCGATGGCAGCCACGGGGTTCAGGGGACCGCCTGATTCCCAGCCAGACTCAGTCTTCACGGCAGAGGCATTTTCGACAGGTGCCGGGGGAACGGCCTGAATCCCGCGTGAAGACAGAGTGAAGTCCGGCACCTTCCGCTGCCTATAATAGCGCCCCCGTGTCGGAAAACCTCCTTCGACTTCGCGCGCGCGCGCTCGAAAAAGGCCGGAAGGCTTTTCGCGATGGGGACCCGGAAGGACTGCACGACCTGCGCGTCGCTCTTCGGCGAGCGGCCGCCACCGCGGCGGCGCTCGGCAAGAGGAAGATCAAACGACGCCTGCGCTCGCTCGTGAAGGTCCTCTCGCCCCTGCGGCAGCTCGAGGTGGACCGGCGGATTCTCGGACGCCTGCGCTCGCTCGGCGTCATCTCCGAGGACGCCGCGGCCGGGCTCGACGCGCGCTGGGATGCCCTCTTCACGGCGGGTTTCCGGAAAGCGGCCTCCGTCGCGGAGTCAGGAAAGATGCGACGCGCGATCCGCCGGCTGCGCCGCCTGATCCGGCGGCCGCCGGCCGGCCTGACGCGCCTCCTCGCGCGCGAGCGGCGGAAAGTCGAAAACCGGCTGATCCCTCCCTCCGAGAACGCGACGGACCGACAGCTCCACCGCTTCCGCATCGCTGTCAAGCGAGCCCGCTACCTGGCCGAGGACCTCGCCGCCTGTGGCGTCGAAGGGCTTTCGGACACGATCGACCGGGAAAAGGAGCTGCAGGACGCGCTCGGGCGTTGGAACGACGTTCGGCTGTTCCGTGAGCGCCTCTTAGACGAGCGGCGCCAGGCGGAGGAGCGGGGCGCCGTGACGCTCGCGGCGGAGCTCGACCACGTGACCGCGGCCCTCGAGGGCACCGTCGCCTCGGCCCGCCGCGAGGCTCTCGCCGCCGCCGGCCGGTTCGCGAGAGTCGTCTCGTTCCTGGAGCAAAGCGCATAGCCAGCCGACCGCCGCCGCCTGCCGATCCTGCCCCTCTGGAGGCCGGACGGGCCCTGAAGCTCTCTCTGGCCGCGCTCCTTCTCTCGACTCTTGCCACCAAGCTCTGGCTCGCCTGGCGGTTCGAGGGATTCCTGACGGGAGACGACCTCGAGATCGTGCAGACGGCCGCGAAGTACGCGCTCGCCGTACGGTACGAGCCCTGGGTCCTTCGTTGCCTCTTCCATCCCATCGCGCTCGTCGCCCCGATCCTGAAGCTCGGCGATTGGCTGGGCGCGCGGGATCCGCGTGTGGTCACGTGGCTCGCAGCGCTTCCGACGGCGGTCTTCTCGACGGCGGCCATCGGCCTGACGGCCGCTCTCGCCCGCCGCTTCGGACTCTCGGCGCGGGCCGCCGGAGTAGCGGCCTTCTTCTACGCGTTCGCGTGGCTCCCCCTCGCCTACGGCGCAAGCCCCTTTCCCCGCCCGATCTCAACCGCCCTGCTGCTGGCTGCTTTCCTGGCGGCAGACTCCCCGCGCGCGGACATCGGACCTGGCCTGGCCGCGGGAATCTTGGCCGGCGCCGCCTTCGCGGTGCGCTGGAGCGAAGGGGTCGTTCTGATTCCCCTGTGCGCCTGGGCCGCGTGGAAATCCCGGAGCGCCGCAGCTCTTCGGGGAGCCGCGATTCTCCCGTCGGTTTCGCGCAGCGTGCTCACCATCCTCGGAGGATTCGTTCTCGGGACGCTTCTCTTCGCGGGCCTGACGGACTGGCTGACCTGGGGTGCGCCCTTGAAGAGCCTCTCCGAATACTTCCAGATCATGTACGCGGAGAGGCCCGCGATCCAGGACCAGCCGATCTGGGACTACCTCTATACCGCCCCCCACTGGGCCGGCCCGATCCTCCTCCCTCTCCTGATTCCCGCATGGAAGGAGCCCCGCGCGCGGCCCGCGATTGCACTCTTCGCCTCGATCGTCGCGCTCCTCTCGCTCTTCAGCCACAAGGAGTGGCGTTATCTCCAGGCCGCGGTTCCCTTCCTGGCGATCTCCGCAGCCGCGGGCTGGGAGCGGCTCTGGACTCGGGGACCCCGCGTTCTCGCCGCGGCGGCAATCTTTCTCGCGGTCCCTTACGGAATCGAGCGCTCGGTGTCCCTGCTCTCCAACCGGTCCGCTTCCGAGATCGACGCCGCGCGCTTCATCGTGAGCCTTCGCCCACGGCCGCGCGTTCTCGCCTTCGTGCAGCAGTGGGCGTTCGGCGAGCATCTCTATCTCGGCAACGATGTCGAAATCCGCGAGATCGAGCTCTTTCGCCCCGTCCGGCCGCGCGCGATCCGGGAGGCCGCGGCGACCGCCGACGTTGCCGCCGTCTACGCCATGTACCTCGACGACGCCGGCCGGCGGGAATTCGAGCGGCTGGGCTTCCGCCAGATCGCTCGCTTCCAGCGCCTCCGAGCGTACGAGTGCCTGGTCTTCGGACGCGGCCCCTTCGCCGCCGTTATTCAACCCTCCGGCGCGTCAGCCCGTCCATGAGCCCTTCCCTCGCGACTCACGCCTTCCTCAAAAGCTGACCTTCCCCGCGAGCTGGACGATCCTTGGCCCCGTGGAGGCCGCAACCGCGGCCGTGCATCCCCGGCCGCCCGTGCAGGGCACCAGCAGCGTCTTATTCGGAACGAGCTGGCCACCCGTGAACACATACTGGATTGACTGCAGGCCGATGACGTTCTTGGCGTTGAAGACGTTGAAAGCCTCGGCGATCAGCTCGAGGTCCACCGGCCCCATCGGAACGTGTTTGGAGATGCGCGGGTCCACCGAGAACAGAGAGGGAAGGCGCTGGCTGTTACGCGCCGTCCCCGGCGTGCGGTCGTTGCGGTCGTTGCCGTCGTTGTTCAGGTCGCCGTTGATCGTCAATGAATAGGGTTGCCCGGTCTGGAACGACACGACCCCCGAGAGGGTCCAGCCGGAGAGCAGCCATTGCAGCGTGGGGTTCTTGATTCCGCCGGCGTAGTCCAGGTTCCAGACGCCCGAGAAGACCAGACGGTGCCGGACGTCGTTGTCGCCGGGCGCGTAGTCGGCGCCGAAGTCCCGGGGGTCGGAAGCGAACTTGGCGTCGTCGCTCGACTGAGGGACGACGGCTGTCGCGTCGGGCTTGTCGTCCAGGACCTTCGAGAGCGTGTAGGCGAGCCTGGCCTGCCAGTTGTGGGAGAAACGCTTGGTGAACTCGACGGTCAGGCCGTTGTACTTCGACTCGGAGGTGCTCTGGAACTCGATCACGCGGGCGAACTTCGGGAAGGGTTTATCGCTGCCGTAACGCTTGACCGTGGCCGACCCATCCCCCTGAATGGGGACCACGACGTTAGACGGGGTGCCGATGTTGATGTCCGTCGAGCGCGGAAGGTCCTTGCCCCGCACGTACAGGTAGTTGACCGCGACCGCCAGGTCGTTGGTCAAGGCTTGCTCGACGCCGGCGCTCGCCTGATGGACCATCGGGTTCTGGAAGCCCGGATCGAAGACGAAGATCGTCGGCACCGCGGCCGTGCCGCCTGTCGGGGGCGTCACGAAGCGGTTCGGATACGTGGGGACGGTCGAGCCAGTGAACGTCAGCGTCTGGACGTTGATGCCGTTGTTGGAGTGCGCCGTGCCGATCATGATCGCGGTCGTCCGGCCGTAGAAGATGCCGTAGCCGGCATGGAGGACGGTGCGCCCGGTCGTGCCCGGCGTCCAGGCGATCCCCAGCCGGGGCCCCCAGTTGTTGTGGTCCTCGGGAATGTCGTTCGTGCGGAGCCCGGCCGCCAGCAGAGCCGGGTCCGTGTTCAGAACGGAGGGCTGCTCGATCTTCTGAAAGTCGTAGCGGAGCCCGAGGTTCAGCGTCAGGTTCTGGTTGAAGCGCCACTCGTCCAGCGCGAAGAAGGAGATGTCCTGGAGGTTCGGGTTCGTGATCGGGCCGGTTGTCCCGGCTCCCGCGAACGCCTGGACGTAGCGCTCGCCGCTCCCGTTGGGGACACCGCGGTTGAAGGAGGCGATCGACTGGAACGTATAGGAGCCGAAGAAGTTTCCCGGGAAGAAGTTCAGGATGTTGTCGTGCTGATAGTCGAAGCCCCCCTTGACGGTGTGAGTCCCGAAAAGCGACGTCGCCGTGTCGGCGATCTGCCAGCGCTTGATCGTCGTCTCGCGCGGCGAGAAGAAGTTCTCTCCGATCGTCAGCACGGGAGTTCCGCCCTGGTTGATGTTGGCTTCGGGATTCGAGCTGTTGGCGGTGCCGGGCTCGTTGTCCTTGGCCCACTGGCCCCGCACCTCGTTGAAGAAGGAGGGCGTGAAGGAGGAGGCGATCGCGCCCGCCACCGTGTCCGTGTTGACGAGCGAGTCGCCCGAATGCTCGAAGGCGATTGTCTGGCCGCTCGACTCGAAGCCGACACCCGTGAAGTTCTGGCGGTTGTACCGCACTGAGAAGTGCTGGCCGGAGGCGATCTCGTAGTCGGTCTTGAAGAGATAGGTGTCCTGGTTCTGCTGCTGGGTCCAGTTGGATGCCAGGGCCGTGAGCTTCGCGATCCCGGCGACCGTGTCGGGGTCGGTGGGCGTGTTGGACGGGATCCCCAGGATCACGGTGTTCGGGGTCTTGTTCCGCTGCCCGTCGTAGTTGGCGAAGAAGAAGAGCTTGTCGGGAATGAGGGGTCCTCCGAATGTCGCTCCGAACTGGTCGAAGTGATAGGTCGCCTTGGCGCGGCCGTTGAACGCATCGATGTAGTTCTTCGCGTTCAGGCTGTCGTCCCGGTAGAAGTAGAAGGCATTTCCGTGGAACTCATTGGTGCCGGACTTCGTGACCACGTTGATGACGGCTCCTCCCGCGCGACCGTACTCGGCGGAATAGGAGTTTGTGTTGACCTGGAACTCCTTGACCGAATCGAGGCTGAACTGGTATGGCGCTCGGCCAGACCCGGTGCGCCCGAGAGCCTGGCCAAAGAACGTGTTGTTGTTGTCGGTGCCGTCCACGACGAGGCTGTTCAAGGTCCCGCGCTGGCCCGCGAACACGAGGTCGCCGACCCGGAAGTTGTCCTTGACGACCCCGGGAGTGGAGAGAACGACGTCTAAGAAGTTGCGGCCGTTGGTCGGCAGCGAGCGGATCGCCTTCTCGTCCACGACGGAGCTGACCTCGGTTTTCGTCGTCTCGATGAGCGGCGCTTCGCTCGAGACCGTGACCGCCGCTCGCACTCCCGCGGGCTCGAGCACGAGACGAACCGTCGCGTCGCCTCCGACAGACACGGTCACGTTGGCGACCTTCGCGGGCGCGAACCCCGAGAGCTCGGCGGAGATCGCGTAATTGCCCGGGATCAGGTTGGGGAAGGTGAAGCCCCCCGTGGTGCCGGAGGTGGCCGTCCGGGTCGCTCCCGTATCCGAGCTGCGGATGGAAACGGAGGCTCCGGGAACGCCTCCGCCGGAGGAGTCCAGGACGTTGCCGGAGATCGAGCCTGTCGAGCTCTGGGCGGGCAGCCGCACGGCCGTCACGCACGCGAAGAAGAATGCCGCCAGACAGAGAACGCGCAGTGAGAACGTTCGACTCATCCAACACCTCGCTTTTCTTGTGACCCGTACGCCGGGTGCGGTCGTTTGCAAGCCTACCTCAAAGTTTCCGATCACTGGTTGGTTTGGAGCCGTCCCTCCGGGAGCCCCGGCGCGAGGAACCAATTCCCATCGGCCTCGAGCGCGAGAGTCCCGCGTCGCCGCGCGTCCTCGATCAGGAGGTCGCGCAAGGCCTTGCCGGACTCAGACACGCGAGGACAGTTTCTCCAGACGCCGTAGCCGCCGCCGCCGGCCGCGCGGTAGGAGTTGATCGCAACCGTGAAGGAGTCCTCGTCGCGCACCGGCCGCCCGTCCCGTTTCAGGTACAGCACGCGACGCCTCTCCGGCCGGGACGGGTCGAGCGCGTAATCTGCGCCTTCTAGCGTATCGCAGTTGTATCCCCAGACGGCCGGGTTCCGCTCCCAGACTGGCTTGCCCTCATGGACCGCCACGCCGGAGATGCAACGGCCCGCTTCCTCGAGCGCCTCGCGGACCTGCCGCCCCGAAGCCCGCACGGTCACGAGCGTGTTCTCGTAGGGATAAAAAGCCCAGATCTGTCCCACGGTCAGAGTCCCCGCCGGCCAGTCCGGCAGGGATCCCGGCAGGAGCGAGGCAAAGGAAAGATCGGCTCTCCCCTGCTCCCGCTGAACGGCATGAAGCCAGTCGAGCAGCGCCGAGTCGCCGGTCCTCGCACCATGCGCGGAGACCGGTTTCTCGAGGGTCGCGACGGACCTCCGGAGGATCTGCGAGGCGGCCTCGTGTTCCCGGGAGACCGCCGCGAGGATGTCCGCATCCGGCGCGACATCCTTCATCGGCAGGTTTCTCCCTTCGACCGAGACGACACTCCAGCGGCCCCCATTCTTCACGAGCCGCAAGTCGAAGCGAGTCAGGGTGTTGCCGAACCGTCCAGGCTGGGAGACCCAGGTCTGCCCCAGGCGCCGGGGTTCGATCGCCGTGTGGGTGTGCCCGGTCAGAAGCAGATCGATCCCAGAGATGTCCATCGCCATCGCATAAGCCTGGTTCTCCGAGGAAGTGCCGTTTTCCTTTCCCGTCTGCAGGTCCCGTTCGAAGCCCTGATGCGTGATCACGACGACGACGTCGCACTTCTCCTGGCCGCGCAGCAGCGGCACGTAGCGCCGGGCGGTTTCCAGCGTGTCGAGGAACTCTAAGCCCGCGATATGCGCCGGCGGCTCCCAGAGAGGGATGTTCCTCGTCGTCAGGCCGAGAATGCCGACACGGATGCCCCCAATCTCTCGCACCGCGTACGGCGCAAACGCCGGTTTTCCCCCCTCTCCCACGGTGTTGGCCGAGAGCCACGGGAACTTCGCCTCACCTCGCGACTTTCGCAGCCTGGCCAGGCCGAAGTTGAACTCGTGGTTGCCGACCGCCATCGCGTCGTACCCGAGGAGGTTCATCGCCCGCACGATCGGGTCGCCGTGGTCCGGGATCGAGCCCGAGAAAACCATGGCCTCCACGGGGGCTCCCTCGATCGTGTCCCCCGAGTCCAGGAGGAGCGTGGGCTTCCCTTCGGCGCGCACGGCCCGGACCGTGGCCGCGACCCGCGCGAGCCCCTCGCCGAAATCGCGCTCTTCCGGGTTGTCTCGGGGATCCACGTGACCGTGGAGGTCGGAGGTGTGGAGAACCGTCAGAATGCGAGTGCCCGCCGCGGGCGGCGGCGGGGCAAGAGCGAGCACCAGAGCGAGGGTTCGCGCCAGGAGGGAAACGGCGATCGTCATTCTCTTGGTTGGCCAGGGTTGATATCACCCGCGAACCCGGCGCGTCAATGCAACGGAACCTGTGCAGAGGCGGACGGGACTAGAATCGCGGCGGGTTGAAACGGAAGGCGAAGACAACGGGCGCGCGACCGCGGGCGGCGAAGAAACGGACGCGGGAATCTCTCGAGGAGAAGAAGAAGCGCGCGGCGAGGGTCTTCCGGCGGCTCGCGAAAGCGTATCCGGACGCCCGCTGCGCGCTCGAGCACGGCTCGCCCCTCGAGCTGCTCGTGGCGACCGTCCTTTCGGCGCAATGCACCGATGTGCGGGTCAACCAGGTCACGCCTTCACTCTTCCGCAAGTACCGGACGGCCGCGGACTACGCCCGCGCGCCGGCGGGAGAGCTCGAAGCGGAGATTCGCCCGACGGGCTTCTTCAACGCCAAGGCGAAGAGCCTGCGCCGGGCCGGCGCGGCCATCGCCGCCGAGTACGGCGGGAAGGTCCCCGACACAATGGAGCATCTCGTCCGGCTGCCGGGCGTCGGGCGCAAGACGGCCAACGTAATCCTGGGCAACGCCTTCGGCAAGGACGAAGGGTTCGTGGTGGATACCCACGTCGCACGGCTCGCCCGACGGCTGGGGTTCACGCGCCAGACCGATCCGGCCAGGATCGAAGAAGACCTTCTCGCGATCGTTCCGGAGGGGCGCCGCACCATGGCGGCCCACGAGCTCATCTTCCACGGCCGCCGAATCTGCGTGGCGCGAAAGCCGCGATGCGAGGTCTGCCCGGTTAACCCGCTCTGTCCCAAGGTCGGCGTCGCGTGAGGCGGCGTGTGTACCTCTCCGGCGGCATCGAGCATTCGGGCGACGGAGGCCGGGGCTGGCGGAGCGACATCCGGCTCTTTCTCGAAGAGTTGGGCGACGAGGTCTATGACCCGGCCGCCGACGAGAAGAAGGACCTGACCGAGGAGGAACGCCGCAGCTTCCGCCGCTGGAAGACGGATTCGCCGGAGCGTTTCCGCCAGGTGGTTCGCAAGATCATCGCCTGGGACCTGGCGCGGATCGAGTCGGAATGCGATGACGTGCTGGCCTTCTGGGACGAGTCCGCCTCTCGGGGCGGCGGCACGGCGGCGGAGATCACGCTGGCCTACCGGCTCGGCAAGCCGGTGTACCTCGTCCTCGGCATGCCCCGCGAGGCCGCTTCGGGCTGGGTCCTCGCCGCCTCTTCTAAAGTCTTCGAGAACTTCGAGCAACTGAGGCACTTCCTCAGGAACGAACACCGGAGCCGTAAAACGTAAAAGGTAAAACGTAAAACGAAGCCGGAAGGCCCTCGCCGCGTTTTACGTTTCACGTTTTTCGTTTCACGGCCTCGGTCTTACGGCTTCGGGTAACATCGCCGCGCCATGTCCCTCATCAAGACGCACCTGGGCTGGATCGAGGTCATCTGCGGCAGCATGTTCTCCGGGAAGAGCGAGGAGCTCATCCGGCGGCTCCGGCGGGTGATCATCGCGCGACAGCGCGTGCAGATCTTCAAGCCGACGATCGACTCCCGCTCCGAAGCGGAGATCGTCTCCCACAGCGACATGCGCCTCCCCTCGATCTCCGTCGGATCGAGCTCGGAATTGATGGACCGGCTGGACCACCGCACGGAGGTCGTCGGCGTGGACGAAGCGCAGTTTTTCGACGCGGGAATCGTGGAGGTCTGCCAGCGGATGGCCGATCAAGGCAAGCGCGTGATCGTGGCCGGCCTCGACAAGGACTACCGCGGCGCGCCGTTCGGCCCGATCCCGACGCTCATGGCGGTGGCCGAGGATGTCACCAAGACCCTGGCCATCTGCGTGCGATGCGGCGCTCCGGCCAACAACACGCAGCGTCTGGTCGAGAGCGACGAGCTCGTCGTGGTCGGCTCCCAGGGCGTTTACGAAGCTCGCTGCCGGCGCTGCTTCGAGCCCCCCGGCAAGTAGCGGATAGCTCGATTCCTCAATATCCACCGATGAGAAACCAGTTTTCCGAAGAACCGGCGGAAAAGTCTGTCGAAATGATTGTGGAAACCGACGAAAAACTCCGAAATCGAGCGGTCCTTCTCCGTTTTGCACCGAGTCCTGTGCGAAGCCGCAAGTCCTGACCCATCAGTGACTTGGTGAATTGCGCTCAAATCGAGCACTCAGCGGCGCGCGATCCGCGACGCGTTCTGATTTTTTTCCACACCGGCAACCGCCTTCACAGATTGAACTTAGCGTTCCTCGCGCCTCTCGGGACTGCCCGGGACGGGGGTCTTTGCGTCCCCTTTACATGCCGGGACGGTACTCCCCCCAGACGGTCTTCAAGGACGCGATGATCTCGCCGAGCGTCGCCGACGACTCCACGGCCGACAGGATTGCCGGCATGAGGTTCCTGTCCTCACGGGCATCCGACTTCAGGCGATCGAGTGAGTTCTCGCAAGCCGCCCTTGCCCGGGCCGCCCGGAAAGCGCGCAGGCGCTCGACCTGGTCCCGCTCGATCGAGGGATCTACGGTCAGGAGCGGCGGCGGGGAGTCGTCGGTCTCGCGGAAGATGTTGACGCCTACGACGAACCGGCGTTGCGCTTCGAGATCCCGCTGGGCGGCGTAGGCGGCCTCTTCGATCTCCCGCGTGAAGAATCCCTTTTCGATGGCGGCGACGGCGCCTCCGAGCGCGTCGACGCGTCCGATCAGCGCCCGGGCGCGCTCGGCGATCTCGTCGGTCCACTTCTCGACCAGGAACGAGCCGCCGAGAGGGTCGGCGACATCCGCGACGCCGCTCTCGTAGGCCAGGACCTGCTGCGTGCGCAGGGCGAGCCTCGCCGAGGCCTCGGTCGGAAGAGCCAGGGCCTCGTCGGCCGCGTTGGTGTGGAGCGACTGCGTGCCCCCGAGCACGGCCGAGAGGGCCTGCAGCCCCACCCGGATCGCGTTGACGTCGGTCTGCTGCGCCGTCAACGTGGAGCCGGCGGTCTGCGTGTGGAACCGCAGGCGCTGAGAGCGCGGGTCCTTCGCCCCGAAGCGGTCGCGCGCGATCTCGGCCCAGAGGCGGCGCGCCGCCCGGAACTTGGCGATCTCCTCGAAGAAGTTCGCGTGCGCGTTGAAGAAGAAGGAGAGGCGCGGCGCGAAGTCGTCGATCGCCAGGCCTCGCGCCAGCGCGGCCTCGACGTAGGCGACGGCGTTGGAGAGGGTGAAGGCGACCTCCTGCACGGCCGTCGAGCCCGCCTCCCGGATGTGATAGCCCGAGATAGAGATCGTGTTCCAGCGCGGCACCTCGCGCCCGCAGAACTCGAAGAGGTCCGTCGTGAGCTTCAGCGACGGGCGGGGCGGGAAAATGTACGTGCCCCGGGCGATGTACTCCTTCAACAGGTCGTTCTGGACCGTGCCCGAGAGCATCTCCCAGGAGACGCCGCGTTCGCGAGCGACCGCGAGGAAGAGGGCGAGAAGGATCGAAGCGGTCGAGTTGATCGTCATCGAGACCGAGACGGAATCGAGCGGCAGTCCTTCCGTCAGGATCCGCATGTCCTCGATCGTCGCGATCGCGACGCCGGCTTTCCCGACCTCGCCCCGCGCCAACGGGTCGTCGGAGTCGTAACCCATCTGGGTCGGGAGATCGAAGGCGATCGACAGGCCCGTCTGCCCCTGCGCGAGCAGGTACCGGTAGCGGCGGTTGGAGTCGCGAGCCGAGCCGAACCCCGCGTACTGGCGCATCGTCCAGTAGCGATCGCGGTACGTCTCCGGAGAGATCCCCCGCGTGAAAGGGAAGTCCCCGGGGCTCGGCTCTCCGTAAGAGGGAAGGATCGGGATGCCGGAGCTCGTCGCCGCCGGAGGCGCTGGCCGGCCATCCCTCTTCTTCATCGAGGCGATTGTACGTGGAGCGCGCGTCGATCGATTCGTCCGGCAAAACCGCTACAATCCGCTCTCGTCTCATGGGTGAACACCTGCGCGGCCGTCTGGAGATCTTCACCTTCGCGGATCTCCTCCAATGGATGGAGCTGAAC
>JBKPBH010000217.1:0-10125 GCA_046726795.1 Acidobacteriota bacterium
GCGGTCGAGCGCCTCGGGCGCGCCGGGCAGATATTCGGAGACCGGCGGAGGCTCGACCTTGAGGACCTCCGCGATGACGTCGCTCGCGGTCTCGCCCTCGAACGGGCGCCGGCCGGCGAGCATCTCGTAGAGCACGACGCCGAGCGAGAAGACGTCCGACCTCGCGTCCACCGTCCCGCCCCGAGCCTGTTCAGGAGACATGTAGGCGACCGTGCCGAAGACCTGGCCTTCGCTCGTCAGGTTCGCCCGGCTCTCCGTCGGAGTATTCGTCAAGTTGGGGTTCGAGTCGGGGGCCTGGAGTTTGGCCAGGCCGAAGTCCAGCACCTTGACGCGACCCTCCCGAGTGACCATCACGTTGCCGGGCTTCAAGTCCCGGTGAACGATGCCGCGCTCGTGAGCGGCCGACAGCGCCTCGGCGAGCGGCACGGCGATCTCGAAGAACCGCGGAAGGGGAAGTCCGCCCGACGCGACGATCGTGTCGAGGCTCTCGCCCTCGACGAGCTGCATGGTCAGGAAGTGGACGCCGTTCGCCTCCTCGACCGAGAACACGCTGACGATGCCGGGGTGGTCGAGCGCGGCAAGCGCCCGGGCCTCGCGTTGGAAGCGCTCGAGCCGCCCCGGATCGACGGCCATCTCGGCCGGCAGCACCTTGATGGCGACGTCGCGGCCGAGCTTCGTGTCGGTCGCGCGGTAGACGTCGCCCATCCCGCCGGCGCCGATGGCCGAGACGACTCGATAGTGAGCGAGCGTGCGGCCGATCAAACGGCCCCTCCCGGCAGCGCGGTCACCGCCTTCGCGGGGATCTCATGTCGGGTTCCGGCCGGTAATGTCATCGGATGCCTGCTGAAGAGATTCTAGAAGAGAACGACGCGCCTCCTGTGCCCCCGTGCCTTCGCATCGCGAGAAACGTGAAGGCGAAGGCTCCCTGTTCAGACGCGCTCGCCATTCCTTTTCGCGGCGCGAGGAGTCTCCCGAGCGAAGGCGAGTTCGAAGCGGTGAGGCGGCTGCAATCCTCGTCGTCACATCCCGCCCGGGCGACCCGGCGACCGGATCCCGTAAGGGCCGAGACGGGAGCCAGTCGCTAACATCAGCTCCGCTCCCAGGCCGCGGTCATGGTGGGAGTCTCATTCGCCGCGGCAGGTCGGCGAAGCGGGCCCTTTCGCCCCCATACCTGCGCAACCGTGTACATGGTGAATGATGTATCGGGCTTGCGTAAATGGTTGCGGCATTCTGCGAGAACGTCTGAGAATTCGCTTTCGCTCAAGAGCCCAAGTTTGATCACCGTGCCGCGTAAGGATTCAACGGTTGACGGAAGATAGTCGACCATCGAATCCCCCGAGCGAACGCCGATCAAGAACGGACGGTACTGCACGTCCTCGAGGCCCGTTTGGCGAACGATAGCGTAGAGCCGCTTCGCTAATTGCAGATCGGCGCCAACGCCGCTGAATGCACCGAGAAGCGCTGCCTTCAATCGCTCCCAGGCGGGATGCGGCGGGTAACAATTGAGACTCGATCCATCCGGTTCCTGCAGGGCAACGATGCCCCCCGGACGCACCAAGCGGATGGCCTCCTTCAGTAGGCGTCCGGGGTCACCAGCGGTGCTTGCAACGAATCGCATATGGACAAGGTCAAAAGTCCCGTCGGGCAAATCCGATCCATAGGCGTCACCCTGCTGGAACGCGACATTTATTTGTGCGCCGGCGCGTGCGACCTCCAGGAACTGCGCATCCATGTCGAGACCGACCACGCGCCCCCTAGCGCCCACTCGCTTGCTCAGTAGATCGGTGATGCCTCGGGGGCCACACCCCACGTCGAGACACGACCAGCCCTCTTTCACGCCGATGCGGTTCAGCATCACCTCCGTGTCGGGGGCCATCGCTGCACCTTGAATGAGCAGCCGCTCAATCTCACCGGGGCGGCGTTCGATCGGGTAATTACCTGAATACGAGGTGGACATAATAATTCCTGGCAATGCCGTAGAAAGGAAAACACGATTTTTTCATGCGGCGAAGCACAGAAACAATATCTTCCCCCCACTTACATTTCATTCATTCAGTGCGATGCATCAGCCCCTGGTAGCCATGCCCTGGGCGCACCTCAGGAACGCGATTTCGGCCCTTGAATGCGCGGGACCAAGAACAAACAAGAACAGTCGACCTCGGGCGGGATTAGCTGAATGGCAGGACTCTTCCATGCGGCTGAGTCCAAGGGGGTTGTTGGAGCGGGAAACGGGGGTCGAACCCGCGTCATCCACCTTGGCAAGGTGTGGCCGCGCTTCGGGACGTTCCGCGACGCCTGCGGATCGACCGCCCAGGTTCCGTCACCGAGCGTCCCGAAGCATCCGCGAGCATCCTTTAGACTCCGTTTGAACTCCTTTTGAATTCGCGGGTATACCACGCTCCCCGGATATCGCTAAGGCTCCCGTCGCGGTCCTCGGCTCATTCGGTCAGTTGACTCCATTTTCTATTCCGAAGGGGTGAAGCGGCCGCCATCCTCATCTTCGCTTCCACTCGGCGATGGCAAGCCATGATGTCTCGACAGCTCCACTACCTCGCCGTCGAGAGTTACCGACAGCGTGGGTCGAGAGGGCCTCCAGGCTCCTCGAAGAGAGGTCAGGCGCTGGATCTCGTACGCGCCTAATCGGGCGCTGGCCGACAACAGCACGTGTTCGAGACGGCAGTCTTGCGCGGCGGGATCCTCTCGAACGGAGCCCCGCGCACGTGAAGTAGCATTCGCCCGGGTTTACGGGGCTGAACAATGCGCTGCTCTTCGTGCTCGGCCGACTTGCCGGAAGCGAGCCGCTTCTGTTCGGCATGTGGCGTGCCTGCCGGGTCCTTGTCGCAGCTGGCCACGGATCTGGCGACGCCTTCGGTCGAGGAGGCGGCGTTGCGGCGGGGCGCGTCGGGTAGCCCGGTCGGCCGATTCGCCTCCTCGCCCTCGCTCGACGGGGGAGGCTTCGCTCCCGGGACGATCCTCGCCGAGCGTTACCGCATCATCGGTCTCGTCGGCCACGGCGGGATGGGAGAGGTCTACCGCGCCGACGATCTGAAGCTCGGGCAACCGGTCGCCTTGAAGTTTCTTCCGCAGAGGCTCGCGTCGGAGCCCGTCTGGATCGAGCGTTTCTACGCCGAGGTCCGCCATTCTCGAGGGGTCTCTCATCCGAACGTCTGCCGCGTCTACGACGTCGGCGAAATCGAGGGTCGTCATTTCCTCTCCATGGAGTACGTGGACGGCGAGGATTTGGCCTCGCTGCTGAGGAGGATCGGCCGGCTTCCGCCGGACAAGGCGGTCGATATCGCGCGCGAGCTCTGCGCGGGGCTCGCCTCGGCGCACGACAAGGGCGTCTTGCACCGGGACCTGAAGCCCTCCAATGTCATGATCGACGGCCGCGGCCGGGCGAAGATTACCGACTTCGGTCTCGCGGTCGGCGTCGAGGACGACAAGGGCGGCGCGGAGGTCTCGGGCACGCCGGCCTACATGGCGCCCGAGCAGCTCGCGGGCCGGGGCGCTTCCATCCAGAGCGACATCTACGCGCTGGGCCTGGTGCTCTACGAGGTTTTCACTGGACGCAAGGCCTTCGAGGCCGTCAATCTCGCCGACTGGAAACGCAAGCACACCGAGGAGCCGCCGACGGCTCCCTCCACCGTCACGCCGGGTCTGGACCCCGTCGTCGAGCGCGTCATCCTTCGCTGCCTCGAGAAGGACCCGAAGGCGAGGCCTCGCTCGGTCGCCGCCGTGGCCGCTGCCCTGCCCGGAGGCGATCCGCTCGCCGCGGCGATCGCCGCCGGCGAGACGCCTTCGCCCGAGATGGTCGCGGCGGCCGGCAGCGACGAGGGGATGAAGCCCGCCGCGGCCCTGGCTTGTCTGGCCCTGATCCTCGCGGGACTGGCGCTCGCCGCCTGGCTCTCGCCGCGCGCCTACCGCCATGGGCACGTGCCCCTGGAGAAGCCACCCGAAGCGCTCGCCGAACGGTCGAAGGAGATCTTGCGAAGGTTCGGTTACGCCGAAAAGCCGCTCGACGCCGCCTGGGGGTTCTCCGGGAACGCGGAGTACCGGCGCTGGGCCGAGGAGCACGACAAGTCGAAGAACCGTTGGAAGGACATGGAAGACGGGCGTCCCGCGGCGATTTACTTCTGGTACCGGCAGAGTCCCGCCCCGCTCATCTCGGAGCGGTTTCGCGGAGACCACGCTGGCGTCGGAGATGTGACGGAGACCGATCCGCCGCCGTTGGTGGCGGGAATGGTCGGCGTCGAGCTCGATCCGACCGGCCGCCTGATCCGCTTCGAGGCGGTGCCCTCGCCGACGACGGCCCCGACGGCCGCCGATCGGCCACTGGACTCGGAGGCTCTCTTTGCCGAGGCCGGCCTGGATCGGACAGCCTTTGCGCCCGCGGAGCCCAGGTTCCTCCCTCCCTTCTACGCCGACTCGCGGACGGCCTGGGCCGAGGGCAAGCCCGAGCGCGCCGATCGCCCTTTGCGCGTTGAAGCCGCCGCGAACCGCGGCCGCCTCGTGTACTTCGAGCTCGCGGGACCGTGGAGCAATCCGCCTCGCGCGCCGCTGAGTGACTCGACAACCGGGTTCGACCCCAATGTCTCCGATCTCTTCCTTGCGACCCTCTTCACGGTGCTGCTCATCGGCGGCTCGCTGCTGGCCCGCCAGAATCTTCGCCTGGGCCGCGGCGACCGCCGGGGAGCGATCCGTATCGCGGTCTTCATCTTTGTGTGTTTCATGCTCGACTGGGCGCTCGAAACGCGTCACGTGGGGAACGTTTCGGAGTATCCGCTCTTCATCCAGGGGTTGGGCACGTCCTTATTCGTCGCGGGTCTCAGTTGGTTGGTCTACATAGCCCTGGAGCCTCTCATCCGGCGCCGCTGGCCGGACTCCTTGGTCGGCTGGACGCGCCTGCTCTCGGGACGCTTCACCGATCCTCTGGTGGGGCGCGTCCTGCTCGCCGGCGCCCTGCTCGGCGTTTTCTACGCCATCTCGAGCGAGGTCGCGCAGCTCACGCGCCGGGTCGTCGAGACGCCGCCGCCGATCCCTCCCTTCTCGTGGGATCTCACGCTGCGCGGGCCGCGCTACGTCGCCGGCCACCTCGCCGCCGCGCCGGCGGTCACGACACTGATTGCTCTGGGGTTCGCGCTGCTCTTCTTCCTACTGCGGGCCGTCCTTCGAAAAGAATGGCTGGCCGCCGTTGCCTTCGCTCTCATCCTGGCGGTGCCGTTCGAAGGCGGCGGGATCGGCGGGCCGATCGCCTTTGCTTTCGGCCTCGTCCAAGCCGCTGCTCTGATCCTCGTCTTTCTCCGCTTCGGGCTTCTCGTCTTCGTCTTCGCGGTTTATTTCTCGCACTTTCTGGAGTTCCCTCTCACGACCGACTCCTCGGCCTGGTACGCGGGGACGTCCCTCTTCCTCCTGCTCGTTCTCGCGGCGCTCGCCGTGTACGGCTTCCGCATCGCCCTCGCCGGGCGGCCCATGCTTCCGGCAATGCGCCTGGAAGATTGAGGTCTTACCCGCCGAGTTTGAGCTTCTTCATCAGCGCGACGCGTCATGAAATCGCGGTGGCAACCGTCACTTCTTGGTCTCCGCCGCCCAGTTCAGCACGAGCGTGATCGGGTTGGTCTTGACCTCGCCGATGACCACGTTGGCCAGGAACCGTTGCCCGTCGGGGGAGACGTCGTATTTCCAGCCGTTGACGGACTTGAGATGCACGTCGAAAAGCGCCCTCGGCGGGCCCGCCTCGAAACCCGAATCCGCCTTGACGTCCACCGCCATCAGCTTGTTGTCGGCAGACACGTAGAAGATCTCCTTCCCGTTGCGATTCCAGACAGGCTGCCCACCTCCGGCCGTGGAGATCTGCCACTTCCCGCCGTTGCCCGGGAAGGGCCGAACGTAGACTTCCACCGTGCCCGACTCGTCCGACTGATAAGCGATCCATCTCCCGTCGGGCGAGAAGCGGCCGTTGACTTCGGCCGCCGGCGTGGAGAGGAAGACGGAAGTCTTCTTCTCGGCCACTGAGTAGAGCCCGAGATCCCATGTCTTCGTCTTGTTGTCGATTACGTGGTAGGCGAGGAACCGGCCGTCGGAAGACAAATCGGTGGGAACCTTCAGACCGCCCTCCTGGATCAAGAATTCTTCGTTTCCCGTTCCGGACGAGACCTTCTGATACAGAGCGCTTCGCCCCTTCCGGTTCGACTGAAACACGATCCGGCTGTCGTCCGGCCACCAGATTGGAAAGACGCTGTCGGCCTCGAACGTGAAACGGGTCGGGACGCGCCGGGCAAGATCGTAGATCCAGATGTCGAAGCGACCGGTCTGGGGGTCTCCAACGTCGATGGCCACGCGGCGGCCATCGCGGGAGAGCCGCGGCCGCAGGTATTCGGCGGGCGGGCCCAAGACGTCAAGCTGCTTGCCTGAGCGATCCAGCCAGACCACCTGAGTCATGCTTCCGGCGCCACTTGCCTGGTAGGCGAGGATTCCGTTGTCCGACGCCGTGAACACACCAAACCCGAAGTTCGCGAAGTACTGCACCTGCTCGCCCACCGGAAAGGCCTCGCCCGAAAGCCGCAAGCGTCTCGCGTCGAACGGCTGAGCGAGAAGAGTTCTCTCGCGTGAAAAGAGAATGTACCCGCTGGCCGCTCCGGGAGCGGCGGGAGCGAAAACGGGGTTGGAGTTGGCGCGGAACAGAGAGCGGCGTTCCTTGGACTCGAGCGAGCCGATGCAGACTTCCTCTCCTGCGATCTGACCAACTCGCATGACCTGAGCCAGATAGAGGAAATGCCGGCCGTCCGGCAGAAAGAAGGGGAAACGGTGGCTGTACTCCTGCTTGGACGCATCGAACTCGGTCGCCGGTGCCGGGGATCCTCCCGCGGAGGAGACCCGCTGGAGGGCGTCGCGCAACGAAGGAGAAAAGAGAATCACGCCATCGCGATTCCAGGTTCCGCCGCGGCCACTCTGGGCGTCGCAAAGGACTTGCGGAGGCCCACCCGAAGCAACGATCTTCTTCAACTTGCCACCGGCGAAGAATCCGAGAAAGCGGCTGTCGGGAGACCAGAAGGGATAGCCCGCACCCTCCGTGCCGGCGAGCGGCTGAGCGGCAACCCCGTTGAGCGGCCGCACCCACAGCAGGTTCTTTCCCTCGGCCGTCGGGGCAAGGAACGCGAGGCGGCGCCCGTCGGGCGAAAGCGCCATCGGCCCTAGGTCGAAAACGAAAGAGGACTTCTCGGGAGGAAGGATCGAGGACTGCACCATGCGGAGCGCCTCGCGCGGGCGCGCCGGAACCAGGAGGGCCACGGCGAGCGCCGCCAGCGTGGCCGCGGCCGCTGCCGCCCAGGCCAGGCGCTCGCGGCTGCGCCGGCGCGCGACGACGGAGGCGGGCACGCCCGCCTCCGAGCCGCCTTCCGCGATCCATTGGAGCTGAAGCCGGAGATCGTGCGACGTCTGGAAGCGGTCGTTCGCGTCTTTGGAAAGACAGGTCTTCACCACGCGGTCCAGTGCCGGCGGCGCCATCGGCTGGACCATCGAGATCGGAGGCGGCTCCGTGTGGAGGATCGCGCCGACCAGCGATGCCTGGGTGGTCCCCGAAAACGCTGTCCGGCCTGTCGTCATCTCGTAGAGAACCGCGCCGAAGGCGAAGATGTCCGTTCTGGCATCCACCTCTCTGCCTTCGAGCTGTTCCGGCGCCATGTAAGGCCACGTCCCGAGAAGAGTGCCTTCTCGCGTCACGTTGACTGCTGTTGGGGCTTTCGTGACGCTGTCGACCGGTCCGGCCGGCCGGAGCGCCTTCGCCAGCCCAAAGTCGAGTAGTTTCACCCCGAACTTGGTCAGCATGACGTTTGCCGGCTTGAGGTCTCGGTGCACGATGCCCTGCCGGTGCGCGAAGTCCAGCGCATCCGCAATCTCGATCGCATACCGCAGCGCCTGTTCCAGAGGCAGGGCTCCCTTCTCGAGGCGAGCAGACAGCGTCTCTCCCTCGAGAAGCTCCATCACGAGGTACTCGGTCTCGCCCTCGCGGTTGACGTCGTAGAGAGCGCAGATGTGCGGGTGTGAGATCCGGGAGATCGTCTTCGCTTCTCTCTCGAAGCGCTCCCGCAGGTCCGCCGCGGCAGACAGGTGCCGCGGCAGGACCTTGATTGCGACAGCCCGCTCGAGCCGCGTGTCCCGCGCCCGGTACACCTCACCCATCCCGCCCACGCCGAGCAGCGAGAGGACCTCGTAGGGCCCCAGACGGGTCCCGGCAGAAAGTGTCATCCGAAGATCGCGCCGAGGATTCTATGCCGTCTATCCGTGGCGACTGACTCGAGGCGGGGCCCGCCGGGTGAGGGAGTCGCCACCCCGAGTCGCTCGTCTCTTATTCCTCAGCGGCCGTCTCGCCGGAGCTCGCGGCGCGCGAAGTCTCCCTGTACCTTTTTGTCGGCCACTCCACCGGGAGCGCCAAAGTCTCCCAGCGTTTCGAGCGCCTCCTCTGGACTTGCGCCTCGGCGGAGTAGGCCGTGGTTGGACGTCCAGTGGGGAGTTGCGCCAGGAGCGCCAGTACAGGGACCGATGGAGACCACGGTGGGCCGAGAAAGGAGGGGGGATGGGATCGGGTTACAGGTTGATGGTCGGGATCGACTGGGCCACCGAGGCTCATCAGGTGTGCGTTTTGGACAGCCAGGGACGGCTGTTGGAGCAACGCCGCGTCGAGCACCGGGCCCAGGCCATCGCGGCGATGATCGATCGACTGATCGGGTTGGCCGGCGGTGATCCGGCCTCGATCGCTGTCGCCATTGAGGTGCCTCGCGGGGCCGTGGTCGAAGCCCTGGTCGAGCGGGGCCTTCATGTCTTCGCGATCAATCCAAAACAACTCGACCGCTTCCGCGATCGCCACACGGTGGCCGGAGCAAAGGATGATCGGCGGGACGCCTTCGTGCTGGCCGATTCGCTCAGGACGGATCTTGCCGCCTTCCGCCGCATCCATTTGGACGATGCCTGGACCATAAAGATCCGGGAGATGACCCGCATCGAGGAGAATCTCAATACGGAGATCACCCGGCTGGCCAATCAGCTGCGCGATCTCTTGTTGCGGTTTTATCCGCAGCTGCTGCGCCTGTGCCCGGCCGCTGACCAGCCCTGGCTGCTGGCTCTGCTCAAGCTGGCCCCGACGCCGGCGAAAGCTCAGAGGCTGCGCCGAAGCAGCATCGAGCGGGTGCTCCATCAGGACCGCATCCGTAAATGGACGGCCGATCAGGTCCGTAGCGAGCTCAGGACGGCCCCTCTCGCCGTCGCCCCCGGCGTCACGGAAGCCACATCCGCTCACATCGCTCTGCTGGTGCCACGGATGGAGCTGCTGATAGCTCAGCTCAAACTCTGCTCCAAAGCCGTTCAGAGCGCACTGGACGAAAAAATCGCTGAGGAAGAAGAAAGGCGCGAGCATCGCGACGTCGAAATCCTTCTGTCTCTGCCAGGGGTCGGAAGAGTCGTCGCCGCCACGATGCTCGCCGAAGCTTCACAGCTTCTTGCTCAACGAAATTACCACGCTCTACGCACGCTCGGCGGTGTCGCGCCAGTAACTCGTCAGAGCGGCAAACGCTTGGCTCTCCGCAGGCGCTACGGCTGTAACCACCGTCTCAGCATTGCGCTCTACCACTGGGCCCGCACCAGCTCCCAGTGCGATCCCAAGGCCAAACATCACTACCAGACCCTGCGACGGCTCGGGCACAGCCACGGCCGCGCCCTGCCCGGCGTCGCCGACCGACTTCTCGCCCTGCTCGTTGCCATGCTCCGTGACCAAACCCTCTACGACTCAACTCGGGCTCACCTCCCCGACCCCATCGCCGCATGACTCCAATCAGCTTGACAAACGGTGGGGAGTCCAGTGGGGAGGAGCCGCGCGCCGCGGGAGCGGGAAACGGGGGGTCGAACCCGCGACATCCACCTTGGCAATGTGATGCGGCGTTACGGGACGTTCCGGGACACTCCGGGATCAACAGGTCACACGTCGTCCGCGAGCGTCCCGAAGCGTCTAAGAGCGTCCTTTGGAGGCCGTTTGAACTCGTTTTGAACTCCATCCTGCGTATACCACGGCGCTCCTCGCACTTCTCCAAGTCTCCGCCAGCTCTTGGATGTGCAGAAAGCGCGCATCAATTCACC
>JBKPBH010000218.1:0-8523 GCA_046726795.1 Acidobacteriota bacterium
GATGAGCTCTTCGAAGTCGACTCCTTTCCGGCGCAGCGCCTGCGCCAGATCCACGCTCTGAGCGAAGGGGACATTGCGGTCGTCGTCTCCGTGGATCAGGAGAACCGGCGAGCGCCACGACTTGACCGAGGCCATCGGAGAGGACTCGAAGGCCAGGCGCGCCGCTTCCTGGCGCCGGGCCGGATCGTAGGTTGGCTCGAAGTTCGTGATGACGTCGTTCCAATCGTGCACGCCGTGGAAGTCCACGCCCGCCGCGAAGAGATCCGAGGCCCGCGCCAGGCCGAGAGCGGTCAGGTAACCCCCGTAGGAACCGCCCCACAGGGCGATGCGGTCCGGATCCACATCGGGCCGGCTCTTCAGGTACAGGCCCGCTCCGAGCACGTCGTTGAACTCCGAGGCGCCGACCGCGCCGTAGTCGAGCGCTTCGCGAAACTCCATCCCGTAGCCGATGCCGCTCCGGTAGTTGACCGAGAGCACGACGTAGCCGCTGCCCGCCAGGTACTGATTGAACGCGTAGGAGTTGCGGTAGTAGTAGTTGTAGTGCCAGCCGAGCAGCATCTGCCGGCGCGAGCCCCCATGAAAGAAGATCGCGGCGGGTCGGCGCTCGCCGGATCTGGCGCCCGCCGGCAGGAAGAGCTGCGCGTGGATCTTCCTCCCGTCCGCCGAGGGAAAGAGAACCGGCTCGGGAACGGCGAGCGCCTTCTCGGGGAAATCGGCGGGCACGGCGCCGGGAGCGAGCTCCCGCGCCGGCGCGCTGCCCGCCTGGATGACAGGCTGCGGAGGGCGCCTCGCGTCGGACCGCAGGTACGCGATCGCCTTGCCGTCGCTCGTCGCGACCGGCGACCATTCGATCCCCATTCCGCTCGTCAGCGCGACCGGGTTCCCGTCGGCCGGCGAGACGCTCCAGAGGTGACGCCGATCGACATCGCCCTGATTCGAGTTGAAGAGGATCCTTTTTCGATCGGCCGAGAGCGAGACGTATTCCACCTCGAAGCTGCCCGGCGTCAGCAAGAGCGGAGGACCGCCCGCGACCGCGACCGAGTAGAGGTGCGTCCAGCCGTCCCTCTCCCACGGGAAAACGATCCGGTCGCCGCCGGTCCAGAAGATCTGGCTCTCTGCGACGACGTTGCGAAAGACGCTGCCTTTCCCCTTTTCCGCGCGGAACACTTCGCGCGTCTTGCCGGACGCGGCCTCGGCGACACGCAGAGACCAGGGATCCGCCTCGCGGTGGGGGCGAAAAGACTGAATCTCGCGGCTGGCCGGAACTCGAAGGAAGGCCAGGCGCTTCCCGTCGGGAGACCAGACGGGATTCGAGTCGCGGTCCACGCTCGGGTCCACGTACGAGAGCGCCTTCGCGTCGAGATCGTAAACACCGACGAAGCTGTGATCGCCGCGACGGCTCACGAACGCGAGCCGGGAACCGTCCGGAGACCAGGAGAGAGCTCCCTCATCGCCACGCGCCTTGAAGAGCTCGACGGGTTTCTCGCTTGCGCCATCGAGGGGAACCGTGAAGACCTGGTCCTTGTCCCCCGCCCGGGCGACGAACGCGACGCGATCCCCTCTAGGCGACGCTGCGGCCCCCCGGCCCACGGCCAGCCGCCGCGGACTGCCTTCCGCGAGCGGCGCGACGAAGATCGCCTGCTCGGAGCCCTCCGCGCGGGAGAGGGGATTGGGAATCTCGCCCCGGCGGTTGGCGCTGCCCCCGCGCACGTAGACGAGGGCCTTCGCGTCGGGCGTGAACGAAAGAGCGGAGATCTCCTGCCCGTCGTCCTCGGAGTAGCCCGTGAGCTTCCTTCCCCTGTAGTCCGGGGGCTGCGCCACCCAGAGGTTGCGGACACCGCGGTCGTTGAAGACCCAGGCGACTGCGCTTCCAGAGCGCGCGACGGTCAGATCGGAGGGGAAGGGCGCGCTCAACACCGCGCCGATCGTGAACGCGGCCGTCGGAGAACCGGCCGGCAGAGGCGCCGCGGCCAGGCCCAGGATTGTGAGAAAGAGAACGAGGCCTCGAACGGGCATCAGGACCTCCCCATCAGAGCTGCTTCGGGGCGGCGAAAGCAGAGCCTTCGCTTCGCTCAGAATGACAGGACGAACTCTAACCCGCGACGAGAGCGAGCAGCGCCTTGCCGTACGCGGCGAGCTTCGCGGGCCCGATCCCCGGGACTTCCGCCAGGGCCTCGAGCGAAGCCGGACGGAGCGCGGCGATCGAGGCCAGCGTGCGGTCATGGAGGACGACATAGGCCGGGATCGCGCGCTCGGAGGCCTCGCGGCGCCGCCAGAGCTTGAGCGACGCGAGCAACGCGTGGTCGGTTTCTCCGCCCCGAGATCCGGTTTCGACGGGTCCGGCCGGCGAGACCCTCGTTTTCTTTGCGCGTCCGACGCGCGGCCGCGCGGGCTCGGGGAGCGTGAGATCAACCTCTCCCGAGCGTCCGGCCATGACCTCGCGCCCGCGCCGGGTCAGGGACAGCGTGCGGTAGACATCGTCCGACACCCGGAGCAGTCCCGCGCCGGCCGCCGCGTCGATCCAGCGGCCGATCTTCCTCGGTTCCTCCCGCGACAGGAGACCCGTCGTCGAGAGGCTCCGGAGCGCCTCGGGAAGGCCTTCGAGGTCGCCGACGAGCATCGCGGCGACCTTGCGCGCTCCGAACCGCTGGCCGGACCGCGCGACGCCGGAGAGAATCTTCCTCAGGAAGAGAAGCTCGTCGGCGTCGAGCCGCCGGCGCCGCGCGCAGTTGCCGCAGCCTCCGCATCCGCCTCGCGCCGCGGGATCCCCGAAGTAATCGAGCAGCGTCGCGCGCAGGCAAGCGGTCGAGTCCGCGTAGGCGATCATGCGCGCGAGCTTCTTGCGGTCGAGCGCGCGCTTCCTTTCACGCTGCGCCGGGTCGAGGGGGACGCGCTTCTTCCGGGGGTCCTCTTCGTCGTCCTCCTTCTCGATGAAGAACTCGCGCGTGCGCACGTCGGCGTAGTTCCAGAGCAGGATGGCTTGCGCCGGCCGGCCGTCCCGGCCGCTCCGCCCGATCTCCTGGTAGTACGCCTCGAGCGACCCGGGGATCTCGAAGTGCACCACCGCCTCGACGTCCGGACGGTCGATCCCCATGCCGAAGGCGTTGGTCGCGCAGACCACGCGGACCCGCCCGCTCGCGAAGCCGTTCTGGACCCGAGACCGGTCGGCGTCCTCGAGGCCCGCGTGATAGGCCTGGGCCTCCGTCCCCGCCAGGCGCAGCGCTTGCGCGGCGCGCTCGGCGCTCTTGCGAGTGGCCGCATAGACGAGGGCCCGGCGCCCTCCGACGAGCTCCGGCAGGAGAGACCGCTTCTCGAGCTCCCCGGACACGCGCCGCACGTCGAAGAAGATGTTGGGACGGTCGAACCCGGCGACGAAGACCCGGGGACTCTCGAGCGCCAGCAGCGCCGCGATGTCCTCGCGCACCTCCGGGGTCGCCGTGGCGGTGAAGGCAATGATCGGAGGGCGGCCCGGAGCGCCGTCGGCGCGGCGGCACTGCGCGGCGGCCTGCGACAGGAGCCGGTAGTCGGGTCGGAAGTCGTGGCCCCACTCCGACACGCAATGCGCTTCGTCCACGGCGAAGCGGGAGAGGCGAAAACCGGCGAGCTCCCCCAGGAAGGAGGAGGAAGCGAAGCGCTCCGGCGCGACATAGAGAAGGGAGATCGCGCCCGAACGTGCGTCCGCGATCGCCGCGCGACGCTCTGCGGGCGAAGCGAGCGAGTGCAGCGCGGCCGCCCGGATGCCCTTGCGGTTCAGCTCGTCCACCTGGTCCTTCATCAGGGCGATCAGCGGCGAAACGACGAGAGTCAACCCGGGCAGGAGGAGCGCGGGCAGCTGATACCCGAGCGACTTTCCGGATCCGGTCGGCATCACGGCCAGAACGTCCCGGCCGGCGAGCACCGCGAGCACGAGGTCCTCCTGACCCGGCCGGAAGGCCACGTGTCCGAAGTGCCTCGCGAGCGCGGAGGAAATAGTCTGGTCGGTGCCGGTCATCCCCTCTCCCTGCCCCTCTCCCGGCGGGAGAGGGAATTGGGAATTATGCCCGTGTCTGGCTCGTTGCCAGCAAGCCCGAACCTCAACGATCCCGTAATATGAGCGAAACCATGACGGTCGCCTCCTCTTCCGGCACGCCTGCCGCCGCACAGACGCGGGCGGACCGCCGCGCGCTCGCCATCGTCGCGCACGTGGACCACGGCAAGACGACGCTCGTGGACGCGCTCCTGAAGCAGTGCGGCACCTTCCGGGCCGGTCAGCACGTCGAGGATCTCGTCATGGACTCGGGCGAGCTCGAGCGCGAACGCGGCATCACGATCCTCGCCAAGAACACCGCGGTGCGCTACCGCGGCGTGGTCGTCAATATCGTGGACACCCCGGGTCACCGGGACTTCGGCTCCGAGGTCGAGCGGATCCTCACCATGGTCGAAGGAGTGCTCCTCCTCGTAGACGCCTCCGAGGGGCCCCTCCCGCAGACCCGCTTCGTCCTGAAGAAGGCACTGGAAGGGGGCAAGCGCCCCATCGTTCTCATCAACAAGATCGACCGGGCCGACGCGAGGACCCTGGAGGTCGAGGGAGAGATCCTGGACCTCTTTCTCTCGCTCGCGACTCATGAGGAGCACCTGGACTTTCCGATCCTCTACGGCTCGGGGCGCCTCGGCTTCGCCTCGCGGGATCCCCGTGCGACCTCCGGCGATCTGAAGCCTCTCCTCGACACCATCCTGGAGCACATTCCGGCTCCGGCCGTCGGGCAATCTCCCTTCAAGATGATCGTGGCAAACATCGATTACTCCGATTACCTGGGGCGGCTGGCGATCGGCCGGATCCACTCGGGCGTTCTCTCGCGGACGACGGAGCTCGCCGCGGTCCGTCCCGACGGCACGATCGTCCAGAAGGGCCGGGCGGGGAAGATCTATCTCTTCGAGGGGATCGAGCGGGTCGAGGTCACCGACGCTTCGGCCGGCGACATCTGCATGATCTCGGGCTTCCCCGACATCGAGATCGGCGACACGATCCTGGACCTTTCCGATCCGGCGCCGCTGCCGGGCATCCGGATCGACGAGCCCACGCTCTCGATGGAGTTCCGCGTCAACGACTCTCCGATGTCGGGGCTATCGGGCAAGTACGTGACGAGCCGGCATCTCTCGGAGAGGCTCGAGAAGGAGCTCGAGAAGAACGTCGGTCTCCGCATGGAGAGAACGCCTTCCCCCGATTCTTTTCTGGTGCTCGGGCGCGGGGAGCTGTCCCTGGCGATCCTCGCGGAAACGATGCGACGCGAGGGATTTGAATTCGCGCTCGGTCGCCCCCAGGTGATTCTCCACCGCGGCGCCGACGGAGAGCTTCTCGAGCCCTATGAAGAGCTCGTGATCGACTGCGCCGAGGAGTTCACCGGACCCGTCATCGCAGCGGTCGGCGAGCGAAGGGGAGAGCTGAAGCACCTGGGCAGGCACGGCGACCGCTCGCGCCTGGAGTTCACGATCCCCTCGCGGGGTTTGCTCGGCTTCCGGCTCGAGTTCCTCACGCTGACCAAGGGCACCGGCCTGATCAATCATCTCTTCGATCAATACGGGCCTCACCGCGGGCCCCTTCCCAACCGCTCCAAAGGCGCCATGATCGCCAAGGAGCCCGGGGAGGTCACGGCGTACGCCCTCGACCGGCTGGCGGAACGAGGCGTCTTCTTCGTCAAGCCGGTCGAGAAGGTCTACGGAGGGCAGATCGTCGGAGAACAGGTCAAGGACTCCGACATGGTCGTGCAGCCCTGCGAGAAGAAGCATCTGACCAACATGCGCGCCTCGACCTCCGATATCGCCGTGCGCCTGACTCCCGCCCGGGAGCTCAACATCGAGCAGGCGATCGAGTGGATCAACGACGACGAGCTGGTGGAGGTGACGCCCGCGGCTGTCCGCGTTAGAAAGCGCGTCCTCGACCACAGCAAGCGCAAGCGCGACCGCTCCGCCGACTGAACTCGAACGTCTCAAGTTTAGCCCTGGGTTGGACTCTCTCGGCCGCCTGGTCGCAAAGCGACCGCCGCGGCCGAAAGCCCCAGCTCGGAGGCGATCCGCAGGATCTCCTCGCGGATCGCGCGGCGTTCCTCCAGGAGGCGCCGGGTCGCGTAGCTCCCGGAGAACGTGGACAGGAGCGCGCGGGCGCGTCCGATCAAGAGATCCAGGGATTCGCGGGCGCGCAGGGCGGCATAGCCAGAGACCGGTGCGAGGACGGAGGCGACGACGGCGGCCCGCCGACCGAGCAGGATCCAGGCCGCGGCGGCGAAGGCGGCCCAAGTCGCGGGGAACAGAAGGGCTGCGGATCCGGCCTTGAGCGTCGCCATCTGGTCCTCATCGCCTCGGGCGAACCGATCGGCCAGGAATCCCGCCAAGCGGTAGGCGGGGTAATGGAGAAGCGCGCCGAGAGCCGCTAGGGGCAGCAGAACGAGGGAACCCAGGTTGCGCAGAGCCAGGCGCGTCAGGGCTCGGGTGGTCAGGGCCTCCGGCGCCAGGTGCTCGAGCGGAAGGCCTGCCTCCTTTCGCTCCGCCTCGAACCGGGCGATGCGCGCCTGGAGGGTCGCGAAACGGGCCGGATCGCGCTGTGAGAGGAGCGCGGCGCCCGCGACAAAACGGCGGCGCAAGGCAAGCTGCTCGGAAAGCGGCGCCGGCGCTCCGTCCTCTTCGATCGAGAAGACCCGCTCGGCCCGCCGCACGAGATCGAGCGCTTCCCGGGTTTGCGATTGGAGCGTGAGTTGCGAGAGCGCGGCTTCGATCCGACGCGTGAGCTCGCGCGTCTCTCTCGGAGGCGGCTCGCCCCGCTCGTCGAGCGCGACTGGAGCGACCTGGAGCGGCTCTCCGAAGGAGAGAAGCGCGGAGCTGCGGAACCGCGACTTCCACGTGTAGTAGAGGCTCGAAGGCACGATGCGCAGACCTTCCTCTGCGACCACTCCCAGGGCGATGCGAGCCGCTCCGGTCTTCAAGTCGAGCAGTCTCGGCTCGTCATGCGACGCGCCCTCCGGGAAGAGGGCTAGGACGCCGCCGCGCGCCAGCAGCTCGCGCGCTTGCGCGAACGTTTCGCGGTTGCGCGCGACGTCGCTTCCTGGGTCCTGCCGGCGGTGTACGGGGATAGATTGAAAGGCCCGGACGAAGAACCCCACGACGGGCATGCGGAACAGCGGCTCTTTGGCGAGAAAAGAGACAGGCCGTGGCGAAAAGCAGAGGAGAAAGAGCGGGTCCACGAGGCCGTTGGGGTGATTCGACACGAAGACGACCGGGCCCCTCTTCGGGATACGCCAGGCTCCGTCGATCTCGATGCGGCGGAAGAAGACCCGTAGCACGAGGCGAAGGATTCCGGAGGACAGAGCACGGACGATCTTTCTCATCGAGAATCTAAGATCGCCTGGCGGCGTAGAGCCAGATCGCGCCGGCAAGAGCGATCACGGCGGGCAACGTGAGGAAAGCCGTTCCGAGAGACGTCGCGTCCGACAATGCTCCGATCAACGGAGGCGAGGGGACATCGCCGAAGAGATGGATCATGAGGATCGAGAGGGCGACGGCCGTCGCGCGCTCCGTCGGGGCAACGACATTGACGATGGCCGAGTTGATCGGGCCCGTCGAAGCGAACAACAGCAGCTCTGTCGCGACGATCGCCGGCATGTAAACGGCACGGTCCGGCGACAGGAAGCCGATGAGAGCAGCCGGCGCGGCGGCGACCGTCGCCCAGCCGGAGACGAGAAGATAGGCCTGTTTCGAACGCTTCAGGAAGAAGTCTCCGGCCCACCCGCCGGCGAACGTTCCCAGGAAACCCGTGACAACGACGATCGCGCCGAACTGGATGGTCGCGTCGGCCTTCGACATTCCGCGGATCCTCTCGAAAAATGCCGGCGCCCAAAACGCCAGCCCTCCGAGCGCGAACGTGTAGGCCGCGTATCCCGCAACGGTCAACCGATAGGCCCTGTTTCGCCAGAGGCGCGCATAGGAAGCGCGGACTCCCGCTCCCCGGGGAGGGCCCTGTTCCCCTTCGTCCCTCGCTCCCCTCGGAGGGTCCTTCAGGCCCAGGCACAACAGGGCGAGCAGGAGTCCCGGCGCTCCCGCGACAAAGAACGCGGAGCGCCAACCGTACCGCTGGTCCATCAGGCCTCCGAGCGCGTAGCCCGCCGCGGACCCGATCGGAATGGCCGCGAAGAAAATAGCGAAGACGCGGCCGCGCCTCTCTCTCGGAAAGGAGTCGGCGAGCAAGGCTGGCGCGATCGTGCCGTAAGCCGCCTCGCCGATACCGACGGCGGCCCGCGCCGCGAAAAGCCCCGCAAATGAGCGCGCGAGCCCTCCGAGCGCCGTCGCGAGGCTCCAGATTCCGACCCCGACGGCGAGAAGCCGCGGCCGCACCTGCCGATCGCCGAGCCTCCCGAAGACCGGGGAGGTCAGCATGTAGATAATGACGAAGCCCGTCATGAGCGACCCGGCCTGCGTGTCGGACAAGGAGAGCTCCGAGTTCTTCAGGCTCTCGACGAGAGATGCGACGACGTAACGGTCGAGGTAATTGAAGAG
>JBKPBH010000219.1:0-4883 GCA_046726795.1 Acidobacteriota bacterium
GACTACAAGCGGACCGACTTCGGCGCTGACCTCGGCGGCTTCGTCTGGCCGGATCGCATCTGGTTCTTCCTGGCCTACGACCGGGTCAACAATCCCAACACCGTGTCGCGCTACGTCTCTTCGAGCGCGGTCCCGAACACAGCGCAGTTCCCGCTGGACGAGACCGACAACCTCTATTCGGGCAAGCTGACTTTCAACGTGTTGCAAGGGACGACGCTCGTGGCGACGGCGTTTTCCGATCCGACCGTCATCAACGGCGCCGCCAACGCGGACCCGCGCCAGGCGCGCGTTACCCAGATCAGCAGCCTCAATCCCCGCACCTGGGAGTCTCGCCGCGACGTCGGAGGGCTGGATATGGGTCTCCGTTTGAACCAGCTCTTCGGATCCGTCGGACTCGTCACACTCCAGGCCTCGCAGCACAAGGACCGGTTCCAGCTCCAGCCCTCCGGGGCGGGCGCTGGAATCCGCACGGATGACTTCACGTGCTCCGGCGGCACGCCGGCGGTACCCTGTGTTCCCCCGACGACGCCGACGGTCACGGGCGGCTTCGGCGAGATCTTCGGGCCGACGCAGAACAATCGGTCCGTGCGGAATATGTACCGCGGAGATTTGACCTTCTATCTCGGCAGCAACGAGGCCAAGCTCGGAGGGGATTATCAGACAGGGAAGACGACCGCATTCACGTTCTATACCGGTGGGCAGCAGGTCCAGAAGTTCAACGAGTTCGGACAGACCTACTACGCGCACAACTTCTTCTCCGCGGGCGCCGACAGCACGATCCCGATCGACAACA
Organism: Acidobacteriota bacterium; assembly: GCA_046726795.1. GTDB lineage: Bacteria > Acidobacteriota > Thermoanaerobaculia > UBA5066 > Gp7-AA6 > JAWOLE01. Next base: position 794 of record JBKPBH010000219.1, read on the forward strand.
CAGTCACGCCGAAGACCATCGACTGGGGCTGGTACGCGCAGGACTCCTGGAAGATCCTTCCCAACCTGACCTTGAACCTGGGCGTGCGTTGGGACCGTGAGGACATCAAGGACTACACCGGCTCGACCGTCATCTCGACGACCAACGAGTGGCAGCCGAGGATTGGCTTCATCTGGGACCCCCAGGGCAATGGCTCCTCGAAGGTCTACGGCTTCTTCGGCCGCTTCTACTATGCGATCCCGACCGACTTGAACGTCCGCGCCTACGGCGCTCAGACCCAGGTCGTGACCTACAACTTCTCTCCGACCGACACGACGCAGGATCCGACGGTCATCGGACACACGAAGCCCTTCGTGCAGGGCGGAGCCTTTACCGAGCCGGCGGACGCGGGCTTGAAAGGCATCTACCAGGACGAGTACACGCTCGGTTTCGAGAAGCTGCTCGACCCGACGCTCTCCGTCGGGGTCAAGGGCACCTACCGGACGCTCGGCCGAGCGATCGAGGACCGCTGCGATCTGGACTACAACGACGGTCCCATCAACAACTTCAACAGCTGCGCGATCATGAACCCCGGAGGGGACGGAAGGTACGCGACCGGGAACTTCCCGGGCCAGAATGGCTTGGACGGAAAGGCGCAGCAGTTTCTCACGACGGTTCCGGCGATCCCGGACGCCAAGCGCATCTACCGGGGCATCGAGATCGTGGGCCGCAAGTCCTTCTCGCAGACTCTCTGGCTGCAGGCCTCCTACGTCTTCTCCTCTCTGAGGGGCAACTACGACGGCGAGGTCCGCGAGGGGCGGGGACAGACGGACCCGGGCATCAATGCAGACTTCGACTACTTCCTCTTCCTGCACAACAATTACGGCAAGCTCTTCCTCGACAGGCCGCACAACGCCCGGGTGGACCTGTCCTACACGACCCCGTTCAAGCTCTTCGTCGGGTTACAGGCCTTCGTTCGGTCGGGAGCGCCGCTCAACAAGCAGGGGTACTTCAACGCCGGTTACGGCGCGGAGATCATGCTGGTCGAGCGCGGCAGCGCCAAGCGCCTCCCGACGCAGTACGACGCGAACCTGACGCTGGGCTTCCCGGTCCAGTTCGGGCCGGTCACGGTCACTCCGCAGCTCTACGTCTTCAACTTCATCGGCCGGCAGCAGGACATCCTGGAGGACGTCCGCTGGTCGACGTCCCAGCCGGCGGGGTATCCCAACACCATCTTCGACCCGAACCAGCAGCAGACCAACCCGAACTACGGGAAGATCACGACGCGCTCGGATGCGCGTCTCCTGCGGGGAGCGGTCAAGATCTCGTTCTGAGTCTCCGACGATTCGGGAAAGGGGGGGCTTCGGCCCCCCTTTTTTTTCGGCCGGAGGCAGGGTAGGATCCTCGTGGAGATCCGGTCATGGCGCTCTCGGCCCGTTTCCTCTCTCTGTCGCTCGGCGTTTTCCTCGCGGCTGTTTCGCTGCCCGACCTCTTTCACAAGTCGAAGGAACAGTTCCAACTCGGCGCTTACGCCGAGGCGTTGAAGACCCTCGAGAAGCTGGACGCGGAGAGCCAGAAGCCCGGCGTCGAACGCGACCGCGCCGCGCTCCTGCCGGGTCTGCTCTTCTATCGCGGAGCGAGTCTGGCGGCGCTCGGGCGCGCCGACGAGGCCCGGCAGGTCTTCGAACAGTTCCTGGCCTTCGCTCCGAACACGCGGCTCGATCCGTCGCGGTTCCCGCAGTCGGTCATCGCCGCCTTCGAGAGCGCGCGCAAGTCCGTGGAGCCAGGGCGGGAGGACAGGTCCGGGGAGGCCATTCTTTCCGCCGCTTACGCCGCCTTTCCTACCCCGGAGGTCGAGGACACGCAGACGCCGGGTGCGGACTGGGCGGACGGGCCCGTCCGGTTCCTTCTGGCCTCCGAGGAAAGGCGCCAGTTCGCGACTCTTCCCGACACGGTCTCGCGCTCCGCGTACATCGCGAACTTCTGGAGATCCCGTGATACGAAGCCCGAGACCCCGGAGAACGAGTTCCGTCGGGAGTTTGCCAAGCGCGTCGCATTCGCGGACGCCCGCTTCACGCAGGACGAGGTCCGGGGCAGCCTGACGGACCGCGGGATGGTCTTTCTCTTGCTCGGTCCGCCGAGTTACAGCGGACGCAAGCCAGTGAGGACGGGAGACGACATCGCCGACGCCTCGGGGCTCTCCCGCTACGGCCGCGCCCAGGTCACGCAGGCCGAAAAGTCGGGAGGATCGGGCACGGACAGGATGGCGCGCATAGACAAGGTCAGCGGGCCCGGCACGAAGGTCCAGGACGCGGCCTCCAACTGGGTCGAGGTCTGGCATTATCTGAAGCGCGATCTGCCGCCGGCAATCCCTTATCAGGAGCTCGATCTCGAGTTCGTCACGAAGGTCGGGTACGGGAAGAACGTGCTGCAGAGAGACGAGAAGCCTTTGGTGGCGCTCGAGCGCGCCCGCGCGGCCCTGACTCGCCGCTGACGTCGAGAGTCGAAACAACCGACGGGGCCTCGACCCGCTCAGGCCTGTGTCGAACGCCGACCGCCCTTGACTGCCGTTGGGAACCGCAGAGGCCCCGGCTAGCCCCCCATTGCTCTTTGCCTTTCAGAGGAATAGGCTCACGGAAACTCGTGGACCGCGCAGGTCCCGAGCTCTGATTTCGCGGTGGGACTGGTAAGGAAGGAGGAGTTCATGAAGATCCCAAATCGAAGTTGGGTCCTGACCGGGTGTCTTGTGTTTTTGCTCGCTCCGCTCGCCCTCCTGGCTCAGCAGACGGGCGACATCCAAGGGACGGTGACTGACACGGACGGCAAACCCCTCCCCGGAGTTACGGTCGAGGCGACGAGCCCGGCCCTTCAGGGAACGCGCGTCGCTGTCACGGGAAACAACGGAAATTTCCGAATTCCGTCTGTGCCGCCCGGGACCTACAAGGTCAAGACAGCACTCTCGGGCTTCACGACCGTCGAGAAGACGGCGCTGATCTCGCTGGGCGGGACGGCGACGGTCAATGTGCAGATGCAGATCACTGCCAAGGAGGAAATCGTCGTCAGCGGCGTGGCCCCGGTGGTGGACGTCTCGTCTACGACAACCGGCTCCAACTACAGCGCCAAGGTCATGGAGAAGCTGCCGATCGGACGCAACTACGCGGGGGTCGTGCAGCTCCAGCCGGGAGTCCAGCCGGACACCGGCGACCGCCAGGGGCGCGGCCTCGCGCTTTCGATCTACGGCTCGACTTCTGCCGAGAACATGTACGTCATTGACGGAGTCAACACCAACCAGGTCGAGCGCGGCGTCCAGGGCAAGATCATCAACAATGAGTTCATCCAGGAAGTCGAGGTCAAGACCGGCGGCTTCCAGGCCGAGTACGGAAGGGCGACCGGCGGCATCATCAACGTCATCACCAAATCGGGCGGCAACGAGTTCCACGGGGACGCCTTCGTCAACTACAGCCCCAAGAGCCTGCGGGCGGATCAGATCCATCAGACCAATACCGCCGAGGGGGGCGACAACTTCAACACGGTCTTCGACAACGTCCGCGAGACGGACTACGGCGCGGACCTGGGCGGTTTCATCGTGAAGGACCACCTCTGGTTCTTCGCCGCCTACAACGGCGACAGAGGGAACCTCGACCGTGTGCCGCAGCAAGCCGCTTCGGTCCTGGGCCAGCACTTCGAGCAGAAGGCTTACTACAACCTTTTGTCCGGGAAGCTGACCTGGAACATCGCGCAGGGCTCGACACTCGTCGGGACGTACTTCCGTGATCCCGAGCACCGGGAGGGCGCGGTGTTCACGCCGACCGGAACCAACGTCAACCAGTACTCCGGACGCCTAGACATCGGATCGGACGACTACGCGGGGCGCTTCAACCAGCTCTTCGGCTCGTTCGGGGTGTTGAACCTGCAGTACTCCAAGCACCACGACCGGTTCCTCTTCACCCCGCTCGACCCGAACGCGATCCAGTACCGCGACCGGACGCACGCCGAAGACTATCCCTTCTTCCCGACGTCGGGAGGCTTCGGGCGCATCGCCGGGTTCCGGTACCACAACCTGGGAAACCGGGACGAGTACGTCGGCGCTTTCACAGGGTATGTGCAGAAC
>JBKPBH010000220.1:0-13149 GCA_046726795.1 Acidobacteriota bacterium
GGGATTAGATGAATCGATGGAAGAACTCCCGCGGCGCGTCGCGGTCTGAAGGCGCCGCCACTCGGATCAACGCGGTGGATCCATCGCGCAGAATGAGGCGGCCGGATTCCGCGGAGTCCTGGTAGGTCGGCGGCAGAAAGACGGTTAGCACGAAAGCGGAGGCTTATTATGCCGCGCGTGTCCTCGGACTTTCTCGTCTTCGACGCTCACATTCACGTCGGCCCCTATGACCGACTGAAGGAGGGAGCCCGCCGCGTCATGTTGGGCTCGCGCGAGGACCTCGACCTGCTCGGGAGGATCGTCCGCTCGGCCGACGAGCTGCTGAAGGCAATGGACGCCGAGGGGATCGCGCGTGCGGCCCTGATCAACTCCGTGGCGCCTGAAGTCATCGGGATCACCGACGCCGTCAATCCCTGGATCGCCCGCTACGTCGAAGGCCACCGCGACCGGCTCGTCCCGGTCGGGGGGATCCACCCCCGGCACTCCCGGGACGTCGCCGGGGACATGAAGAGACTTCTCGACGTCTACCGCCTGGGCGCGATCAAGCTGCACCCGCCCCACATGGAGCTGGCCGCAAACGCCTACAGGACCGATTGCCCCTCCCTCGCCGACATCTACCGCCTGGCGGGCGAGGCGAAGCGGCCGGTCTTCATCCACACGGGGACGTCCAACTTCCCCGGCGCTCGCAACGTCTACGCCGACCCGATGGCGTGCGACGACGTGGCGGTTGACTTTCCCCAGACGACTCTCGTCCTCTGCCATGCCGGCCGCCCTCTCTGGTACGACACGGCCTTCTTCCTTCTGCGACGCCATTCAAACGTCCTGCTCGACATCTCGAGCATCCCGCCGAGAAGGCTTCTCGAAGTCTTCCCGCGGATTCCCGAAGTCGCGGATCGTATTCTGTGGGGAACCGACTGGCCGTCGAAGGGCGCCAAGTCAATGCGCGGCAATGTCGAGGAGTTCCTCTCTCTTCCGCTCTCGGACGCGGTCAAGCGCAAGATCCTCTTCGACAACGCGGCCGCGCTCTTTCTCGTCTAAGCCCGGCCGGACTTGCTACTCCCATTTCGGCCGTCGTTTCTCGAAAAAGGCGCGAAGTCCCTCGGAGAAGTCGGGAGTCCCGGCCAGGTGGACCGCCGCCTCGAGTTCGACAGCAAGTGCATCCTCATAGGGCATCTCGAGCCCGGTCGTGATGCAACGGCGGATGGCCGCGAGAGCTTCTGCTGATTTGCGAGCGAGAGCGGCCCCATATGCCTGAACTTCTTCGCGGAGTCGTTCGGGAGGCACCACGAAGTCCACGAGTCCCATCCCGCGGGCTTCCTCGGCCGACACGAGTGTCCCTTCATAGAGGAACCGCAAGGCGCGTGATCGTCCAAGGAGCCTGGGCAGGGATTGTGTGGTCCCTACGGGCGGGATGAACGCGATGGCGATTTCCGGCTGTCCAAGCCGTGCGCTCTCCGCAGCAAAACGGACGTCGCAATGCAGGACGATTTCCAGTCCCCCCCCGACTGCGGTCCCGGCAATAGCGGCGAGCAGCGGTTTCTGCGCCCGACGCATCTGGCGGACAAGGGAGTGACAGGTCTCGACCCATTTCCGCATGTCCTCCCGACCCATCGCCTGTAAGACGCGGAGATCAGCCCCGGTCGAGAAGTATTTCTCCAGCGCGCTGGCGAAGACGATGACGCGGACGCCGGAGTCGTGCAGAAAGGTGTCCAATGCCGTCGGAATCTCGCCGAGCATCTTCCAGTCGATTGCATTGAGTGGTGGACGTTGATACTCGATCCAGGCGACGCGGTCCTCCACGCCCGTTTTCAGGAACTCGTAGGTCATGGCATCCCTCAGTTCATTTTCCGTTGACTCGCTGGCGGTTTATTCTATGAGCACGGCTTTGGCGTCGTCGTCGTCGAGGCCCTTCGCCGTCTGGGAAGCGGAGGGGCCGCGTTGCCGAACGGCCGCGCCGTGGCGTTCCTGCACTCTCCCGCGATAGGCTTCGAAACGACTTTCGAGGAGCGATATGAGTGACTCCCTCCAGGCGCTTTTTCGCCCCAATCGCCTCGCCGTCATCGGCGCCTCCGCGAAGCCGGAGAAAATGGGATTCCAGATCTTCAAGAACATTCTCGACGCGGGATTCAACGGCCAGGTCATCCCCGTCAATCCAAAGGGGGAAACGATTCTCGGCATCCCTTCCGTCCAATCGTTGGCCGAGATCCCGTCCGGCACCGATCTTGCCGTCGTGATCATTCCGGCGCCCTCGGTGCCGGGCGCGATTCTCCAGCTCGGCGAGCGGAAGGTTAAGGCGGCCATCGTGATCACAGGAGGGTTCGCCGAATCGGGGACAGACGGCGCCCGTCTCCAAGAGGAGGTCGCTCGCAACGCGTCCCGTTGCGGCATCCGCCTCGTCGGACCGAACTGCCAGGGCGTGAACTACCCCTACCACGGCCTCTGCGCGTCCTGGCCGCTGATCACTCAGAAAGGCGCGATGGCGATTGCGTCGCAGAGCGGGACCGTCGGCGCGGCGCTCGCCGACTGGGCCGCCCAAGAGAAGCTCGGCTTCTCGGCGTTTGTGAGCATGGGAAACAGGGCCGACGTGGACGAGGCGGACCTGATCGGGTTCTTCGCCTCTGATCCGAACACGAAGGTGATCGCCCTGTACATCGAGGGAGTCAAGGACGCCCGGAAATTCCTGGCGGCCGTCAAGGAGTGCAAGAAGCCCATCGTCATCTTCAAGGCCGGACGGACCGAGCAGGGACGAAAGGCAGCCGAGTCGCACACGCGGTCACTTGCGGGCAAGGACGAGATCTACGACGCCGTCTTCCGGCAGTTCAAGATCTACCGCGCGACAACTCTCGAAGAGTTGTTCGATTTCTCCAAGGCTCTGGCGTATGTCCCCGTTCCCGCCGGACCTCGCATGCTCATCGTCACGAGCTCGGGAGGATCGGCGATCATCGCGACGGACGTCGCAGAGGAGAACGGGTTTCGCGTCGCTCCCCTCCCCGCTTCCCTGGCGTCGCGACTGCGCGAGATCCTCCCGCCGCATTGCATCGTCGGGAACCCACTCGATCTGACGGGCGACACGGACGCGGAGCGCTACCGCCGCGTCCTCGAAGCCTCACGGGATGACTACGACGTCGTGATGACGATCTTCGGAGATCCGATCTCGGGCGCCTCCGAGATCCTGGAGCCGGGCCGGCCCGAGCTCGTGGCGTATCTCGGCGGCGCCGACGTCGAACGGGCTGAGAGGCTTCTCCTTCACGAGAAGAAGATCGCGGTCTTCCCCACGCCGGAGCGCGCCGTCAAGGCGTTGTCCTGCCACGCTCGCTTCGCCCGCGATGTCTTTCCCCTCACGGCCGAGGCTCCTGCCGCGACCGCCTCGCGCGCCCCGGCCGCAAAGTCCCTCTCCCCGGCCGACTCGATCGGGTTCCTGTCGCGCGAGGGGCTCCGCGTCGTCGCTTCGGGGCAGGCGAGCAGCGAAGAGGAAGCCGTCGCTGCCGCCTCCGAGATCGGGTATCCCGTCGCGGTGAAGATGAACTCGCCGGACGTGACGCACAAGAGCGACGTCGGAGGGGTCATCCTGAACGTGAAAGACGAAGCGGGAGTCCTCAAATCATTCCGTGATCTCGCCGCCATCGCGCAGCGGCTTGGGGCGCGTCCGGGGGGAGTCCTCGTCAGCGCCATGGCCGCACCGGGGCACGAGGTCATCGTCGGTGTGACCCGCGATCTTCAGTTCGGCCATGCCGTGATGTTCGGAATGGGCGGCACGTTGGTCGAGGTCTTCCGCGACATCTCATTCCGGATCGTTCCGTTCTTCGAGAAAGACGCGGCGGAGATGATCGAAGAAACCCGGGGAGCGAGGTTGCTCCGGGGATTTCGTGGCGGAAGGCCCGCCGACGTGGCCGCGCTTGCCCGGCTTCTCGTCCAGGTCTCCAACCTCGTAGCGAAACACGGGGAGATCGAGGAGATGGACTTGAATCCGGTCATCGTGCACGAGAAGGGCCTGATCGTCGTCGACGCCCGAATCGCCCTACACCCTCAGATGACCTGACCGGTCGGAGCCACAATGCTCCCTCGAGGTCCCTGAGAATCGCATTTCATCGTTCGACGAAACTCCCCGAGTCTGGTTGTGGAGGTCGGTGCCGACGGTCGCGCAGACGGGGTAGAGTTGGTTCGAAACGGGTGGTGCGGCACGCGTTTGACCGAGAACCCCGATTTCGAGGTCGAGCAGGAGCGCCGATATGACTTCGTTCGAGGAGGAAGTCGCCGAGACCCAGAAGTGGTTTGACGCCCCGCGGTTCGCGGGCACGACGCGTCTGTACACGGCGCGCCAGGTCGTCGAGCAGCGCGGCACCATCGCTCACGATTACACCTTGGCGCGCGAGGCGGCGGCGGCGTTCTACGACCGCCTGCGCCAGCTGTTCGCCGAGGGAAAGAGCATCACGACGTTCGGTCCGTACTCGCCCGGTCAGGCGGTGGCGATCAAGCGCCTGGGGATCGAGGGCATCTACCTCGGCGGCTGGGCGACCTCGGCCAAGGGCTCGACGAGCGAGGACCCAGGACCCGATCTGGCGAGCTACCCTCTCAGCCAGGTGCCCGACGAGGCCGCGGTGCTGGTGCGCGCCCTGCTCACCGCCGACCGCAACCAGCAGTATCTGCGCTCGCGAATGTCCGAGAAGCAGCGCGACGCGACGCCGCCTTACGACTATCGCCCGTTCATCATCGCCGACGCCGATACCGGCCACGGCGGTGACCCGCACGTGCGCAACCTCGTCCGGCGCTTCGTCGAAGCCGGCGTGCCCGGCTACCACATCGAGGACCAGCGCCCGGGCACCAAGAAGTGCGGCCACCAGGGCGGCAAGGTTCTCGTGGCGCAGGACGAGCAGATCAAGCGCCTCAACGCGGCGCGTTTCCAACTCGACGTCATGAAGGTCCCCGGCATCCTCGTCGCCCGCACAGACGCCGAGGCGGCGACGCTGCTCGACGGCCGCGGCGACGAGCGCGACCAGCCGTTCATCCTGGGCGCCACGAACGTCAACCTGCCGACCTACAAGGCTGGCTACCTGGCGCTGATCAAGCGTTTCTACGAACTGGGGATCCGCGAGCTCAACGGCCACCTGCTCTATGCGCTGTGCGACGACGAGTACCGGGCCGCCGACGCTTGGCTCGAGCGCAAGGGGCTCGCCGCTGTCGCCGCCGAAAGCGCCGCGGCCTACCAGCAGGCCAAGCACCTTACGGTCGACGCCGCCTTCGACGGCATCGCCTCGCGCTTCCTCGAGGCTTGGGAGGAGGAGGCCGGCCTCGAGACGTACGGCGAGGCGGTGGCCGAGGTGCTGGAATTCCGGGCCAGCGAGGGCGAACCGTTGGAGATGAGCGCCGCGCAGTGGCGCCGCTTCGCCCAGCGCGCCTCGCTGTGGGCGGCCAAGGAGAACGCGAAGTCGCTCGGCGTCCAGATCATCTGGGACTGCGAGCACGCCAAGACCCCCGAGGGCTACTACCAGATCCGCGGCGGCATCCCCTACGCCATCGCCAAGTCGCTCGCCGCCGCGCCCTTCGCCGACATCCTGTGGATGGAGACCAAGACGGCGAACCTCGATGACGCCCGCGAGTTCGCCGCGGCGATTCACGCCGAGTTCCCGGAGAAGATGCTGGCCTACAACCTGTCGCCGTCCTTCAACTGGGACTCGACCGGCATGAGCGACGAGGAGATGGAGCGCTTCCCCGAGGAGCTCGGCAAGATGGGCTTCGTCTTCAACTTCATCACCTACGGCGGCCACCAGATCGACGGCGTCGCCGCCGAGGAGTTCGCCACCGCCCTCAAGCAAGAGGGCATGCTGGCGCTCGCCCGCCTGCAGCGTAAGATTCGCCTCGTCGAGTCTCCCTACAAGACGCCACAGACGCTCGTCGGCGGGCCGCGCGTCGACGCCGCCCTCCTGGCCTCCTCGGGGCGCACCGCCACGACCAAGGCAATGGGTAAGGGCTCGACCCAGCACCAGCATCTTGTCCAGACGGAAGTGCCCAAGAAGCTGCTCGAGGAGTGGCTGGCGATGTGGGGCGAGCACTACAAGCTCCCCCGGAAGCTACGCGTGGAGCTGCGGCCGCAGCACGCTGGCTCGGAGCTGCTCGAGCTCGGCATCGTCAGCGAGGGAAACGCGAGGCTCGCCAACGTCGTCTTTGCTCCCATCCAGGACCGCCGCGGCCGCAACATCCTCTCTGTGCGCGACCAGAACACCTTCGAGGAGTCGCTGCGCAAGAAGCGGTTGATGACCCTTGTTCATCTCTGGTTGGTGCACCGCTACAAGAGCGACTCGGTTCACTACGTCAGTCCAACCGAAGACAACCAGTACCAGACCACGAAGATGAAATCGCACGGCCTCTTCTCCGAGGTGAACACCGAGGTTGGCCAGATCATCGTCGCCCACGTCAACCACTCCCGCATCGACGAGCTGCTCGCGCCGGACCGCGTGGCGTTGTGGAAGTTGATTCGCAAGGAGGGCTAAGGATCGCAGACGCGCAGGAAGGTCCTTCCAACCTTCACCATGAACTTCGCGGACGTGACCCTCTGGTGCTCATCGATCCGAGATCGAGTGTCTGTCGGACGAACCGGCTCGCGGCTTCGAGCACCGCGTCCGGCTGATCGGAATGCGGCGAGTGGCCACAGTGTGCCAGCATCAGTGAGTTGGCCGGGCCGGTGACCTGCCTGACGACTGCATCGACCTGCCGGAGCGTCCCATACTCGTCGTCTTCGCCCTGGAGGACCAGCACGGGGCTCTCGATCGCCGGCAAGTACTCTTCGATGTTCCACCGCCGAAACTCCGGCCCGAGCCACACGTCGGTCCACGTCTTAAACATCGAGTCGGTGTTGCCGCTGTGATACCGCGCAAGCCGCTCTCGCAGGCGCGTCGTCTCGTAGGCTTCCGCAATTGCCGCGATGCTTTCGACGCAAATGGGTTCGACAAAGACGTGCGGAGCCTCGAGGACCAGCGTGCGAACGAGGCTAGGCCCCAGCGGGGGACCATGCGGTCCCCCGAACCCCCTGTGGCGCGCGCCGGCGTAAATGACCGCGATCGACGCACCGTCGCTATGGCCGAATAAAACCACCTCTTTGAGCTGGAAATGTTCGAGGACGGCTGGGAGCACCACGAGCGCTTCGTCGTGCATGAACGCGACCGGCCGCGGCCCGCGCACCGGATCGGATGCGCCATAGCCCTGCCGGCTGTAAACGAGCGCGCCGCAGCCGGTTGCCGACGCCAGGCGGTCGGGAAAATCGCGCCACATCTCCACACAGCCCAGGCCGTCGTGCAAGAACACGATCGTCGGCGCGGCAGCGGGCCGGGGCCCGATCCAGCGATATTCGAGGCGCCGTCCGAGGACTTCAACCCTCGACAGAGACCCTCCCTTCCGGATTTTGGGCCGATGATGCATTTGTACCGGCGCCGACGGGAGAAGTCGGCGACGCCGATGGAGAAGAGCCCCTTGTCCCCGCTTCTTCCTTCCAGCCCGTTGTGCTAATTTCCGCATCGCATGCCCGCTCCCGCCTCGGCACCCGCAGCCCCGAAGCGCACGCCCCTCTATAACCTACACCGCGAGCTCGGCGCGAAGCTGATCGATTTCGGCGGCTGGGAGATGCCCGTCCAGTACTCCGGCATCCTCGAGGAGCACAAGGCCGTGAGGGAGCGCCTCGGGATCTTCGACGTCTCGCACATGGGCGAGTTCGAGGTGACGGGGAGCGGCGCGGCCGCGTACCTCCAGCGCATGACTCCCAACGACGTCGGCAAGCTCACCAACGGGCGCGCGCACTACTCGGCGTTCCTGACGGAGAAGGGCACCTTCGTGGACGACCTGCTCGTCTACCGCCACGGCGCCGACTCCTACATGCTCGTCGTGAACGCCGGCAACACGCCGAAGGACTTCGCGTGGGCCTCCTCCCGCGCCGAGTCGGACGTGGCCGTGACGAACAAAACCGACGAGATCGCGCTTCTTTCGGTTCAGGGGCCCCGGGCGGGCGAGCTCGTGGACCGCGTCGCCGGGGAGCGCGTGACTGACCTGCCGTATTACGCCTTCAAGAGGACTCGCGTCTTCGGCGAGCCCGCTCTGGTATCGCGCACGGGCTACACCGGCGAGGACGGCTTCGAGATCTACCTCGAGGCGGGCACAGCCGAGAAGGTGATGCGGGGGCTGCTCGAGGAGGGCCGCGCGTTCGGCATCCTCCCGTGCGGCCTCGGCGCGCGCGATACGCTGCGCCTGGAGGCCAAGATGTGCCTCTATGGAAACGACATCGACGAGACCGTGACGCCCTGGGAGGCCGACCTCGGATGGGTCGTGAAGATGCAGAAGGGCGACTTCCTCGGTCGCGAAGCGCTCGCCCGACAGAAGGAGGAGGGCGTGCCGCGCAAGCTCATCGGCTTCGAGATGATCGATCGCGGGATCGCACGGCACGGATATCCGGCGAAGACGGCGCACGGATCCGGCGTCGTCACTTCGGGCACGCACTCGCCGACGTTCGGAAAGCCGATCGGCCTGGCGCTCCTGCCGGCGGAGGCTTCCGCGGTCGGAACCGAGTTCGAAATCGACATCCGCGGGCGCGCCGCGGGCGCGCGCGTCGCGAAAACCCCGTTCTACAAACGTCCGAAGGAGGTGCCGGCGTGAACCCGCCCGACCTGCGCTATACCCGCAGCCACGAGTGGGTCCGGATCGAGGGCGACACCGGCACGGTCGGGATCACCGATCATGCCCAGAAGGAGCTGGGCGAGATCGTCTACCTGGAGCTTCCGGAGGTCGGCCACGTTTACAACGCCGAGGAGGAGTTCGGCACCATCGAGTCGGTCAAGGCGGTGTCGGAACTCTTCGTACCGGTGTCGGGCGAAGTCGTCGCGGTGAACAAGCAGGCGGTCGCGGAGCCCGGGATCGTCAACGATGATCCGTTCGGCGACGGCTGGCTCATCAAGGTCAAGCTCTCGTCGGACGGCGTGGCGGGCGGGCTCCTCTCGGCGGAGGAGTACGCCGCTTACCTGAAGGAAGAGGAGACGCACACGTGAGATTCCTCCCGACCTCGGATGCCGACCGCGCCGAGATGCTCTCCGTGATCGGCGCTCCTTCGGTGGACGCCTTGTTCTCGTCGATCCCGAAGGCGGTCAAGCAGGCGTCGAACCTGCCGCCGCCGCTTTCGGAGATCGAGATCCGGCGGTGGCTCTCCGGCATGTCGCGCCGGACGGCGAATGCGCGCGAGACGGATTTCTTCCTCGGCGCCGGTCTCTACAACCACTACGTCTCGTCGATCGCCGACCAGATGCTCTACCGCGCCGAGTGGCTCACGTCCTACACGCCCTACCAGCCGGAGGTCTCGCAGGGGACCCTGCAGTCCATCTTCGAGTTCCAGACTCACATGTGTCTGCTGACCGGACTCGACGTCGCCAACGCTTCGCTCTACGAGGGAGCTTCGGCGCTCGTGGAGGCGCTGCTCATGGCCGAGCGCCTCATCCGTGGCCGTCGGCGCGCCGTCCTTTCGGCCGGAATCCACCCCGAATACCGCGAGACCGTCCGGACCTACTTCGGTAACCTCGATCTCGAAGTCGTGGAAGTGCCGGTCGGCCCCGACGGCGCGACGGACCCGGCCGCCCTGGCGTTGGCCGTGGATGACAAGACGTTTGCCGTCGCGGTCCAGTCGCCCAACTTCTTCGGCGTCGTGGAGAACTGGAGTGTGGGTTCGGAGGCGGCGCACGCGAAGGGCGCCATCTCGATTGCCGTCGTAGCCGAGGCCGTCTCGCTCGCTCTCTTGAAGCCCCCGGGCGACGGCGGCGCCGACATCGCCTGCGGCGAGGCGCAGTCGCTGGGCGTGCCGATCCACACGGGTGGGCCACTCTGCGGGTTTCTCGCCTGCTCGACGGCGCACCAGCGGCAGATCCCGGGCCGCCTCGTGGGCGAGACGCACGACGCCGAAGGCGCCCGCGCCTTCTGCCTCACGCTCTCGACGCGCGAGCAGCACATCCGCCGCGAGAAGGCGACCTCCAACATCTGCACGAACCAGGGGCTCATGGCGCTGGCGGCGAACATCCACATGTCGTTGCTGGGCAAGCAAGGGCTGCGCGAAGTGGCCCTCCAGAGCCACGCCAAGGCCGAATCCCTGAAGGCCACGATCGCGAGGCTGCCGGGCTACCGGATTGCGTACCCCGGGCCGACGTTCAACGAGTTCTTGGTCGAAGCCCCCGAGCCGGCGGCGCCGCTTCTCGAGCGCCTGGCTGCTCGTCAGATCCTGGGCGGCGTGCCGCTCTCGCGCTGGGACGCGTCTCGGCCCAACGCGTTTCTCGTGGCGGCGACGGAGATGAACCGGAAGGAAGAGATGGATCGCTTGGTCGCTGCGCTCAGACAGGAGCGGGGGACCTTGCGGTCCCCCGAGCCCCCAGGGAGGAGCTGATGTCGGTCCAAGTCGAAGAGAAGACCAAGGCCGCCGACCCGAAGCACCCCGAGCCACGCCAGGAGCCTCTCGTTTTCGAACGCTCGGGCAGCGGCAAAGTCGGCTACTCGCTGCCGCCGCTCGACGTGCCTTCCGTCGTGGCAATTCCGCCTTCGCTCCTGCGCGAGGAGATCGCGGGGGAGACCGAGATTACAGAGGTCGAGGTCGCGCGTCACTTCACGCGCCTCTCGCGCCTGAACTTCTCGATCGATCAGAACATGTACCCGCTCGGCTCCTGCACCATGAAGCACAACCCGCGCACCAACGAGGAGATGGCACGGCTGCCGGGCTTCGCGGGGGGGCACCCGTTCGCGCCCGAGCCCGTGTCGCAGGGCGCGCTCGAGCTGATGTGGCAACTCGAGCAGGCTCTGATCGAGCTGACTGGCCTTTCGCGGGTGACCCTCCAACCCTCCGCGGGCGCGCAGGGCGAACTGGCGGGCATCCTCATGGTCCGCGCGGCGCTCGAGCAGACCGGCAATCCGCGCGCGACGGTCCTGATCCCGGACTCGGCTCATGGCACGAATCCGGCCTCGGCGCACTTCGCCGGCTACAAGGTCAAGGAGTTGAAGTCCAACGCTCGGGGCACGCTCGACCTGCACGTTCTCGAGCAGGCCATGACCGAAGACGTGGCGGCGCTCATGCTCACCGTTCCGAACACGGTGGGGATCTTCGAGAACGAGATCCTCGAGATCGCGCGCATCGTCCATGCGAAGGGGGGCTTCCTCTACTGCGACGGGGCGAACTTCAACGCGTTTGTGGGCGTGGCCAAGCCCGGCTTGATGGGCATCGACGTGATGCACATGAACCTGCACAAGACCTTCTCGACGCCGCACGGCGGGGGAGGGCCGGGCTCTGGACCCGTGGCCGTGATCGAGAAGCTCGTGCCCTTCCTGCCGCGTCCCACGGTCGAGCGGCGGACGGACGGCACGTTCTTCCTCGATTTCGAACGCCCGCACTCGATCGGCCGGCTGCGCGCGTTCCTAGGAAATTACGGGATGTTCGTGCGCGCGCTCTCCTACATCGCCGCGTACGGCAACCGCATCGGCGAAGTGGCCCGCGGCGCGGTCCTGAACGCCAACTACATCCGCGCCGCGCTCTCCGGCGTCTACCACTTGAAGTACGATGCGCCATCGCTCCATGAAGTGGTCCTCTCCGATAAGAAGCAAGCCGAGCTCGGCCTCTCCAACATAGACATCGCCAAGCGCCTCATGGACTACGGCTTTCATCCGCCGACGGTGTCCTTCCCGCTCATCGTCCATGGCGCGCTGATGATCGAGCCGACCGAGACCGAGGGGAAGCCCGGCCTGGACGCCTTCATCCACGCGATGCGCGAGATCGCCCGAGAATGCGAACAGGAGCCCGACCTCGTGCACGGCGCGCCCTGGTCGACGCCCGTCAAGCGCGTCGACGAGGTCGCCGCCGCCCGGAACCTGGTCCTGCGCTGGAATCCCCCGAGCCACGACGGGGGCTAGAACACGGTGACTCGGACGCGCCCCTAGGAGCGTGTCTGAGTAGTCGCTTCCCGTCCCGGTCCCGGACGCGGCGAGCACCAGCTCGCCGACGTGCTGGGCGCGGCCCGACCTAATCAGGGGGTTGCTGTGCGGCGAGCGGCGCCGGCGAGGAGCCTCTCGGAGGAGACGATCGCGCGCTTGTGCGTGCCCCGACCGATCTCGCCCGCGTTGTCCGCGGCCGAGACCTCGAAGAGGAAGAGCTTTCCCTCCTTTCCGACGAACTTCGCGATGGCGGTGACGGTGGCTCCCGGCGGGGTGGCGGCCGTGTGGACGATATCCACGGAAACGCCGACGGAGACCTCCCCTTCACCGAGATAGGGACGCAGGATGCGCGCGGCCGCAACCTCCATGAGTCCGACCATCCGGGACGTCGCGAAGACAGGTGGGAAGGAGTCGCCGGGCTCGAGGTTCAAGACGTTGGCGAGATCGGAGGCAGCCACGGTCAGTCGGGCGGTAACGGTCGAACCGGCTTCTGGTTCACTCATAGCGGAATGCTATTACCAGATAAGACGGTCGCCGGTTCTGGGTCGCTGGTCCGCGTCTTCGTGCGGGAGCGGGCGTGCGGCGCGGTGGCGAAGCCAGGTCCCGCTCAAGCGCGTACGGTTAGCTCGCGGGGACGGCCTCCTTGTCCCGCAGGACTCGCCGCAGGAGTTTTCCCTGCAGCGTGCGCGGAAGCTCCGTGACGAACTCGACGATCCGCGGCAACTTGTAGATCGCGATGTGATCGCGGCAGCTGTCGACGATCTGCTGCTTCAGTTCCTCGCTGCCCGTGTAGCCGGGTTTTAGAATGATGAAGGCCTTGACGTTCTGCCCGCGAACGGCGTCGGGGACCCCGATCACGCCCGCGTCGGCCACGGCGGGGTGCTTCAAGAGGGCGTCCTCGATCTCTTCGGGGCCGATGCGGTAGCCGGAGCTCTTGATCAGGTCCTCCTGTCGCGACACGAAGCTCAAGTATCCGTCCTCATCCAACGTGCAGAAGTCGCCGACCAGCACCCATCCCTCGCGGAGCAGGGACTTCTGCTTTTCGAGCAGGTCTCCACCGTCCTCGAGCGGACGCCAGTAGAGGGTTCCCGTGGGGCCGCGGGCATAGAGCCTTCCCAGCTCTCCCGGCTTGGCGACTTTGCCTTCCTCCGTGATGACCTGGATCTCGTACCCCGGGATCGCGGTGCCGATCGCTCCCGGCTTGACCTTTCGAGT
>JBKPBH010000221.1:0-27752 GCA_046726795.1 Acidobacteriota bacterium
CACCCATGCGCGCGTCGTGGACGGGACCGGCGCCCCATGGTTCGCCGCCGACGTGGGCCTGCGCGGCGGAAAGATCGCCGCGGTCGGCAGGCTCGCCGGGACGCCGGCCAGACGCACCATCGACGCCTCGGGCCTCGTTCTCGCTCCGGGGTTCATCGATCTGCTCGGCCAGTCCGAATACAACGTCCTCGTGGACAACCGCGCGGCCTCGAAGATCACGCAGGGCATCACGACGGAGGTCACCGGCGAAGGGGATTCGATCGCGCCGCTGGACGACAAGCTCATCGCCGAGAACGAGGATGTCTACAAGAAGTACGGGGTGCGCCCCGACTGGCGCACTCTCGACCAGTATTTCACCTCGCTCGAACGCCGAGGGACGGCGATCAATCTCGGCACGTTCGTCGGCTCGGGGGGCCTGCGCGCGATGGTCGTCGGCCGCGAGAACCGTCCGGCCACGGCCGAGGAGCTTCATCGCATGGAAGCGTTGGTGGATCAGGCGATGCGGGAAGGGGCCCTCGGCGTCTCCTCCTCGCTCCAGTACATCCCGAACATCTATTCCTCGACGGCGGAGCTCGTCGCTCTGGCCAGAGTCGCTGCGCGCTATGGCGGCGCGTACTTCACGCACCAACGCTCGGAGTCGGGAAGGCTCGACCCCTCGCTCGACGAGGTCTTCACGATCGCCAGGGAAGCGAAGATCCGGACGCAGATCTGGCATTTGAAAACCGCTTACAAACCGAACTTCGGGCGGATGCCCGAGATCCTGAAGAAGATCGAGGACGCGCGCGCGCAGGGCCTGGACGTCGCCGCCAACCAGTACCCCTGGAACCGCGCCTCCAACGGCCTGGACGCCTGCCTCCCGCCGTGGGTCCGCGAGGGGGGGCGCGAGGCGCTCTTGAAACGCTTGGCCGACGCGTCGACCCGCGCGCGCGTCAAGGCCGATATGGCCAGAGAAGCGCCGGACTGGGAGAACCAGTGGCTGGGAGCCGGGGGCGCCGAAGGCGTCATGGTCGCCGAGGTCCTCGATCCCAAGTTGAAGCCCTACGAGGGCAAGACGATCGCCGCGATCGCTGCCGAGGAAAAGAAGGATCCGCGCGACGCCGTCATCGACATCGTGCTCGCGGACCGCGCCAACGCCGGCTGCATCATCGCGATCATGGACGAGAAAGACGTGAGGGCCGCGCTCGCCCATCCTCTCGTCTCCTTCGGGACCGACTCTCCCGCCAAGGCGACCGACGGCCCGCTTTCGCACGAGACCTCGCACCCGCGCGGCTGGGGATCGGCCGCCCGCATCCTGGGGTACTACGTGCGCGAGGAGAAAGTCCTGCGCCTGGAGGAGGCTGTCCGGAAAATGACGTCGTTCGCGGCCGAGTCCGCGGGGCTCCCCGACCGCGGCCTCGTCAAGCCGGGCTTCGCCGCCGATCTGGCCGTCTTCGACCCGGCGACGGTCCGTTCCGCCGCGACGTTCGAGAACCCCAACCGCTACAGCGAGGGGTTCCGGTACGTCGCCGTCAACGGAATCCTCGTCATCGACGAGGGGAAGCTCACCGGCAAGACTCCGGGAAAGGCGCTGCGGGGTCCGGGGTATCGGAAGAAGTCTGGACTCGAGTCGAAGAGCCGGACCGCGGAAGGAGGAGAGGAATGAACACGCGCGAGTACTTCGTCGAATGCTTCAAGGCGGAAAAGCCCAAGTTCGTGCGTGTGCTTCGGGCGGTGCCGGGCGACAGCGCGGATTACCGTCCGCACCCGCGGTCGTCGTCCGCCGGGGGTCTCGTCTGGCTGCTCGCGAGCGAGCTCCACGACGCCTGCGAGCTCGTCGACCGGCTGGAGGTGAATTACGTCCCGCCGCCCGAGCCCGCCTCGCTGGAGGAGTCGGTCGCGGCCTATGAGCGCAACGCGGGCGAGCTCGAAGAGCGGGTAAAGACCCTGGACGACGAGGCCTGGGCGAAGAAGGCCCGCTTCCTCGTCGACGGGAACGTCGCCTGGGAGACGACGCTCGGCGACATGCTCTGGGGCTTCCTCTTCGACGCGATCCACCACCGCGGCCAGCTCTCGAGCTACCTGCGCCCCATGGGCGCTAAAGTCCCCTCTATTTACGGTCCTTCCGCCGACGACCCCGGCACCTAGATCAGTCGAGCGGTCGGGCTTTGGTGCCGTAGGAGCGGCCCTTGCGGCCGCCCGCCTCCGGCGTAGTCGGCAGGTTCGTTGTCGCGGGCGGGGGCGAGCCCCGCCCCTACGGCACGAGGGGCACGGACGGAAGCCCGCGGTCGGGCTTGGTGCCGTAGGGCATGGATAGGGGATCCCGCGCACGGCGATCCGCTACCAACTGGCGCGGGCCGCCCATTCCGGGAAGGTCGTCGGGGGGATTCCGGACTCGCGCGAGGTGCCCGTGATGTCGGCATCGTAGCCGACACGGTCGAACCACTCGAGCATCATGGCGTAGTCCTCGCTTCCCTTCCGAACGTCTTCGATCGGGACGCGCACGAACTCGACGCGTCGGCCGGCAGCTTCGCTGATGATCCGGGCCGTCTCGGGCATCGTCCGGGCGTCCCCCGCGATGTCGATCCCGCGGCCGTTCACCGTCTGGGGGTTCTCGAAGGCCCACAGGCCGTATTTGCCGATGTCCTCGACGGCGATCATCTGCAGGACGGTCTCAGGCTTGATCCCGATCGCCAGCTTGCCCGCGTCGATGCCGGGCTTGAACCAGGGAGAGAGGAAGTTCTCCATGAAGAAGACCGGCCGGAGGACGACATGGGTCGGAAAGCCGAGACTTCGGACGGTCTCCTCGATTCGCCATTTGTTCTCGAAGTGCGGGATTCCCGTCTTGCGGTGCGCGGACCCGACCGAGCTATACACGAAATGCTGCACGTTCGCCTGCCGGGCCGCCTTCGCGAAGCGCTTGCCCTGCGCCTCCTCCTTTTCGACGCCGGCCTCCCAGGTGTTCTGAACGGCGAAGGCGCCCCACATTCCGTCCAGGGCCTTCGCGACTGAAGCCTCGTCGTCCAGATCTCCCGTGACCACTTCCGCGCCGAGCGCGGCGACCTGCCTCGCGTTCTCGCTCTGCGGTTTCCGCGTCATCGCCCGCACGCGGTGGCCGCGCGCCAGAAGCTCCCGCGCGATGGCCCCTCCTTGCTTTCCCGTCGCTCCGGTGACCAGGATGCTTTTCGGATCGGCCATGAGGTCTCCTTTCTGCCGCCCGTCGTGTATCACCGAAAACGGGCCCGAGGATCCTACAGGTAACCCCGCGGCCTCACTCGCCGAGGAGTCGGGAGCGGCGAGGTGTCTTCGTGCGCTGGAGGCCGAAGGCTTCGACGGCGTGCTTGTCGATGTGGCTCATCGCCTCGTCCACGGAGTCGGTGAAGAGGAGCAGACGCAGGTCCTGTCGGTCGATCGTGCCGGCGTCGACCATCTCGTTCAAGAGCTCGACCAAGGAGCGCCAGTAGTCCTTGCAGAAGAGGATGAGGGGGAAGCTCTCGATCTTCTTCGTCTGGATGAGCTCGGCCGCCTCGAAGAGCTCGTCCATCGTGCCGAGGCCGCCCGGCATCACGACGAACGCATAGGAATACTTGACGAGCATCACCTTGCGCACGTAGAAGTGGCGGAAGGTCACCCAGCGGTCCAGGTAGGCGTTGATCTTCTGCTCCTTGGGCAGAACGATGTTGCACCCGACGGAAAAGCCGCCGGCCTCCTTCGCGCCCCGGTTGGCCGCCTCCATGATGCCCGGCCCTCCGCCGGTCATGACCGTGAAGCCGAGCCTGGCCAGCCGCTGTCCCACCTTGCGCGCCAGAGTGTAGTAGGGGTGGTCTTCCGCAAAGCGCGCCGATCCGAAAACCGTCACGCAGGGGCCCACGAAATGGAGGGCGCGGAAGCCGCGGACGAACTCCGCCAGGATCGTGATGAGCGACTTGAGCTCGCTCCCGCGGGCGCGGGGTCCCTCCAGGAAATATCGTTCCTCGGGTTCGGGGACGGCCGGCTGGACGTGCTCGGAGGTCCCCTGGGGAGGCGGCTGTGAGCTCACGATGCTAAGCTATCGCGCGTCCTCACTTCTTGGCGACCGCGAGGCGCGCCTGCGCGAGCTCGAGGCGGGTCCGAGTCTCCTCCAGGGTCTCGCGGGACGCCGTCTTCAAGTCCTCTTCGGCGCTGGCGCGGTCTCTCTCCGCTGCGGCGACGTCGATCTGTGCCGGCTCCTCGGCCAGATCGGCGAGCACGGAAACCGTGTCGTTTTTGACCTCCACGAAGCCAGCCGAGATCGCGAGCGACTTCTCCGCCCCGGCGCTCCCGTAAGTCAGGACTCCGGTCGCCAGGAGGCTGATCAAGGGCGCGTGGCCCGGCAGGATGCCCAGGTACCCGAGCTGCCCCGGCAGCTCCACCTGGTCTGCCTCGGCATCCACCACTTTCTTCTCCGGGGTCACGACGATCAGTTTCAATGCCATCTCGTCTACCCTTTCGTAAAACGCAAAACGTGAAACGGAGACTACCTCCGGGCTACGTTTGACGTTTGACCTTCTGCGCTTTACGGCTCAAAACGTGCCTTGAATCAGGCCGCCGTCCACCTGGATGGTCGCGCCGGTGACGTAGCTCGCCCGCTCGCTCGCGAGGAAAGCGACGACCTCGCCGATCTCCCTCGGCTGGCCATAACGGCCGATCGGGATCGCGGCCTGGACGCGTGCCGCGTACTCCTCGAGCGGAATCCCTTCCTGCTCGGAACGGATCTCGTTCAACTCGACCTGGCGGTCCGTCAGCACGTGCCCCGGCAGCACGGCGTTGACTGTCACGCCGTCGCGCGCGAATTCGTTCGACAGGGTCTTGGTCAGCGCCGAGAGACCGGCGCGCAGCGTGCTCGAGATCGTCAGGAGAGCGATTGGCTGCTTGGCTGCCAGGGAAGTCAGATGGACGATCCTTCCCCACCGGCGCTCCCGCATTCCAGGCAGCACCATCCGGCAGAGGCGCACGACGTTCATGAGCGTTGAATCGACACCCCGCCTCCATTGCTCCTCGGAAAGGTCCAGAAACTTCGCCGCCGGCGGCCCGCCCGTGTTGGTCACGAGGATGTCGACGGGCCCGAACTCCTCGACCGCTCTCCGATGCCAGCCCCGGAGCTCCTCCTCCTTTGTGACATCGCACGAGAAGACTCGCACCGCTGCGCCGGGCGCCTCCTCCAGGATTTCCCGTCGGGCTGCCTCGAGGGTCCCGCGATCGCGCGAGCAGATCGAGACGCGGCATTTCTCTTTCGCCAGTGCCGTCGCGACCGCGCGGCCGATGCCCTTGCTCGCCGCCGCAACCATCGCGACGCGGTTCGTAATGCCGAGGTCCATGATTCCTTAGTCCTCAGTCCATAGTCCTTTGTCCTTAGTCCGAAGACAAGAGACCAACGACTACGGACGAGGGACTACGGACTTTTTTTCAAGCTGCGCTCTTGGCCAGCTTTTCGGCTTCTTCGCGAACCTCTTCGATCGTGCCGACCATGTAGAAGGCCTGCTCGGGAATGTCATCGCACTTGCCGTCGACGATCTCCTTGAAGCCCTTGATCGTGTCGGCGATCTTGACGTACCGCCCTTCCCGCCCGGTGAACTGGGAGGCGACGAAGAAAGGCTGGGAGAAGAACTTCTGCATCTTGCGCGCCCGCGCCACCGTCAGCTTGTCCTCCTCCGAGAGCTCGTCGATGCCGAGGATCGCGATGATGTCCTGCAGGTCCTTGTACTTCTGGAGGACCGCCTGCACGGCGCGGGCGACCGCGTAGTGCTCCTCGCCGACGATCCGGGGAGTCAGGATCTTCGAGGTCGAGGCGAGAGGGTCCACCGCCGGGTAGATGCCGAGCTCCACGATCTGCCTCGAGAGAACCGTCGTGGCGTCCAGGTGAGCGAAGGCGGTCGCGGGAGCGGGGTCGGTCAGGTCGTCGGCCGGGACGTAGATCGCCTGCACCGAAGTGATCGACCCCTTCTTGGTCGAGGTGATCCGCTCCTGGAGCTCCCCCATCTCGGTCGCAAGATTGGGCTGGTAGCCGACGGCCGACGGCATGCGGCCCAGAAGCGCCGAAACCTCCGAGCCCGCCTGCGTGAAGCGGAAGATGTTGTCGATGAAGAGGAGGACGTCCTTCCCCTCCATGTCGCGGAAGTACTCGGCGACGGTCAGGCCCGCCAGGCCCACGCGCAGCCGCGCGCCCGGCGGCTCGGTCATCTGCCCGTAGATCAGCGAGGCTTTCGACTTGGACGGGTCTCCCGGGGTGATAACGCCGGATTCGGTCATCTCCAGGTACAGATCGTTGCCTTCGCGCGTGCGCTCGCCCACTCCGGCGAAGACCGAATAGCCGCCGTGCTGCGTCGCGACGTTGTTGATGAGCTCCGTGACGATGACCGTCTTGCCCACGCCCGCCCCGCCGAAGAGGCCGGTCTTGCCGCCCTTGGAGTACGGCTCGATCAGGTCCACGACCTTGATCCCCGTCTCGAACATCTCGACATCCGTGGATTGGTCCTCGTATTTCGGGGGCTCGCGGTGGATCGACCAGCGTTCCTTCGCGTTGATGGGGCCGCGGTTATCCACCGGCTCGCCGATGACGTTCATGATGCGTCCCAGAGTCTCGTCCCCCACCGGGACCGAGATTGGCGCGCCCGTGTCCGTCGCCTTCATGCCGCGCACCATGCCGTCGGTCGGTTTCATCGAGATACAGCGCACGCGATTCTCGCCCAGGTGCTGCGCGACTTCCGCGACGACGTCGATCGCGACGCCTGACTTGCCCGCCTCCTCCTTGATGACGACCGCGTTGTAGATCGCCGGCAGGTGTCCCTCGGGGAACTCGACGTCCAGGACGGGGCCGATCACCTGAGCCACGCGGCCAACTTTTGCTTCCGCCATATGTCCCTTTTCTCCTAATGCGTGGGTTTCAAGTTTCAGGTGGCTTCTTGAAACCCGAGACCTATTCCCGGGCCGAGCCCGACACGATCTCGATCAACTCCTTGGTGATCCGCGCCTGGCGCGCGCGGTTGTACATCAGCGTCAGAGAGTCGATCAAGTCTCCGGCGTTGCGCGACGCGGAGTCCATGGCCGTCATTCGGGCCGCGTGCTCCGCGGCGGCCGACTCGAGCAGGATCCGGAAGATGACGAACTCGAGATACCGGGGGAGGAGGCGCGCGAGGATCGTCTCCGGGTCGGGCTCGTAGATGAACTCGGGCGGGCGCTGCCCCGAAGCCTCGGCGACCGCGGTCACTGCGCGCGCGATCGGCAGGATCTTCTCCACACGGATCGTCTGGGCGAGGACCGACTTGAACTCGTTGGCCACCACGTAAACGGCGTCCGTGCGGTCTTCGGTGAATTCCGCGGCGAGATATTGCGCGATTTCCCGCGCGTGCGCGTATTCGACCCGCGCGAAGATCCCCGGATAGGACTTCGGAGCAAGCGATTTCGCCCGCCGCTTCCAGTAGTCGAGCGCCTTCTTCCCGATCGGCAGAACCGTGACCGATTCCCATGCCCGTTTTTCCGCCAGCAGCGCCGCGACCGCACGGTGGACGTTGGCGTTGAAGGCCCCGGCGAGCCCGCGGTCGCCGGCCACGACGAGCAGGGTCACGCGCTTCTCCTCGCGCGATGCGAGGAGGGGGTGCTTCGCCTCCGCCACGCTCGCGGAGACCGAGGCC
The DNA here is from genome assembly GCA_046726795.1 of Acidobacteriota bacterium. Lineage (GTDB taxonomy): Bacteria > Acidobacteriota > Thermoanaerobaculia > UBA5066 > Gp7-AA6 > JAWOLE01. The sequence goes on from JBKPBH010000221.1 coordinate 7,626, forward strand.
AGGACCTCGCGCAGGAGCCTGGCGTAGGGGCGCGCGGCGATGGCCCGATCCTGCGCCCGGCGCAGCTTCGCCGCCGCGACCATTTTCATGGCCCGCGTGATCTGCTGCGTGTTCTTCAACGACCGCAGCCGCCGCCGGATGTCGATCAGAGAAGCCATGAGTGTTATCAGTTCTCAGTGATCAGTTATCAGTTCGAGTTGTCGGATCCCGTTCCCAACTGACAACTGAGAGCTGACGACTGACAACTTTCTTTCACGCCGCGACCGCGTCGGCATTCTCCTTGACGAAACGGTCCTTGAAGCTCTGGATCGCCGCTCCGAGAGCCTCGTCGGACGCCTTCTCGAGCTTCCCGGTCGAGGCGATCGCGGACAGGACATCTCCGTGCTCGCTCTTCAAGAACTGGTGCAGCCCCGCCTCGAAGGGGAGGATGGCTTCGATCCTCAGGGAGTCGAGATACCCCTTCGTGCCGGCGTAGATCGAGGCGATCTGCAGCTCGACGTCCATCGGCTGGTACTGCTGCTGCTTCAGGATCTCGACCAGGCGCCGGCCGCGGGCGAGCTGCGCCTGCGTCGTCTTGTCCAGGTCCGATCCGAACTGCGAGAAGGCCGCCAGCTCGCGGTATTGCGCCAGGTCGAGGCGCAGCGTCCCGGCGACCTGCTTCATGGCCTTGATCTGGGCGCTGCCGCCCACGCGCGAGACTGAGAGGCCGACGTTGACGGCCGGCCGCACGCCCGAATAGAAGAGGTCCGCTTCGAGATAGATTTGCCCGTCGGTGATCGAGATGACGTTGGTCGGGATGTAGGCCGAGACGTCGCCGGCCTGGGTCTCGATGATTGGAAGCGACGTCAGGGACCCGCCGCCGTTGGCGTCCGAGAGCTTGGCCGCGCGCTCGAGCAGGCGTGAGTGGAGATAGAAGACGTCGCCCGGGTAGGCCTCGCGCCCCGGCGGCCGGCGCAGCAGAAGCGAGATCTCCCGGTAGGCCGCGGCGTGTTTGGAGAGGTCGTCGTAGATCGTCAGCGCGTGCTTCTTGTTGTAGAGGAAGTACTCCCCCATCGCGCAGCCGGCGTAGGGAGCGACGAACTGCATCGGCGCCGGTTCGGCGGCCGAGGCCGACATGACGATCGTGTGCTCCATCGCGCCGTACTCTTCCAGCGTCTTGACGACCTGGGCGGCGGTAGATTTCTTCTGGCCGATCGCCACGTAGACGCAGATCAGCCCCTTCCCCTTCTGGTTGATGATCGTGTCGATCGCGACGGCGGTCTTGCCGGTCTGCCGGTCCCCGATGATGAGCTCGCGCTGTCCCCGCCCGATCGGGATCATCGCGTCGATCGCCTTCAATCCCGTCTGGACGGGCTCTCGCACGGGCTGGCGGTCGATCACGCCGGGGGCGATCCGCTCCAGCGGGTAGAACTCGGTCGTCGCGATCGGCCCCTTTCCGTCCACGGGGCGCCCGAGCGCGTCCACGACGCGCCCGACCATCTCCGGCCCAACCGGCACCTGGATGATCTTGCCCGTGCGGCGCACCTGCTGCCCCTCGGTGACTTCGCGCGATTCTCCGAGCAGCACGACGCCGACGTTGTCCTCCTCCAGGTTCAAGGCGAGGCCGTAGAGGTCGTGGCCGAAGTCCAGGAGCTCTCCCGCCATCGCCTTGTCCAGGCCGTACACGCGAGCGATCCCGTCCCCGACGGAGAGGACCGTGCCGACCTCGGCGACGTCGATCGCCTTCTCGTAACCGGCCAGCTGCTGTTTCAGGATCTCCGTGATCTCGTCCGCCTTGATCTGCATCGTCAGGTCCCCGCCCCTTCCTTCGTCCGTTCTCGAAACAGCTCGACGGCGCGGCGAACCGAGGCGTCGAAGACTTCGCTGCCGACTCTCGCCACGAAGCCGCCCAGGATCTTCTCATCCACGTCCACCTCGAGGCGCACGCGCCGCCCGACGACCCTCGCGAGTGCCTCGGCGATCTTCGCGCGCTCGGTTTCTCCCACCGGAGAAGCAACGCGGACGCTGGCCGCGACGACGCCGCCCGAGCGATCCGCCTGGTCGCGGATCGCGGCCAGGATCGCCCCGAGCGCGGGGAGCCGGCCCTTTTCCAAAACGACGTCGAGCAGCCGCGCGCCGAAGTCGTCCACGCCCGAGACCTTTGCCAGACGCGCGAGCGCGCCCTTCTTGGCGGACAGGGGCACCGCCGGCGAGGCGAAGAAGGCCTTCAGGCGCCCGTCCTCCCCGATGGACCGGGCAATCTCCCCCGCGGATTTCAGGAACCTCTCGACGTCGTATCCCGGCGCGGCCACGCCGAGGAAGGCCTGAGCGTAACTGCGCGCGAAGGGAGTCACCGCCGCTCCGAGAGACGGCCGACGGCTTCCTCTACGAGTCGCCGGCGGTCCTCGTCGTTGATCTCGGTGGACAGTCGTTCGATCGCCGCGGAGGCGATCAGGTCGGCGGCGATCCGCTTGAGCTCTTCCGTGGCGAAGGCCAGCCGCCGGGTTATCTCCGCTTCGGCCTCGCGCCGCACGCGCAGGGCCTCCTCGTCCGCCCTTGCCACGAGAGCGGCGCGTGCCGCCTCCCCCTCGGCCAGGCCCCGGGCGCGCACCTCGGCCAGGTCGCGATCGAGCTGGGCCATCCGCTCGTGGATCTCCGCTTCCAAGCGAGCCGCTTCCGCCCTCCGCTGCCGCGCCTGACGGATGCGCTCTTCGACGGCATCCTGACGCCGGCGAAATGCCTGGGCGAGCGGCCGCGCGACGAAGTAGCCGAGGACCCCCAGAAACGCCGCCAGGTTTGCGAGCTGCCAGATCCACATCGGCAGGCCGAGGAACCCCGCGGTCTCTTCCTCCAGGACGACCGCGCACAGGGAGAAGGCGAGAGGGCTCACGCCGCGAGTTCCCGTCCGAGGACCTTTTCGGCCAGGGAGCGCGCGAGCTGGCGAACACGCTGCGGGAGCTCTGCCGACGAGCGTTCGGTCTCCGAGGCAATCTCGCGGCCGGCGCGCTCGAGAACAGTCGTCGCCGCCGCGCGCGCTTCGGCGAGCTTCTTCTCCAGGTGCCCACGTCCTTGCGCCCGCAGCGTCTCCCGCTCCTTCAAGGCCTCGCGCCGGGCGTGGGCGAGCTGCTCCTCGGCGTGCGCCACGGCCCTGGCCAACCCCTCGAGGCTTTCGGCGTGGACCCGGGCCGCCGTCCTCTCCTCCGTCTCTCGAGCTTCCAGGATCGCGGACAGCGGCGCGAAGAGAAACTTCTTGAGGATGGCATACGCGACGAGGAACGCGAAAACGACGTAGAGGAGCGTGACGTCAGGCGCTTTGATCATGACTCCCAACGAGGGTCAGTCGCCGCGACCCGACTCGAGCCGCAGACGGAGACTTGTTCTATCTTTCCAGGGGACGAAGCCTGCGATCAATAGCACAGTTGCGCGCTACGAGTCGAGAGTCGGGACACGATGGCGTTGCCAAGCCTGGCCGAATCAGGAATATATATAAGTGTTTGTTATCAATAGGTTACGAGTTCGGCGACTGGCGGGAAAAGGGGAGCTCGACCAGATTCGAGCCGACCTCTTCCCCCATCTGGCAGGAGCCCTGGAATACGGCTCCTTCCTCGATTCGCAGGATCGGCGTCACGACGTCTCCGAACACGCGTGCGTGAGCCAGCAGCTCGACTCGCTCGCTCGCCCGGACGCTTCCCTTGAGGCTCCCGTTGATCGAAAGGCGGCCGACGTCGATGTCCGCCGTGACTTCCGCGGCGTCTCCGATGACGAGCTCGCTGCCCGACCGGATCTTCCCCTCGAAGCCCCCGTCGATGCGGAAGGTGTCTTCGAAAGTCAGGTCTCCCCGCACGTGGCTCCCCTTGTCGATGAATCCGTTCAACGTCCCGCCTTCACCGCGTGTCTTCATCAGCGTCTCCTCGTTTCGGTCAGATTATCGGATCATTCCTTGCCACTCAGACGCTCGTAGAGCCGGATCAATTCTTCTTCGGACCCGAAGGCGATCTCGATTCTCCCACCTCGCCGCCGCCTGGAGATCCGCACGCGGGTCTTCAACCGCCGAGTGAGCTTCTCTTCGGCGTCCCGCGTAAATGGATCGGACCTGCGCTCCCGCACGATCCTCCCCTCGGATCCGAAGGAGACGGCCCGCTTCTCCGCCTGGCGTACCGATAAGGCGCGGCGCACGATTTCTTCGGCCAGCCTTTCCTGGTCGTCGGGGGACGCGAGCGCGGCGATCGCCTTGGCATGACCGGCGGAGAGCGACCCGTCCCGGATCCTCTCCCGCACCGTGCTCGGGAGTTTCAAGATCCTCAGGCTGTTGGCGATCGTCGCGCGATCTTTTCCGACACGCCTGGCGACTTCTTCCTGGGTCAGATGGAATTCCTCCTTCAGGCGCGCGTAAGCCGCGGCGGCCTCCAGGGCGTTCAAGTCCTCCCGCTGGAGGTTCTCGACGAGGGCGACCTCCAGCATTTCCTTGTCCGAGCGCCTCTCCCGAAGGACGACGGGCACCCGCTCGAGGCCGGCCATCGCGGCCGCCCTCCAGCGTCGCTCCCCCGCCACGATCTCGAACTTGTCTCCCCGGGGCACGACGACGACAGGCTGCACGATCCCCTGTTCCCTGATCGAGTTGGCAAGCTCCGCGAGGCTCTCGGCCGGAAAGTCCCTGCGCGGCTGGAAACGGGAAGGGACCAGGCGGTCAATCGCGATCTCGAGTGAGGTTCCACGGGGAACCTCGGGTTCCTTCCCCGGCAGGAGTGCGGAAAGACCCCGGCCGAGGACCTGCTTCCGGTTCACGAGTTCCCGCCGCGACGCTTCAGGAACTCGCGGGCCAGGGCCAGGTACGCCTCCGCGCCCTTCGACTTGATGTCGTAGGCGAGCACGGGTTTGCCGAACGAAGGCGCCTCTCCCAGGCGGATGTTACGAGGAATCACCGTCCTGTAGACCTCGACTCCAAAATGTTTGCGAAGGTCGTCGCTGACCTGGCGTCCGAGGTTAGTGCGGTCGTCGTACATCGTCAAGACGAACCCCTCGATCGCGAGAACCGGGTTGAACCCCATTCGAACCCGCCCGATGGTCTCCAGCAGCTCGGTCAGCCCCTCCAGGGCGAAGTACTCGGTCTGGATCGGCACGAGCACCGAATCGGCCGCGGTCAGCGCATTGACCGTCAAAAGGGACAGCGCCGGGGGACAATCCACGAAGAGGTATTCGTAGTCCTCTCGGATCGGCTCGAGCGCCGTACGGAGAAATCCCTCGCGTCCGGGCCGGTTGACGAGCTCGACTTCTGCGCCGACCAGATCCCGGCCGGAAGGCAGGAGCCAGAGATTCGGGAACGCCGTCTGGCGTGTCGCGGCGCGGGCCTGGCCGTCTAGTAGCACATCGTAGGCGTTGATCCCTTCCCCCCGCGGGAACCCGAGCCCCGAGGTCGCGTTCGCCTGCGCGTCCAGGTCTACGATTAGGACCTTTCGGTCCAGGGCCGCCAGTGCGGCGCCGAGGTTTATGGCTGTGGTGGTCTTGCCCACGCCCCCTTTTTGATTTGCGACGGCGATGATGCGGCCCACGTTTGGATTATGTCGTGAGCTGGAGGATCGAAATGAAAGAAGACAATGAGGCGTGTTCCCCGGGGAACATCATCTAGCGTTTTCGAAAAAGGGCGAGGGCTCGCCGGTCCGATCCCGGGACAGGCAAGACTCTTTCCACCGTGAGCACGTCGGCCAGGCTTGCAGCCAGCCCATGCGCGTCGGTCGTCCACGCCAGAAGGCGCCCATCCTTTGCAAGGAAGCTCGCTCCGCCGAGCGTGCGCGCCAGGTTTCCAACCGCGCGGACGGCTGCCAGATCAAATATGGACAGGGAAAGCCTTTCGACGCGCCCCTCGAGGATGTTCGAGTTGCCGACGGGAACCGAGCGGGCGATATGGCGGAGAAAGGCCGCGCGCTTCCTTCGCGGCTCCAGAAGAGACACTGAGAGGTCAGGCCGGGCGATCGCGAGGGGTATCCCGGGCAGGCCGGCCCCCGATCCGATGTCTAGAACTCGTGCGTTATGAGCAATTAGCTTCTGCCCGAAGACCGACTCGAGGCAGTGGGAGACCAGCTCCTGGGCCGAAAGAGGGCCCGTCAGGTTCGTCTGTCTCCGCCAGACGTCGAGTTCCGCTAGGTAGAACGAGAGTCCTCCGACGGCCGTCGGCTCGAGCGAGATCCCGAAAAGAGGAGCCTGTTTCTCGATCTCTAGAGCGAAGAACTCAGGCGGCTGCGCCCCGGCCTCTTCCAACACGGGCCGAGATTATCGCGACGGCGGCGGGCGTGATCCCCGGAATCCGCGAGGCTTCGCCGACCGTGCGCGGCCGTCGCTTTGAGCACTTCTCGACGATCTCGCGGGAGAGACCGGAGACCAGCGCGTAGTCGAAATCCTCCGGTATGAACCGCGAGAGGAGAGATCTCATCTTCTCGACGCGCTCCCTCTCGCGACGAATGTATCCCTCGTAACGGATGCGGTTTTCCAGGATGCTCTTTTCCTCCGGCGCCAGCCCGGCGAGGATTTCGGGCACCAATCCCTGCAGTCGCCAAATGTCTAAGTCGTTACGCTGCAGTAACTTATGTAGCGTTGCAGGCGAGTCGAGTTGGATTCCGAGCTCCTCGAGCACCCTTTCCCTGGTCTCCCGATCCGGGTTCAGGCAGCGAGCGGCGAGCTCACTCTCAGCACGTTGGATGCGTCGCTCGCTCTCCATCGCCCTGGCGTATTGGGTCTCGTCGATCAATCCCAACCGGCGGCCGTGCGGCAGGAGACGCGGCAGGACCGTGTCCACTCCGAGGAGCAACCGGTATTCGGCGCGCGAGGTGAAGAGTCGGTACGGCTCCTCGACCCCCTTGTTTGTCAGATCGTCGATCATGACGGCCGCATAAGCCTCCGAGCGTTCCAGAATGAAAGGCTCCTCTTCCCTCACCGCCAGCGCCGCGTTGATCCCGGCCCAGATTCCCTGAGCCGCAGCCTCCTCGTAGCCCGAGGTGCCATTGATCTGTCCGGCCAGATAGAGACCAGGCACGTCCAGGACCTCGAGGGTCGACCGCAGCTGCTCGGGGAACGCGAAGTCGTACTCGACGGCATAGCCGGGACGCAGCATCCACGCTCTCGTCAGGCCCGGGATCTCCGCGAGGATCGATCGCTGGACTGCCTCGGGAAGCGAAGTCGAAAGGCCGTTGATGTAGATCTCCTCGGCCTCCCAGCCTTCGGGCTCTAGGAAGATCGTGTGGCGAAGCTTTTCGGCGAAGCGCACCACTTTGTCCTCGACCGACGGACAGTAGCGGGGCCCTATTCCGCGGATCTGCCCGGAGTACATCGGGCTCGCGTGAAGGTTGTCTCGGATCAACTGGTGCACGCGCTCGTTGGTCGACGTGAGCCAGCAGAGAGCCTGCTCCGGCGGGAGGCTTGCGGTGCGGAACGAGAAGGGGACGGGAGGATCGTCTCCTCTCTGTGGCTCGCAGGCCTCGTAGTCCACCGTGTCGCGGTGGACCCGCGGCGGCGTGCCGGTCTTGAAGCGGCCGAGCCGGACGCCCAAACGCGCGAGGCCGCCAGAAAGACCGATCGCGGCGGCCTCGCCGATGCGGCCCCCTTCGGTCTTCCGCTCCCCCGTGTGCATCAGGCCTCGCAGAAACGTGCCGGTCGTGACGACGACCGCATCCGCCTCGAGGCGCCGGCCGTCCCCGGTGACGACGCCAGTGACGCGGCCGTTCGCCTGCAGGAAGTCTTCGGCCATGCACTCGACGAGCGTCAAGTTGGGCGTTTCTTCCAGCGCCCGCCGGGCCAGGCGTGCGTAGAGCGCCCTGTCGCATTGCGCGCGCGGCCCCCAGACCGCGGGCCCGCGCGAACGATTCAAGACCTTGAACTGGATTCCGGCTCGATCCGCCAGGACACCCATGAGACCGCCGAGCGCGTCCACTTCCCGCGCGAGCTGTCCCTTCGCGAGCCCTCCGATGGCCGGGTTGCAGGACATCCGGCCAATCGCCGCGAGCTCGCCCGTCAGGAGCGCCGTTCTGCGCCCCATCCCCGCCGCCGCGTGAGCCGCCTCGATTCCCGCATGACCACCGCCGATGACCAGCACTTCGAATCTCATGGGCCAACCTTCTGTCCCCAAAAAAGCCGCCTACTTGCCGATACAGAACGTGGAGAAGATCTGGCGCAATACATCCTCGGAAGTCGTCTCGCCGGCAAGGTCCGCCAAGGCATCCAGAGCGGCGTCGAGATGTGTGGCCGCGTACTCGGGAGAGTCGCCGCGGGCCAGAGCTTCCAGGGCGTCCGACGTCGCCGCTCGGGCGCGCTCGACCAAGTCGCGCTCTCGAAGCGAGGAAAGAATCTCGGAAGCGGAGTCGGTCGAAATGTCGCGGGCCACCGACTCCGCCAGGATCCGAGCGAGTTTCTTCCCCGCGTCGTGGGAGATCCCCGAGAAGGGACGCGCTGCCGCGGGCGTCCCCGCAGGGATCTTCCCGGCGAGCTTGTCGATCTTATTGGCGATGACGACGAACGGCCGGCCGTCCAGGCCCGCCAGCGCGTCGGCGTCTTCCCCGTTCCATCCTTGCGCGGCGTCGAAGACGTAGAGCACCAGGTCGGCCGCCCTCCCCGCATCCCTCGCACGCTCCACGCCGATTCTCTCGACCGCGTCCCCCGACTCGCGCAGCCCGGCCGTGTCCACGATCTCCACGGGAACTCCGCCCACGTCGACCGTCCCATGGAGCGTGTCGCGGGTCGTCCCCGGAGTGTCCGTGACGATCGCTCGTGAGGTGCCGAGAACCGCGTTGAAGAGGGTCGACTTGCCGGCGTTGGGCCGCCCGAGGATCGCCACGCGGCAGCCCGAGGTCAGGAGCCTTCCCGTTTCGTAGGTCGCGGCCAGCCGAGAGAGCGTGGCGGCCGCGGCCTCCAGTTTCGAGAAGGCCTCCGGGGCAAGCACTTCTCCCACGTCTTCGGCGAAATCAATCGTCGAGGCGAGCCCGGCCGCGGCGGCTGCGAGATCCTCCCGGACCTCGCAGAGCTTTCGGGAGAGCACTCCTTCCAGCCGGCGGGCCGAGAGCCTGGCCGCGGCCTCGGTGCGCGACTCGATCAAGTCCCGCACGGCCTCCGCCTCGAGGAGGTCCATCTTTCCCAGGAGAAAGGCGCGCTCGGTGAACTCCCCCGCACGCGCCCCGCGCGCCCCCGCGGCGTTGAGAGCGGCCATCATCCTCTCGGCCACGACGGGGCTGCCGTGAATCGAGAGCTCGGCCACATCCTCGCCAGTCGCGGAGGCGGGACCGGCGAAGAACGTGGCGAGTCCGCGATCAAGCGCCTGTCCTGAAGCGTCCTCGAAGGAGACGAGATACGGGCGGCGGGGCTCGATCTGTGCCGGCAGGCCCCGCGTCACCGCCCTCAGAATCCTGCCGCAGTCCCGGCCGGAGACCCGCAGCAGGGCCAGCGCCGAGCGTCCGACCGGCGTTGCCAGGGCCGCGATCGTGTCGAGGAAGGATTCCGTCTGGGGGCGCATCGGAAGAAGTTCGGTTCGGTCGATCGTTACGACCAGGTCGACTATTGACTACCGTCTCTCGACTGATTAGCCGGCCTTGGGTCGGACTGCCACCCTCTTCAAGAAGCCCTCGCCTTCGCTTTGAGTCTCCACATCCGGGTCCTCCGCAAGAGCGAGATGGACCAGGCGCCGCTCGGCCGGCGAAAGCGGCGGAAGGAGCTGCGGGCTTCGAGTGCGCTTGGCCTCTTGCGCCGACCGCAGGGCGAGCTCTTCGAGAGACTCGCGCTGGTGGGCCCGGAATCCCTCGGCGTCCAGGCGCGGATAGACGGGGCGGCCGAGCTGCTTCGAGGCGATGCGGCCGGTCAGCACTTCGAGACCGCTCAACCCTTCGCCGCCGCCGGCCAGCAGCGGCTCGACGTCGTCGCCGATGAGCTCAAAGAGCATCTCGCTGCCCGGACGGCGCCGGATCTCGACGAAGAAGCCCGCCGCCGAGAGGAGCTCCGTTAGGGCCGCCTCGACGGCCGCAAACGCCTCCTCATCCATCGCTCCCTCCGGAGCCCCGGCTCGCGGGCTCTCGGCTATCGGCCGCGGCGGGCGCTCCGCGCCCGGCGACGGAGAGAGTTCAAGGCCAGAGCCTGGCCCCGCGGCCTCCTCCTCCGGACTCTCGGCCTTCGGCACCGGGCGCCCCGCTCTCCGCGGGTCGTCAAGCTCGATCTCGACGACCCGTCCGCCCCAGAAGGACCTCTCGTCCCGGACCACGCGGTATTGGAGATCCGCGGACGGGACTCCCAGGGCCTCGGCCGCGGCTTCGACGGCGTCAGTTTCGGTCTTCCCCTCGTATCTCATGTCTGCGATCTCCTGTCTCGCTCACGCGCGCACGCGCTTCAACCTCGCCGGCTTCTCGACATCCGGCTCGTCCTTGCTCCCGAGCTTCTGGATGAGGACTTGCTGCAGGATCGTCAAGACATTGGAGAAAAGCCAGTAGAGGACGAGTCCCGACGGCATGTCCTTCAGGAAGAACCCCCAGATGAGCGGCATCGCCATGAAGATCTTTTTCTGCGCGGGGTCGACCGTCGTCGGGGTCATCGCCTGCTGCACGTACATCGTCACGGTCATCAGGATCAGGAGCACGTACGTTCGGTCCACTGCGGAAAGATCCGTGATCCAGAGAACGAACGGGGCGTGACGCAGCTCGATCGCGCGTGAGAGAACGTTGTAGAACGCCACGAGAATCGGCAGCTGCAGGAGGATCGGAAAGCACCCGCTCATCGGGTTGTAGCCTTCGGCCTGATAGAGCTTCATGAGCTCCTCGTTCATCTTCTGCCGCTGCGCCGCGTCGCTCTTGGCCTTCTTGTACTTGTCCCGGATGGCGTTCATCTTCGGCGCGAGCTTCTGCATCTTCCTCATCGAGGCGTAGCTCTTGTGCATGAGGGGGAAGAGGAGGATCCGGATGGCGAGAGTCACCAGCAGAATCGCCGCGCCCCAGTTGCCGATCCGACCGTAGGTGCGCTTCAGGAGCCACAACAGAGGCCGCGCGAGGATCCCGTACCAGCCGAAGTCCACGGTCTTCTCGAGCCCCAGGTTCAGGCTTTCCAGGATCTCGACGTCCTTGGGGCCGTAGTAGGCGCGGGCCGTGATCTCCCCCTGGGCCGCGAGCCCCGCGCCGACGGTCGGGGCGGGCTTGCCCTCCTTGTCCTTCAACGGCACGGGAAAAGCGACGGCCGTCACGCTCTGGCGGGGCAGGAGGACGGCCAGGAAATAATTATCTTCGAGCCCGACGAAGCCGCGGTCCGCGAGTGGCCATTCGACCCGCTTGTCCAGCTTCTCGGGGCGCTCCCGCGACAGACCGCTGGCCGTCGAGACGATCGCGGTCGCGGGCATCACGTAGCGCGAGGCCTGCTCCTCGGAGCTCAAATTGCGAAGCCCCTCCGCGGCGATGAGCGTGTAGGGAGGTCCCACGACGGAGACCTTGATATCGAAGAGGTATCCCCCCGCGAAGCGCGCTTCCTTCGTCACGGAGACCGCGTCGTCGGCGTACGAGAAACGCACCGCGCGCTCCGACGGACGCTCCAGGGCGAAGAGCGCGTCGGCGACCCGGCGCGTCAATTCCGGGTTGCCGGGGAATTCGAGGGCCAACGGCCGGCTCGAGGAGCCTGGCAACTGGCGCACGAGATCGAGGGGTTTCTTCTGGTCGTCGGTGTGCTGGAGCAAGAGAAGCGACGTCAGCACGGCGCCGCGGTTGGAAAAAGTCGCCCGAACGAGGCCGTTTTCGATCACAGCCGTTTTCTCCTCGCGGCCGGCGACGGGGGCGGGCAGACTGCGGGCAGCCGGCTCGGGAGGGGGAACGGCGCCAGCCGGACCCGCGGCGACAACCGTGGCCGGGGGCGGCGGGACATTGGTGGGGGCCCTCGCGGGAGGCTTCGGCGGTTTGGGCACAAGCAGCTCCCAGGCCGCCAGAACGGCCAGGGAGAGCAGCGCCGCTAACAATAACCTCTTCTCCATCAGTATTTACGGGACTGGATCGAACCCGCCGGCGTTGAGGGGATGGCAACGCAGGAGCCTCCGGACAGCGAGCACCCAGCCCCTTGCCAGGCCGTGGCGCGCGATGGCCTCGCGGGCGTAGACGGAGCAGGTCGGCTCGAAACGGCAGGCCGGAGGGAGCCACGGCGAGAGAACTCGCTTGTAGAAATCCAGGATCGCGATGACGGCGCGCGTCAGACTTTCACCGGGCCCGTAGCCGTGAGAGCCCTCGCTCGAGGGCCGATAGATAGTCATCGGAGAGTTCCGGAAAGGACGCCGAGGCCGCAGACGGCTTGACGTTGACGACGAGCCGGAGACTGACCGGCATCGCCGGGCGATGACGCCGGAAGATCTCCCGCACGCGCCGGCGCACGCGATTGCGCTGGACCGCGCCACCCGACCTCTTTCCCACCGAGATTCCGAGCCGGCTCGGTCCGGCATCGCCGGACAGCAAAAGGAACAGCTGTAGGTGACGTCCCGAGACGCGGACGCCGGAGGCGTAGCACTCTTCGAATTCTCTTCGCTTTCGAAGGCGGTCGTCCCGGGAAAATGTTTCCCGGACGGCCGGGCCTGGGTTCACACCGAGAGTCTTTTGCGCCCCTTGCGGCGGCGCGCCGAAAGCACGGCGCGCCCGGACCGCGTCCGCATCCGCACGAGAAACCCGTGCGTGCGCTTGCGGCGCCTGGTGTTGGGTTGATACGTCCGCTTCATAAAGAGCCGGCATCCTAGGGGTTGCGCCAGACGAAGTCAAGCCAACGTGGGCACGGCAGGCGGTCGGCGGCAAGGAGGCATGCGAAGGACTTGGCTCGATTCCGTTTTCTGCCTCCCGCCTTCCGACTCCCCCCTTCCGCCCGAGATATACTCCCCGCCCCCGACGATCAGACTCTTTCCACAGCCTGTGGAAAAAGTTGTGGAAAAACGGGTCCGCGATGAACGATCTCTGGAGCGCGATCATCAGCCGGCTGGAAGGCAAGCTCGACGGCAAGGAGCTGAAGACCTGGTTCGAGCCGACGCGCCAGCTCTCCTTCGCCGAAGGTCCCGGAGCTCCCGAACTGACCGTCGCGGTCCCGAGCGGGGTCTTCGCGGAATGGATCACGGCGCGCCACGGCTCGCTGCTGTCGGAAGTCTCGGCCGGGCTCGGCTTTCCGAGCCTGAGGATTCGGTACGAAACGCCTGCGGGACCCGTCGCGCAGGCTCCACAGCCCGTCCCGGCGGCGCCCGCGTCTCGGGGGCTCGTCCTGAACTCCCGCTTCACGTTCGAAACCTTCGTCGTCGGCTCCTCAAACCAGTTCGCCCACGCAGCGGCGCGGGCCGTCGCGGAGTCCCCCTCGCGCGCTTACAACCCTCTCTTTCTCTACGGTGGTGTCGGCCTCGGCAAGACCCACCTGATGCACGCGATCGCGCAGGAGGTCCGAAGTCGCTCGCCGCAGGCCAGAGTCCTCTATCTCTCCGCCGAGCGGTTCTTGAACGAGCTCATCAACGCGCTGCGCTTCGAGAAGATGCATGAGTTCAAGCAGCGCTACCGGGAGCTCGACGTCCTCCTGATGGACGACGTGCAGTTCATCGCGGGCAAGGATTCGACTCAGGAAGAGTTCTTCCACACCTTCAACGCCCTTCACGACGCGCAGAAACAGATCGTGCTGACCTCCGACGCCTTGCCCAAGGAGATCCCGACGCTCGAGGAGCGCCTGCGGTCGCGCTTCGAGTGGGGGCTGATCGCCGATATCCAGCCGCCCAACCTCGAGATGAAGGTCGCAATCCTTCGGAAGAAGGCCGAGGCCGAGAAGATCGAGATCCCCAACGACGTCGCCCTCTACATCGCCGGCTCGGTGCGCTCGAACGTCCGCGAGCTCGAGGGGAGGCTCAACCGCGTGGTCGCCTTCTCGTCTTTGACGGGCAAGCCGATCTCCGTCGAACTCGCCCGGGAAACGCTCAAGGACATCCTCAGCACCGAGGAGACCCGCGCCTCCCCTTCGGACATCCTGAAGCTCGTCGCGGCCCACTACGGCCTGCGGGTTTCCGACATGAAAGCCCGATCCAACGCCAAGCCGATCGCCTTTCCTCGCCAGGTCGCGATGTACCTCTGCCGCAAACTGACCGGTCTGTCGTACCCGGAGATCGGGCGGCTCTTCAACGACAAGCACCATTCGACGGTCATGCATTCGGTCGAAAAGATCGAGCGCCTGGCCGACGACGATCCGAATTTCCGCAAGGTTGTCGAGTCCTTTCTGCAGCGCTACCGCTAGGGCAGCGCGGTCCCGCTCCTTTTTTTCCGCGAGCCGTTTTTCCGCAGCTTCGCGCAGGGATCCCGTGCGCGTGGGGAGAGACTCCCCTCCACAGACACGCGCTTTTCGGCGACATCCATTTTGAGCCCGTTTTTCGGGCCTTTTTTCGGCCTTCCGCTCTTCTCCGCAGCACTACGAAAACTGCTAAGTGTGATAGAATTTTTTCTCTTTCCGGAGGTGGGAAACTCCCATGGAATTGACGGTCCGAAGGGGGGATTTTCTGAATGAGCTCACGCTCATGCAGGGGGTCGTGGAACGCAAAAACACGATTCCGATCCTCTCGAACATCCTCCTGAAGGCCGCCGACGGGCACTTGAGTTTCACCTCCACGGACCTCGACTTGACCCTTCTCTCCCGTGCCCAGGCAAAGGTCTCCCGGCCCGGCAGCGTGACGGTTCCCGCCCGGAAACTCTTCGATCTGATCCGCAACCTGCCCGAGTCGGACGTGGCCTTGAAGCTGATGGACAACAACTACCTGGGGGTCGTCTGCGAGCGCTCGAATTTCCGGCTCGTGGCACAGCCGGCCGAGGACTTTCCGACCGTGCCCAAGGTCGAGGGGAAGGCGGAAGTGATGCTTCCCTTGAACCTCTGGAAGCGTCTCTCCAGGAAGGTCTTCTACGCGGTTTCGGCCGAAGAGACCCGGTTCCAGCTCATGGGCGCTCTCCTGAAAGCCAAGGGGGAGGAATTCGAGCTCGTCGCGACCGACGGCCACCGCCTGGCGCTGATCGATTTTCCCCGCGGAGAGGCCAGGAGCGGCGTGCCCGACGTGCTGGTGCCCAAGAAGGCGCTGGCGGAGATCCTGAAGATGGACGGCGGCGGAGACACGGCGGAGCTTTCGATCCGGCATTCCGAGAACCACCTGCTCTTCTCGGTGGGAGGTCGGCAGCTGATTGCTCGCTTGCTGGACGTCAATTTCCCCGACTACGAGAAGATCCTGTCGAAAGGCAACGACAAGGTCGCCATCGTCTCCCGAACGGCCTGCCAGGGGGCCCTGCGCCGGGTCGCACTCTTCTCTTCCGAGCGCTCGCGCGGAGTCAAGCTCTCCTTCGAGAAGGACCTCCTGACGATCACCTCCGCGAGCCAGGAATTGGGCGAGGGAAGCGAGACGCTCGACGTGCGTTACGACGCCGAGCCCATGGCGATCGGCTTGAACGCCCAGTACCTCCTCGATTTCCTGGAAGAGGCGGAGACGGAGAACGTCCGGCTGGAGATGAAGGACGAGAACACCCAGTGTCTCTGCCGTCCCGAGGGAGACATCGAAGGCGCGTCGCGCTATCTCTACGTCGTGATGCCGATGCGCCTCTAGCCGAAAGGACTCCTTGCGCTTAACCCGGATCACCGCCCACTCCTTTCGCAACCTCTCCCCGGACCCCGTTTTCTTCGGCGCCGGCACGACCCTGATCGCCGGAGAAAACGCGCAAGGGAAGACCAACCTGCTCGAGGCGATCGCGCTCGCCTGCGGGCAGCGGTCTTTCCGCCGCGCACGGCCGGCCGCGATGGCGGCCGGCAACGGAGGGTTTCGCGTCGAGGCTGGCCTCGCGCGCGGGCCGGCCGTCGAGCTCCTCTCGGTGGCCTGGACACCGGAGGAGGGACGAAGCTTCGCTCGCGCCGGCAAGCCGATCGGGTTCCGCGAGGCTTCTCGACTCGCGCCCGCCGTCTTCCTCTCTCCCGAGAACCGAGAGCTCTTGACGGGCGCCCGCGCTGCCCGCCGCCGGTTCCTCGATCGGCTGTCGCTCCTCTGCCGCCCCGCCGCCGGGGAAGACCTTGCCCGTTTCGATCGAGCCCTCTCCCACAGAAACGCCCTGCTCGCGAGGGCCCGGCAGGGAAGCCGCAGGATGGTCGCGGGCGAGCTCGAGGCCTGGACCGAGGAGTTCGCCTCCTCCGGCGCGGCCGTGCGTCGCCATCGGCGCGCCGCGCTCGAGGAATGGACCTCGTTTTTCGGCCCGCTCTGCCGCGACGCCGGGGAGGAATACGCGGGCCTCCGCGCGACTTATCTGGCCGAAGGAGAGTCCGAAGAGGACCTCCGGGCCGCCTGCGCGCGGCTCGCTTCGACCGAGCAGCAGCGGGGCCACTCGCTCGCCGGGCCCCAGCGGGACGATCTCCTCTGGGAGCGCGGCGGAAAGCCGCTCGCCGAGACCGCCTCCGCGGGCGAGCTCGCACGGACGGCGGCCTTAGTCAAGCTCGCCGAGTGGAGGACGATCGCGCACGCGACGGGCGAGACTCCCCTGTTTGCCGCGGACGAGTTCGACGCCGGGCTCTCCGCCGGATGGGTCGAGGCCTTCGTCCAAGCCGTGCCGCCGGCCGAGACGGTCCTGCTGACGACGGCGTCCGAGCCCGGCCGGTGGCGGCACCTGGCCGGAGCCGTTCTGGAGATGAGAGCCGGCCGCGTCCTGGAAAGGCCGCGCGCCGTCAACGACTGAAAGGCACATGAGCACCGCATACACCACCGATTCGATCAAGCTCCTGAAGGGACTGGAGGCCGTGCGCAAACGGCCCGGGATGTACATCGGCGACACCGACGACATCTCGGGTCTCCACCACATGGTCTTCGAGCTCGTCGACAACTCGATCGACGAAGCGCAGGTGGGCTTCTGCGATCACGTCGCCGTCACGATCCACGCCGACAACTCCGTGACCGTCGAGGACAACGGGCGCGGCATCCCCGTGGGGATACACAAGGAGCACAAGCGCGAAACGCTCGAGATCATCATGACCGACCTGCACTCGGGCGGGAAGTTCGACGACAACTCCTACAAGGTCTCCGGCGGGCTCCACGGAGTCGGCGTCTCGGTCGTCAACGCCCTGTCGCGGCGCCTGGAGGTCGAGGTCCGCCGCGAGGGCAAGGTCTGGGTCCAGAACTACGAGCGGGGCGTGCCGCAGGGGCCGATCAAGGCGGTCGGGACTTCCCGCAAGACCGGCACGAAGGTGACCTTCTGGCCCGACCCCGAAGTCTTTTCCGTGACCGAGTTCCACTTCGACGGTCTGTCCCAGCGGTTGCGCGAGCTCTCGTTCTTGAACCCCGGAGTCGGAATCTCCATCCACGACGAGAGGAGCGAGAAGAAGCACGATTTCGCCTACGAGGGGGGAATCCGCTCCTTCGTCGAGCACTTAAACAAGACCAAGCAGCCAATCCACGACAAGGTCATCTTCTTCCAGGACGTCAAAGGGGCGACGGGGGACCCCAAGCGCGACGCCGATAAGGAGCGCGTCGAGGTCGCCCTCCAGTGGAACGAGGGGTACGCGGAGACCATCTTCACGTTCGCCAACACGATCAACAACCGGGACGGCGGAACGCACCTCGAGGGGTTCAAGACGGCCTTGACCCGGGCGCTCCAGAAGTACGCCGATCAGAACGGGCTGACGAAGGCCTTGAAAGAGACGAATCTCTCCGGCGATGACTGCCGCGAGGGGTTGACCGCGGTCGTCTCGGTCAAGGTCCGGGATCCCAAGTTCTCCTCCCAGACGAAGGACAAGCTCGTCTCCTCCGAGGTCAAGACCTGGGTGCAGCAAGTCGTGTACGAGAAGCTCGGGTCCTACCTCGAAGAGAACCCGCGCGTCGCCAAGAAGATCGTCGAGAAGATCGTCGAGTCCGCGCGGGCCCGCGAGGCCGCGAGGAAGGCCCGAGAGCTCGTGCGTCGCAAGGGGGCTCTCGACTCGGGATCGCTGCCCGGCAAGCTGGCCGACTGCCAGGAGAAGAACCCGGCCTTCTCCGAGATCTTCATCGTCGAGGGGGACTCGGCCGGCGGCTCGGCCAAGCAGGGGCGCGACCGGCGGAGCCAGGCGATCCTTCCGCTGCGCGGCAAGATCTTGAACGTCGAGAAGGCGAGGCTCGACCGGATGCTCGGCTTCGCCGAGATCCGCGCCCTGATCACCGCGCTCGGCACCGGGATCGGCGAGGACTTCGACGTCGAGAAGATCCGCTACCACAAGTGCGTGATCATGACCGACGCGGACGTCGACGGAGCGCACATCCGGACACTGCTGCTGACCTTCTTCTTCCGCCACATGGCGGCGCTGATCGACAAGGGGTACCTCTACATCGCGCAGCCGCCGCTCTTCAAGGTCGCGGAGGGGAAGAAGGAGACGTACCTGAAGGACGAGAAGGCGATGACGAAGTTCCTCCTCGCCCGCATCGGCGACGACCGCTCGCTCGCCTCCGAGATGTCCGGCGCGGCGGTCTCGGGCGTGCGCCTGGTCGCGATGCTCGAAAGGATGGAGGAGTACCGGGGTCACGTGGAGCGGCTCGCGCGGCGCGGCGTGCCGGAAGGCTTGATCCGCGCGCTCCTCGACCGCGGGATGACGTCCAAAGCGGATTTCGCCGAGAAGAAGAAGCTCGAAGACCTGGCGCGCGCCGCGCGGGCCTTCGACGCCGAGAACCTCGCGGTCGTCGAGGACGAGGAGCACTCCGGCTGGGCCCTGGAGATGCGGCGCCGCGTCAACGGCGTTCCCCACGACATCCGCGTGGACGCCGAGTTCGTCGCGACTTACGAGTTCCGGAGGATCCGCGAGACGGCCAAGGCGATCGGAGCCTTCCTGGACGGTCCCTACGTCGTGACCAAGAACGGCGACACGGAGAGCCATCAGACCCTGTCCGCCGTCGTGGACGCCGTCTACGATTCGGCCAAGAAGGGGCTGACGATCTCGCGCTACAAGGGCCTGGGGGAGATGAACCCGGAGGAGCTCTGGGAGACCACGATGAACCCCGAGAAGCGGCGCCTCCTGCACGTCTCGGTGGAGGATGCCGTCGAGGCCGACCAGATCTTCTCGATCTTGATGGGAGACGCCGTCGAGCCGCGCCGCGAGTTCATCGAGAAGAACGCTCTGAACGTGAGGAACCTGGACATCTGACGAGTCATCAGGAGTCAGTGATCAGTGATCAGTTGGCAGTCTTGGGCCGGAGCTGAAAACCGGAGAACTGAGAACTGAAAACTACCCATGAGCAGCAATCTTCTGACGCCCGACGAAAAGATCCCGATCACGATCGAGGACGAGGTCCGGCGCTCGTACCTCGACTACGCGATGTCCGTCATCATCGGGCGCGCGTTGCCGGACGTGCGGGACGGCCTGAAGCCCGTTCACCGGCGGTCCCTTTACGCGATGTGGGAGCAGGGCAACTTCCACAACAAGCCGTACAAGAAGTCGGCCCGCATCGTCGGCGACGTGCTCGGCAAGTACCACCCGCACAACCCCGACGCGGTCTACGACACGATCGTCCGGATGGCGCAGGACTTCTCGATGCGCTACCCCCTCGTGGACGGGCAGGGAAACTTCGGGTCGATCGACGGGGACAACCCTGCCGCGATGCGCTACACCGAGGTGCGTCTGACCCGCCTCTCGGCGGAGCTGATCGGCGACGACATCGACAAGGAAACGGTGGACTGGATCCCCAACTACGACGGCTCTCTCCAGGAGCCCACGGTCCTCCCCTGCAAGTTCCCCAACCTCCTGGTCAACGGATCCTCCGGGATCGCCGTCGGCATGGCCACGAACATCCCGCCCCACAATCTCTCCGAAGTCGTGGACGCGACGATCGAGCTGATCCGCCACCCTGACGCCACGCTGGCGCAGCTGATGAAGCACCTGCCCGGCCCCGACTTCCCCACCGCAGCCTTCATCCACGGCTCCGGCGGCATCCGCGACGCCTACAAGACGGGCCGCGGCACCGTCCCGGTCCGGGCCAAGGCTGTGATCGAGAAGGCGGCGCGCGGCGAGAAAGAATCGATCGTCGTCACGGAGATCCCCTACCAGGTCAACAAGGCCAAGCTCGTCGAGCGGATCGCCGAGCTCGTCAACGAGAAGAAGATCGAAGGAATCAGCGACCTGCGCGACGAGTCCGACCGCGACGGCATCCGCGTGGTCGTGGAATTGAAG
>JBKPBH010000222.1:0-23059 GCA_046726795.1 Acidobacteriota bacterium
CCCACGAGCACGTCTCAGCCCCGCTTCCGGGGTACCCGGCGCGAGTTCCCCTAGCGTCCCGGGGCGATCTTCGGGTAGCCCCACGGGTACATCGGGGGACGTCCCCAGATTCCCGCCGCGCGATCCTCCTGCGCGGCGGGCGGCTCGGAGAGAGCCACACGCCAGCTCGAATCCGAGACGAGGCGCCGGCCTCCGGGGAGATCGAGACAGAAGAGGATGCCTCCCGCGCCCGAGGGGCTCTCCGCCTCGATCACGACGCGGTTTTCCCCTTCGACGAGCGCCGGCGCGACCTCCAGGACGGCGAGGAAGCTCCCCGGCCGCTGCTCCACCGAGGGGAATCGTCGCCCGTTGATGCTCAGCACGCCGCGCGGATCCACGAACAGCTTGGCCCGCGCGGTTCTCGGCACGCTGCTCAGCCGGAACCGGCGCGACGCGTAGAAATGGATCGGTCTTCGCTCGCCGATGTCGAGCGTGAACCAGATCCAGCCAGCCCCGCCCGTGATGAGGCTCGCACGGTCGCGGGCGGCCCGAGTCCAGGCGAGAATCGCCGCCGCCGCGAGCACCAGAGCCGCGAGGAGGAAGAGCGCGGCGGGAAGCGGGCGGGAAAGCAAGCTCCCGTGTTCTCTCTGTTTCACCTTTCTTGACGCAACGCGCCGCGCAGGATACACTCTTCGTCCCGACGTGCTCATGATCGTCGGAATCCTTCCCGCCCGCTACGCCTCGGTCCGTTTCCCCGGAAAACCCCTCGCTCTGTTGGCCGGCAAGCCCATGATCCTGCACGTCCTGGAGGCGGGCCGCGCGGCGCGAAGACTCTCGCGCGTCGCCGTCGCGACCGACGACGAGCGCATCGCCGCCGCCGTGCGGGGAGCCGGGGGCGAGGCGATCCTGACTTCCGCCGGCGCCTCGAGCGGCACCGACCGGCTGGCCGAGGCCGCGCGCGCGATCCCGGCCGACGTCTACGTCAACATTCAGGGGGACGAGCCGCTGATGTCGGCGGAGAACATCGACCGTGCGGTCGAGGCGCTCGTCTCTTCGAGCGACCGCGAGATCGCGACGCTCGCGATCCCGATGCCGGCGGGGGAGGCCCCGGATCCCAACGTCGTCAAGGTCGCCGTCGCGCGGGACGGGCGCGCGCTCTACTTTTCACGGGCTCCGATCCCGTTTGCCCGGTCGGGAGCGCCGGCCCACCGCAAGCACCTCGGGCTCTATGCCTACCGCGCCGACACGCTGGCAAGGATCGCGGCCCTGCCCCCTTCGCCCCTGGAGAAAATGGAGTCGCTCGAGCAGCTGCGCTGGCTCGAGGCGGGGTACGACGTCTGGGTGGCCGAAGCCGCGAACGACTCGATCGGCGTGGACACTCCGGAGGACCTCGCGAAGGTGGAAGAATTCCTGGCTCGAAAGGAGGCCGTTTCATGAGCGGCAAGTATGTCTTCGTCACCGGCGGCGTCGTCTCCTCGCTCGGTAAGGGGATCGCGGCCTCCTCGATCGGCGCGCTTCTGGAGGCCCGCGGCTACAAGGTCGCCGTCGCCAAGTTCGATCCGTACATCAACGTGGACCCCGGGACCATGTCTCCCTTCCAGCACGGCGAGGTCTACGTCACCGATGACGGCGCGGAGACCGACCTCGACCTGGGCCACTACGAACGGTTCACCTCGCGCACGACCTCGCGCGTCAACAACACGACGGCGGGGCGCATCTACCTTTCGGTCATCGAGCGGGAGCGCCGCGGAGACTACCTGGGTAAGACCGTGCAGGTCGTGCCCCACATCACCGACGAGATCAAGGACGCCGTCCGGCGGGTCGATCCGGACGCGGACGCAGTCTTGATCGAGATCGGCGGGACCGTCGGCGACATCGAGTCGCTGCCGTTCCTGGAAGCGATCCGGCAGCTTCGGCAAGAGGCGGGGCGCGGCAACGCCATCAACGTCCACTTGACGCTCATCCCCTACATCAAGGCCTCCGACGAGCTGAAGACCAAGCCCACGCAGCACTCCGTCAAGGAGCTCCTCTCGATCGGGATCCAGCCGGACGTCCTGCTCTGTCGCACCGACCGGTCGCTGCCGCCGGAGGTCAAGAGGAAGATCTCGCTCTTCTGCAACGTCCCGGTCGAGGCGGTCATCAACGCCAAGGACGTGCCTTCGATCTACGAGGTGCCGCTCCAGTTCGCGGCCGAGGGGCTCGACGAGATCCTGCTCGACCTGCTCAACCTGCCGCACTACGACCGGGACCTGACGAAGTGGGAGAGCCTCGTCAACAGGATCAAGAACCCCGCAGGGGAAGTCGAGATCGCGGTCGTCGGCAAGTACGTGGACTACGGCGACTCCTACAAGTCCTTGAACGAGGCGCTCGCGCACGGCGGGATCGCGAACAACGTGCGGGTGCGCCTCCAGTACGTGGACGCCGAGACGCTCGAGAACGACCAGTATCCGGAGGTCCTGACCCGCGCGGACGCCGTGCTCGTCCCGGGCGGCTTCGGGCGGCGCGGCGTCGAGGGGATGATGAAGGCCATCCAGTACGCACGGGAGAAGAAGGTCCCCTTCTTCGGCATCTGCCTGGGCCTGCAGACGGCCGTCATCGAGTACGCCCGGCACGTCGCCGGCCTGGAGGACGCCAACTCCACCGAGTTCGAGGAGGAGCCCCGCCACAAGGTGATCTTCAAGTTGCGCGACTTGATCGGCGTCGAAGCCCTCGGGGGCACGATGCGTCTCGGAAAATACCCGTGCGAGCTCGCGCTGGGCTCGATCGCGGCGCGGGCGTACGGCGAAAGCCCGATCTCGGAGCGCCACCGCCACCGTTACGAGGTCAACCAGGAGTACCTGCCGGTCCTGAAGGATGCCGGTTTGTCGTTCACGGGGATGTCCCCCGACCGCAAGTTCGTCGAGATCATTGAGCTGCACGAGGGCCACCCCTGGTTCCTCGGCTGCCAGTTTCACCCGGAGCTGAAATCGAAGCCCTTCGCCTGCCACCCGCTCTTCAAGGATTTCATCCGGGCGGCGCGGGCGCACCGCGCGACCCGGGAAGGCGAGGTCGAGGCCGCCAGGATCCTGGCCGACAGACGCGAGGAGATCGCCTGAGCGGACGCGCCCCCAGGGAAGTCTCGATCGCGCCGGGCTACACGATCGGAAGAGGCCATCCTCCCCTCTTCTTCGCCGGGCCTTGCGTCATCGAGTCGCGGCGGCACGCGCTCGCCATGGGCGAGCGGATCCGCGCGATCGCGAAGGAGACCGGCGCGAGAATCGCCTACAAGTCCTCCTTCGACAAGGCGAACCGGTCCTCGATGGAGTCATTCCGCGGCCCGGGCCTCGAGGAGGGGCTGGACATCCTCGCGGAGGTCAAGGCGAAGACGGGCCTTCCGCTCCTCTCCGATATCCACGAAGCCGGTCAGGCCGAGCGGGCCGCCCGCGTTCTCGACGTGCTCCAGGTTCCGGCGTTTCTCTCGCGGCAGACGGACCTCCTGGCCGCCGCCGCCCGGACCGGCAAGCCGGTCAACGTCAAGAAGGGGCAGTTCCTCGCCCCCGACGACATGGGGCGCGTCGTCGAAAAGTGCCGCTCCGCCGGCAACGACCGGATCCTCCTCTGCGAGCGCGGGACCTCCTTCGGCTATCACAATCTCGTGGTCGACATGCGCTCTTTCGCGATCATGAGCGAATTCGGATGTCCGATCGTCTATGACGTCACGCACTCGATGCAGCTGCCCGGCGGCGGCCGGGAGACCGGCGGAGTCAAGCAATATGCTCCGGCGCTCGCGCGCGCCGCCGCCGCGACCGGGTTTGTGGACGGGTTCTTCCTCGAGGTCCACGACGATCCCGACCGCGCTCTCTCGGACTCCTCCACCCAGCTTCCCGTCGCGATCCTGGCCGACGTGATCCGCTCGGTGCTGGCCATCGTCAAGGCTCTCGCACCGTAGGCACGAGAAGCAGATCGTGTGAACTGTGGCGCCAGAGGCGCTCACCCGGCGTCGTCGACTCGGGAGCGGGAACCGGCGATATCCCGGGAATCGCTTGCCGGCGCTACGCGCCGGCGGAGGCGACCCGGTTTCTCCCCTTCGACTTGGCGGCGTAGAGAGCGGCGTCGGCGCGCTCGCGCCAGGAGTTGGAGTCCATTCCTGGCTCCAGGACCGCGACCCCGGCGGAAAAGGTCGCGTGAAAGACTTTGCCGTCGCTGGACACCTGATCGAGCGCGGAGAAATCATCCCGGATGCGTTCGAGCAGGCGCACGGCCTGCTTCTCCCCGATGTTCTCGATGATGGCCGCGAACTCGTCGCCTCCGAGCCGGCCGACGAGATCGGATTGGCGAAGGCGGCGCCGCAGCAGGCCGGCGAGAGAGCAAAGGACGGCGTCTCCGGTCGGATGGCCGTAACGGTCATTGAGCGACTTGAAACCGTCCAGATCCAAGAGGATCATCGCGACTGGCCTCTTAGCGCCGCGAGGCCACTCGTCGGCCACCGCGCGAGCTCGCTCGAGAAAAGCCGTGTGGGTGAGAAGTCGGGTGAGACCGTCTCTCTCCAGGAGGCTTTTCAGGAATCGCGACCTCTCGATCCGCGCCGCCACGGCCGAGAGCAGAAGCCCGGGCGCGACCGGCTTGACGAGATAGTCATCCCCCCCCGCGCGCATCGACTCGATCTGGGAGTCCAGGTGCGCCCGCGTCGTCAGGAACAGGATGGGCAGAGCCGCATAGGCCTCCTGCTGACGAATGTAGCGGGCGACCGCGAAGCCATCGGTGCCGGGAAGCTGGACGTCCAGCAGGACCAAGTCCGGGCGAGAGGCCGACAGCTCCGCATCGAGGTTCTTCGGATCGGAGCAGACACGGACGCTGTAGCCGGCTGATTCCATGACCCCGCGAACGTAGTTCGCCTGATCGGGATCGTCCTCGACCGAGAGAACCCGGGGCATCTCGGAACGGCCTCTCTCGAGAAGGTGCTCGAGGCGGCGCATCAGGGCATCCGCCCGGAGGGGCTTTTCGAAGTATCCGTCGGCGCCGCAATGAATCGCATCCACGCGGTTGACGAAGGCCGATGGCTCACCCATCATCAGAATGGCCAGGGAATCACCGCCAGGGAGGCGTCGGAGGTGCTCGATGAGCTCGGAGCCGGGCCCGTCGGGCAGGCGGGCCTCCACGATCGCGCCGTTCGGTATCCGGCGCGAGAGCTCCACCAGCGCCAGTGCGCGGCTCCCGGCTTCGCGAGTGGTCATCCCTTCGCGGACCGCCCGGCGCGTGAGTGAGGCGCGCACGCCCTCGTCGGCATCCACGACGAGGATGTCGAAGGGCGCCCGGAATCCTGCGACGGGAGCGGCGACCGGCCCCTTCGCCGGTGGGGCCTCGAGCTCCCGGCGCAGCGAGAGGAGGAGCGACCGCCACCGTTTCCGCTCTCGCGCCCCCGGCTTTTCCTTACCCCTCACGAGGGCCTCGCAAAGCCTTTCCCCTTCCAACCCCAGAATGCTGACCCGGGGAAAACCGTAGGTCGAGCCCGCACCTGAGAACCCGTGGAACTGCATCATCAGGTCTCTCAGGGTCTCCGCGTCCCCGGCACCCGAGTCGATGAGATCGAGCAAGCGCTCGATCCGATCGCACCTCTCCCCGGATCCGAGCACGAACCGCTCGCGCAGGCCGCGGAGGACCTCTTCAAATGACAACTTGGCCTGCGCGATTCATCAGTCACCCCGGCAGTCGCGGAGATCCGGGGGCCAGGTCCCTGCACCGCTTAGGAGAATCCCTCGATTCCGCATACTCTCGATGCCGCTGACGATGTGCTCTCCCGTCGCGCCGCGCAATGAGGGGATCTCCTCATTTTGAATCCGTCAGGGCTGCTCCGCATCGAGCAGGTCGCGCAGCTGGCGCGGCAGGGTCATGGGGTCGAACGGTTTGACCAGGACCCCGCACGCTCCCAAACCCTTCAACCGATCCACCTCGGCTGACATCGCCTTGGCCGTCAGGAAGATGACCGGGATGTCGGCGGTCTCCGGGTCCTCACGCAGCGCCCGGAATGTCGCGAGCCCGTCCATGCCCGGCATCATCATGTCGAGCAGGACGACGTCGGGCTGCTCCTCGCGCGCCTTGCGGACCGCCGCCGAGCCGCCGCGGGCTTCGCAGACGTCCATGCCTCCCACCGCGGCCAGAGAGAGCCTCGCGATGCGGCGGATGTCGTCCTCATCGTCGATGACCAGGACCTTCATGCCGACCTCGCAGCCCCCGCCGAGACAATCCCGGCACGGTCGGCGTCGGGCGTCCCTTGCAGAGTCTTCGTTCGCTCCGCGGGAGCCGGGGGAATCCGGAACCAGAAGACGCTCCCCTTCCCCTTCTCGCTGTCCACGCCGATCGACCCGCCGTGCTGTTCGACGATCGCCTTGCAGATGGCCAGTCCGAGTCCCGATCCCCCCTTCTGACGCGCGTCGGAGGCCTCCACCTGACGGAACCTCTCGAAGATCGCCTCGCGCAGGTGGGCGGGGACTCCGCGCCCGGGGTCGCTGACCCGGATCTCGGTCCATCCGTCTTCCGCCGCGACGGCCAAGCGCACCAGGCTGCCTCGCGGAGAGAACTTCACCGCATTGGAGAGGAGGTTGACGAGCACCTGGACCAGGCGGTCGCCGTCCCCCCAGACCTCGGACGTGGTCGCGAAGCTCTCGAGCAGGACCCCCTCCTGGGCCGCAAAGTGGCGTACGGCCTCGAGGGAGCGCGCGAACAGGGCGCCGAGCTCGACGGTTTCGAAGCGCATTTCAATCCGCCCGGTATCGTATCGCTCCAGGTCGAGGATGTCGTTGATGAGCCGCACGAGCCGTTCGACGTTGCGCTGTGCGATGCCCACGACCTCGGTGGCCTTCGGCGGGAGATCGCCGAGCACGCCCCCGGCCAGCAGACCGAGAGATCCGCGGATGGACGTCAGCGGCGTGCGCAGCTCGTGACTGACGGTCGCGACGAACTCCTTCTTCAGGCGCTCGACCTCGCGGCTCTCGGAGATGTCGTGGATGCTTCCCCCGAGCCATCGCCCCTCCGGCGTGCGGAACTCGAAAAGGGCCAGCTCGAAGGGGAAGACCTCGCCGTTCTTGCGCCGCCCCTCCCATTGCGTGACGCGCCCGAGGGCCCGCCGCTGGGCATCCAGGAGGAACGTCATGGGCCGAGGGCCCACGGACTCGGGGACGAGGCGGGCCAATGAGTCGCCGACGAGCTCGCCCGCCCGGTAGCCGAAGATTCGTTCCGCCGCGGGGTTGACCACCCTCACGATGCCTTTCTCGTCCACGAGAATGAGCCCTTCCAGCATGTTGTCCACGACCGAGCGCGTCCGGGACTCGCTCGATCGGAGCGCTTCGGCGGCGAGCGCGCGGTCGATGCCGAGCGCGATCTCGTCGGCGACCGAGGCGAGCGCGGCCAGAGCCGCTTCCGTCAGGGGCCGGGTCGCGAACATCGCCATGACACCGACCAACCGCTCCTCCACGATGAGGGGGTATCCGGCGAACGCGACCATCCCTTCCCGCCGGGCCCAGTCCTTGTCGTCTTCTCGCTCGACGCCCGCCGTCAGGTCGAGCAGCGCGGCCTTGCGGGCCAGGGCGATCTCGCCGACGCGGAACTCGCCGACCGGAACGCGCGCGTCCGGCCCGAAGAGCGGGCGCCGCGACCAGGCGCTTCCCTGGAGCTCCAGGACGCTCTCCGTCTTCGACAGCGTCCAGATCGAGGCCATCGCCGCGTCGAGGTGGCGCACCATGGCCTCGGCGCACTGTCCGAGCGCCCTCGGCAGTGTATCCGCCTTGGTCAGCGCCGCGCCGACGGCGGCGCCGAAGACCGCCTGATGAGCGCGTTCGGCGAGCTCGGCTTCGGTCTTCTTGCGATCCGCGATGTCCTGGAAGGCGACCACGGCGCCGACGATCTTCCCGTCTACGAGGAATGGGGACGAGACGAATTCCACCGGAAAGATCGTCCCGTCCCGGCGCGTGAAGACCTCGTCGTCTCTGTGGAACTTCCGGCCGGTGTCCAGAACCTTCAGGAGGGGGCAGAGCTCGGCCGGAATCCGCGAGCCGTCCGCGCGCTGGAAGTGAATCGCCTCGTGCATGTTGCGTCCGAGAAGCTCCGGCTCCGCCCACCCGAGCATCTCCTGGGCGGCCCGGTTCAGCAGCGTCAGGTGGCCCTGCCGGTCGATCGCGTAGACCCCTTCCCCGAGACTATCGGTGATCGCGGCGGTGAAGGAGAGCTGTTTGCGGAGGCCTTCGGCGGCGGCGGTGCGGGCGCGGGTCTCCAGGTTGATGGCCCAGGAAACCGCCACGAGCAGGAGAAACGCAAGGAAAGCCCCGGTCAGGAGCACGACCTCGTGGGCGCGGGCGATGCTCTCCGCCCCCTGGATCAGGCCGGCCATCGAGCGCCAGGCGATCCCGACCACGCCGGCCAGAACGAGCAGGGCCGCCGCGAAGCCCGCGGCGATTCTGGTCCCGTGCGGCCAGCCCCTCATCGGTGGCTCGGCGCCGTCAGATGCTTGGCCAGGACCTCGCGAAGCTCGCGAAATTCGAGGGGCTTCGAGAGGTAGTCGTCGGCGTGAAACTGGTGAAACGCCTCGGATCGGTACCGCGCGGCGGTGTAGACGGCGGTCATGATCACGACTTTCATGCCCGACGTGGCCGGATCGCTCTTCAATCGCCGGCACATCTCGCGGCCATCGAGCCTCGGCATGAACGCGT
This sequence comes from Acidobacteriota bacterium, assembly GCA_046726795.1. Lineage (GTDB taxonomy): Bacteria > Acidobacteriota > Thermoanaerobaculia > UBA5066 > Gp7-AA6 > JAWOLE01. The sequence continues at coordinate 8,661 of JBKPBH010000222.1, forward strand.
CGGCGAGCACGAGATCCGGTTCGTACCGACGCGCCAGATCCAGGCCCTCCATTCCGTCCCGCGCGATCACCGCGCCGTACCCGAACTCGTTCAAGGCGGCCAGGCTCGCCCGCTGGATGTCGGGCTCGTCGTCCACGACCAGCACCAGGGGACGCCGGACCGACTGGACCGGCGGGTTGGCCGGAAGCTCGAGGTTCTTCCCGCGCTCGGCGATGACCCGGTCCCAGAGGCTCTGCGGGGCTTGCTCCCACAACTTTTGCTTGTAGGCGGCCGTGGCCTTGCAGAAGCAGGAGCCGCAGGCGGGACAGACGAACGTTCGTTTGCCCGCCAGACACGAGCACCACGGGCTGACCAGGGCGTCGAAAGACGCCTGGCAGGAAAAACACGAAACGTCGTAGGTTTCTCCCGGAGACACGGACGGATTCTCGAGGTCCATCGGGGATTGGCTCCATTCTAGCGAACGGAGCGGACGGCCACAATGTCCGAAGGGACAGGGAGACTGGCCGCGAGGTCAGCCGGCGGGGCGAATCGCGATGAGCGGCTCCGCTTCCACCTCATAGCCGGCCGAAAGCCAACCGTCCAGGCCGCCGGCGAGCGGGCGAACCAGCGAGAAGCCTCTCTCCATCAGCGCGCGGGCCACACGGGCCGCCGAAGCTTCGTTGGGTCAGGTGCAGTAGAGGATGATCTCCCGGTCGTGAGGCAACCCCGAGATCTTCTCGGGGATCTCGGAGAGCTCGAGGACTCTGGCCCCCGGAATCCGCCTCGGGTCGGCCAGACGGGCGCCCCCGGTGCGGACGTCCAGGACGACCGGATCGCGACCCTCGTCCATCAGGCGGCGCAACTCCTCGGGAGAGATGCGCGCCATCCTCAGCATCTCGTAGAAGCGGCGCCTCTGACGCCACTTGACGGCGATGACGAGGAGGAGGGCCCCGCCCAGGATCGCGATCGCCCAGGTCCCGATACCGGTCAGGTACTCGAGGCCGCGGTCGATCGCGCGATGGAACACCATTCCCACCCCCACTCCCGCTGCGGCCCAGACCAGGGCTCCCGCGCCGTCGTAGATCAGGAACGGCAGGAGCCGCGCCTTGATCGCGCCCGCCAGCGGCGGCGCGACCGTCGAGAAGCCCGGCACGAACTTGGCTACCACCAGGGAGGGCAATCCCCATTTCTCGAAGATGGAGGTGGTCTGGCGCACGCAGCCGTCGGGCGAGAGAGAAATGCGGCAGAGAGTCTTCAGGATGCGGAACCCGTAGCGCCGGCCGAGCAGAAACCAGCTGGCGTCGGCGAGCAGGGACGCCGCGACCGCCACCACGAGCACGCTCGGGACCGAGAGGTCCTTTTCCACCGCCAGGGCGCCCGCCACGATGAGGACCGGGATCGCCGGGATCGGCAAGCCCAGCTGCTCGAAAAGGACGTTGACGAAGATCAGGGACAGGCCGTACTTCGAGACATAGAGCGCGAGCTGCTGCATGGTGGACGGGATTCTAATGTTAACGATCCTCGCTTCGAGAACGTCTCCCCAACGGAACGGGAACCTTGAAGCTCGAACCCTGGACCTTGAACCTGGCGCTCGTCCTTGACCCGCCCGGGGGAATCGGGCAGCGTCACGGCGTGACGGCGTCCCCCGGAGAGACTTCCGAGCCCCCGCGGTGGGTTGAGGCCGCGCGAGCCGGCGACCGAATCGCTTTCGAGTCGCTCTACGGACGCTATGCAGGGATGGTCCACGGCATCCTGCTCGCCCGGGTCCCGGGGCTGGACGTCGAGGATCTGGTTCAGGAGGTCTTCTTGATCGTATTTCGCCGGCTCTCCTCGCTTCGCGACCCGGCGGCGTTCCCGGGCTGGCTCGCCACGATCGCCCGCAACCGGGCGACCGACCATCTGCGGCGCGCCCCGAAGACCGAAGAGCTTCCTGAAGACCTTCCCTCCCCGGATTCTGGAGAAACCGAAGCCCGGGCGATCCTGGAAGCCATCCGCGCGCTTCCGGAGGCATACCGCGAGACGCTGGTTCTCCGGCTCGTCGAAGGGATGACCGGCCCGGAGATCGCGGCGCGCACCGGACTCACACCCGGCTCCGTGCGCGTCAACCTGCACCGCGGAATGGCCCGGCTTCGGGAAAGGCTCAACAGGAGAAAAAGCCATGGATGACCGTTATCTCTGGGACCGCACAGGCCCGGCCGACCCTGAGGTCGCGCGCCTCGAGAAACTGCTCGGCCGTTTCCGCCGTGAGGGCCGACCCCTCCGCCTGCCCGAGAGCCGGCCAGGCGGCCACCGGTGGATGCGCCCGCTCCTGGCGGCCGCCGCGGCCCTCATCTTTGTCGTCGGGGCCCTCTGGATCGCTCGCTCGGGCGCGGCGGCGCGGTGGCGGGTCGAGAGCCTCGAGGGAACGCCGCGCGTCGGATCCGCGCGCATCGCCGGAGTCTCCGCGCTCGCCGTCGGGCAGAGAGTCGAAACGGACGCTGGCTCGCGGGCGAAGATCGGCGTCGGCAGGATCGCCGAGATCACGATCGGGCCCAGTTCCCGTGTTCGGCTCGTCAAGTCCGGCGCGGTCGAGCAGCGCCTGGCCCTCGATCGTGGGTCGATCTCGGCGAGGATCTGGGCGCCGCCGCGACTCTTCTTCGTCGAGACGCCGTCGGCCCTCGCGGTCGACCTCGGTTGCGCCTACACGCTCGAGGTGGACGAGGCGGGGGCGGGCTTGCTGCGCGTCGAGACGGGCTGGGTCAGCTTCGAGCAGGATGGCCGCGAGTCCATCGTTCCCGCCGGCGCGGTCTGCTCGACCCGTCCCAAAGAGGGCCCCGGGACGCCGTACTACGAGGACGCGCCGCCTCCCCTACGTCAGGCTCTCGAGCGCTATGACTTCGCGGCGGGTAGAGACGAGGCGCTCTCGGCGATCCTCACCTCCGCCAGAAAGCGCGACGGGCTGACTCTCTGGCACCTGCTCGTTCGAACGCGCGGGGCCGACCGCGAGCGTGTCTACGAGCGGCTGGCCCAGCTCGTCGCGCCCCCTGCCGCCGTGACGCGGGAGGGCGCGCTGCGCGGCGACGGCCGGATGCTCGAGCTGTGGCGCTGGGAGCTCGACGGGATGCCACTGCTTCCCCGGGAAGAGACCTTTTGGTCCTTCTGCCGCAAGGTCTGGTTCCGCCTCGCACGCTCCTAGTCCGATAACACTCCTTCGCCGGGTTCCGTCTCCAGAAGCGAGGGGAGGAAGCATGGCGAGACGATTTCGGTTGGCGGCTCTGGCGGTCCTGCTCCTGATTCCGGCGGCAGCCGCTCGGGCGCATCCGGGGACGGGAATCGCCGTAGACCGCCAGGGCCGCGTCTACTTCACCGACTTGAAGCGCATCTGGCGCTGGGAGCCAGGGGGGCGCGTGACGGCTGTCGTCACCGACAGGCACAGTCACGCCATCCGGCTCGACGCGGACGGTCGCCTCGAGGGGGAACACCTGACCTACGACCCCCGCTCCGAGAGATGGCGGTCGAGCGCCTGGAGGCTGGAGGAGGACGGAACCGTCCGCGACACGGCGTCGGCGGCGGAGGGATTTCCGTTCCTCTTCACTCCGGCGGTCGCTCCCGACGGGACGCGTTACTACGCGCACGTGGACAACAACCGCCGGGACGTTTCCGAGATCCACCGCCGCACCCCCGGCGGCAGGACCGAGCTTCTCGCCGGAGGGGCCTACGGGTACGCGGACGGAGTCGGGCGGGAGGCTCGTTTCGGTCCGATCGGGGGGATCGCGATCGGCCCCGGCGGCGAGCTCTACGTCACCGACGATGTCTCTGTCCGCAAGGTGTCGCCATCCGGGCGAGTGACCACGCTCGCGCGCGGCGGCCGGCTTTTGAAGCCGAGCTTCTTCGCCCGCTATTTCGAAGGGCGCTTCGGCAAGATGATGGGACTGGCCGTCGATTCTCGCGGAACCGTCTTCGCCGCGAACTACGGGGCGCGCCGCGTCGTGGCGGTCGCGCCCTCCGGAAAAGTCTCTTCCGTCATGAAATCCGAGGATTCCTGGTCCCCCTCCGGCGTCGCGCTCTCCGGCGAGGACCTCTTCGTGCTCGAGTACGGCGCGAACGATTCCGTTCGCGTCCGGCGTCTCTCCAGCGGGACCGTGACGACGCTCGCCGTCATTCGTGGCGGACACCCGGAGAAGCCATGATCGCGAAGCACTTCGCAATGCCGGCTCTCGCGCTCGTCTGCTTCGCGGCCGCCGCCGCGTTCGGATCGGACGATCGTGGCCTGGGCCAACCGGGAGCGGGCCCGACTCGCCTCCGGCACCGGACAGACGGCCGTATCGGACGGCGGGGCAACCCCCCCTTAACGCCCAAATCACCAAACCCAGCGACCGGCCACGAATCTCCCTAACCTCTTGGCTCGAGCTCCGTCTAAAGAACAGGAATGGAAGGAAGCGACTCAGCCGCTGTCGCGCGCGCGAGAGCGGGCGATCGGGAAGCCTTCCGGACCCTGGTCGAGAAGCACAGCCGGAACGTTTTCCGGCTGGCGTTCCGGATGATGGGAAACGAGGAGGACGCAGAAGACGTGGTTCAGGAAACCTTCTTGAAGGCCTATCGCAGCCTCGAGCGCTTTGCCGGGCAGTCGGAGTTCTCGACCTGGCTCCATCGGATCACCGCCAACTGCGCCGTGGACGCCCTCCGGCGGCGGACTCCGCGCGAGGCCCTGACGCGGCCCCTCGAGGCCGAGGCGCTTCAGGCCGCCGCCAGCCAGGCCACGCCGGAGCGTGCCTTCTTCGGATCGGAACTGAGAGAGCGGGTCTCGCTGTCGCTCGATGGCTTAACCGCGATGGAGAGAGCCGCGTTCGTCCTGCGCCATTTCGAGGGGCGAACGATCGCCGAGATCGGCAAGACCCTGGGCGTGCGCCGCGGAGCCGCCAAGAACTGCGTCTTCCGCGCGGTCTCCAAACTGCGCCGCGACTTGGCCCCGGTCGCCGAGGGCGCCCGATGAAGCACGTCAGCGAAGAGCGGCTGATTCTCGCTCGCTACGAAGGGGACCGGGCTGCCACGCGGCACGTCGCCGCCTGCCTCTCCTGCCGCCGCCGCAGGGTGGAACTCGAGCGGCTGCTCTCGGCGGTCGAAGCCGCCCCGGTGCCCGAGCGCGGGGACGACTACGGGCGCGACGTCTGGAGGAAGATCGCGGCCCGGCTGCCCGAACGCCCGGAGCCTTTTTGGAGGCGGTCAGTCGTGCCGCCGAGGCTGGCGTTCGCCGGCGCCCTGGCGGCGGTTGCGCTCGCCGCGTTCCTGGCGGGGCGTCTCTGGCGCGGGCCGCGAGGGACGCCGGCCACGCAGGTGCGCGAACGGATCCTGCTGGTGGCCGTCGGAGACCACCTCGACCGGTCGCAGGCCGTTCTGATCGAGCTCGTGCATTCCCCTGCTCCCGGGAGCGGGCTGCCCGATCCGGCGCGCGAGCGCCTGCGGGCCGAAGAGCTCCTCGCCACCAATCGCCTGTACCGCCTGTCCGCCATCTCCGCCGGCGAAACGGCCGTCTCCGACGTGCTCGAAGACCTGGAGCGGATCCTGCTCGAAGTCGCGCACGCCCCGGCCCCGGGCGGCGGAGAGGCTGCCCAGAGCTCCGCCCGGCGGGCGGAAGCCGAAGGAGTGCTTTTCAAGATCCGGGTGCTCGCCTCCCGGATGCGCCAGCGCGAAGAGGCGATCGCCCCGCGCGACGAAAGGAAGAGAACATGATTCGAAAGAGCCTCGGGATCGGCGGAATCGTTCTTCTCGGCGCCCTGTCGTCCACGCCGGCCCTTGCGGTCTTCCTCGACGTCCTGGACGCCGGATGGACGGAGGCGGGCGAGGGATCCCGCGAGAACCAGTTGTACGAGCAGGGCACCAGGGCCCTGGACGATGGCGATTGGGACAGAGCGGCGGCGGCGTTCGGCGAGGTCGCCAAGTCCGGCGGCGGACGCGCGGACGCGGCGCTCTACTGGGTCGCCTATGCGTACAACAAGGAAGGGCGAAAGACCGATGCGCTCGCCACCCTCGGAGACCTCGCCGGCCGTTTCCCGCGCAGTTCCTGGGTCAAGGAGGCGCGCGCTCTGGAGCTGGAGATCCGGCAGGGGCGCGGAGGCCGCGTCCGTCCCGAGGCCGAGGGGGACGAAGACCTGAAGCTGATGGCCATCAACAGCCTGCTCCACTCGGACCCCGAGCGCGCGATCCCTCTGCTCGAGAAGCTCTTGAGGGGCTCCTCGCCGCCGAAGCTCAAGGAACGGGCTCTCTTCGTACTCGCCCAGAGTGGGTCGCCCCGCGCGCGAGAGATCCTTTCGGACATCGCGCGAGGGAAATCGGATCTCGAGCTTCAGGAGAAGGCCCTCCAGTACCTCGGCCTCTTTGGCGGGCGCTCGAGCCGGGAGCTCCTGGCCGAGATCTACGCGTCCCCGTCCTCGAGCGTGGAGATCAAGGAGAAGATCTTGAAGAGTTTCATGGTCGCCGGGGAACGCGACCGGATCCTGGCCGCCGCGAAGACGGAGAAGGACCCGCACCTGCGATCGGCCGCGGTCCGGCAGCTCGGAGTGATGGGCGCCCGAACGGAGCTCTCGCAGCTCTACCAGAGCGAATCCTCCGGGGAAGTCAAGAGAACCATCCTGGAGGCCATGTTCGTCGCGGGCGACAGCGAACGCCTGCTGGAGCTCGCCCGGACCGAGTCGAGGCCCGAGTTGAAGCGCGAGGCGATCCGCAAGCTCGGAGTCATGGAAGGCGAGAAGACCGGAGCGGCTCTTGTCTCCATCTACAAGAGCGAGAAAGATCCGACGCTGCGCCGTGCCGCGCTCGAAGGGCTGTTCGTGCAGAACAACGCCCACGCGCTCGTCCAGATCGCGCGCGAAGAGAAAGACCCGCAGATGAAACGGGAGGCCGTGCAGAAGCTCTCGGTCATGGGCCGCAACAAGGAAGCCACGGACTACCTGATGGAGCTCCTGAAGGACTGAGACGAGGAGGACGTGATGAACAGGAAGCCGATTCTCTGGATGGCCGTGGCGCTCTGCGCGGCCGCGGCGCCCGCGGCGGGAATGGAAAGGACGCGGCGCGGCTCGAGCCTGACCACGGACGGCGAAGGACCGATCCAGGACTGCCGGCAGCTTCGGGTGACCTTCGACGGCGAGGAGGCCGCACGCGCCGAGGAGACGCTCTCCCTGCCAGCGCCGCGCGGCGCTCTGCGGCTGCGCGCTCCGGCCAACTCCGGGATCTTCCTGCAGGGAACCGACCGATCCGACGTCTCCCTCACGGCTTGCAAGGCCGCCGCCGCGGCGGAAGACCTCGGCCGGATCGCGGTTTCCTTCGAGGACGGCGAGCTCCGCGCGCGAGGACCGGAGGGGCGCGACTGGGTCGTGCATTTTCTGGTTCGGGCGCCGCGCGGCGCGGGATTCGACCTGGAGGTCTTCAACGGTCCGGCCTCCGTGCGAGGGATGTCGGGCGCCGTCGTCGCGCGCTCCCAGAACGGGCCTCTGTCGTTCGAAGAATCCAACGGCTCGATCCAGGCCGAGGCGAAGAACGGTCCGATCTCCCTGAAGGCCTGCGCAGGCACCGTCCAGGCGACGGCCGTCAATGGCCCGGTCTCGATCGCCGGAAGCGGCGGAGACGTGAGCGTCACCACGCAGAACGGGCCGATCTCGGTTCGGCTCTCGGGCCGTCGGTGGGACGGGAAGCTCGAAGCCCACGCGCGCAACGGCCCCCTGACGCTCTCACTCCCCGAGGGCTACGGGTCTGCCGTCCGCGTCGAAAGCTCGGGTCACTCACCCTTCCAGTGCCGCGCCAGAGCCTGCGAGCAGGCGCGCAAGATCTCCGACGAAGACGATTCCCGAAGGATCGAGTTCGGGGATTTCGCCTCGCCGGCCGTTTATCTCTCGACGGTCAACGGCCCGGTCTCGATCCAGTCGGACCGCTGGCCAGGAGGAGTGACGCCATGAACCGCCCCCGTCCCGTCTTTCCGCTCCTCCTCCTCGGCGCAATCCTGGAGCTGTCCGCCTCGGCTTCGGGACAACCGGCGCGATTCGCCAACGCGCGAATCGAAAGAGGCTCCGCTGCCGCCGGCCTCGAGAGGGCGTTCCGGCATCTGACCGCCGCGCACGCCGGGCCGGCCTGGATCGGCTGGTCCATCGAGACCGTCGGGATCCACCACATCTGCTGCTACGGCTCGACGGAGGACCTGGATGCGAGCCCCTGCTCGGGACGCTGTTTTCTGGAAAACGACGGCCGGAACGTGACGGTCGTCCACTCCGACGGAGGCGACTGCGTCGACCGCGCCGGGTCGAGCCAGATGGTGGTCCTCCTGCGAATCGAGGCCAGCGCCGTCGAACGGCTTCGCACATTCTCGACGGACTGTACGCTGGATGCCGGCGGGCTGCCTGTCTTCTGGCTCGCCGACGTGCGGCCCGGCGAGAGCGTGGCCTTCCTCCAGACGTTCGTAGGCAACCCGTCGCTCGAGCGCAAGAAGCACTGGAAGAACGGGGAGCCGGCGCTCGGCGCCATCGCCCTGCACGAGGACCCGGCGGCGGACGAGGCGCTCGAGCGGTACGCCGCGCCCCCGAGCCCGGAGCCTCTGCGCAAACAGGCGGTCTTCTGGCTCGGCAATGCCCGCGGCCGCCGGGGCTACGACGCTCTCCGCGCTCTCGCCCGGAAGGAGGAGAGCGAAGACCTGAGGCGACACCTGACCTTCGCTCTCTCGCAGTGCAAGGTGCCGGAGGCCCTCGACACGCTGCTGGAGATGGCGAAGCGGGATGCGAGTCCCGGAGTGCGAGGCCAGGCTCTCTTCTGGCTGGCCCAGAAGGCGGGCAAGAAGGTTGCGGGAGCGATCCAGGACGCCATCCGCGACGACCCGGAGACCGACGTCAAGCGCAAGGCCGTCTTCGCGCTGACCCAGATGCCGCACGACGAGGGCGTTCCCCTGCTGATCGAAGTCGCTCGCACCAACCGCAACCCCCAAGTGCGCAAGCAGGCGGTCTTCTGGCTCGGCCAGTCCAAGGACCCGCGCGCCCTGGCCTTCATCGAGGCGATCCTGACGAAGTGAGTCGGAGCTACTTCGCCGGCTTTCCTTCGGGGTCGAGGAGGACGATCTCCCCGAGGTGAAGGTCCTTCAAACCGGGCTCGATCTTCGCGCGGTCGCCGACGAGCAGCAGCGCCGCCTTCTCGGGGCGGGCGTATTTCTGCGCGGCGGCGCGAGCGGCTTCGAGCGTCACTTTCGCCGTCTCGTCGTACTCGTGCTGCAGCTCGGTCGTGGGCAGGCCTTCGGTCCAGAGGTCGGCGATCTGCGCCACGACGCGCGCGAGCGACTCGAACTGCTGGGCGTATCCGCGGACGATCCGGGCTTTCTGCGCGTCGAATTCCTCCTGGCTGATCGGCTTCGAGCCTGCGATCGCCTTCAATTCCTTGTCGAACTCGGCAATGGATTCCTTCGTCTTGTTCGTCTGGACTCCGCCTCCGGCCGACCACTCGCCGGCCTCCCGGTGGAGGAAGAGGCCGGAGAAGATGCCGTAGGAGTACCCCTTCTCCTCGCGCAGGTTCATGTCGAGCCGGGAGCTCGCGCTTCCCCCCCAGACGCCGTTGGCGAGCTCGAGCGCATAGTAGTCGGGCGAGTCGCGACGCGGGGCCGGCAGGAACTGCGCGACGACCGTCTGAGCCGCGTCCTGGCGGTCGACCAGATAGATCCGGCCGGGAGGCGCCGGGGCCGGGGGCGGAATCGCGACCGCGCCCGGCGCTCCTCCGGTCCAGCCCCCGAGCGTCCGGCGCGCGAGCGCGAGGGCCTCCGGCAGCGTGATGTCACCGGCGAAGACGAGCGCCGAGCCTCCTGGCTTCCAGCGCGCTTGGGCGAACCCGACCACGTCCTCCCGCCGGATCGCGGAGACGCTGCCGGGCAGCCCCGCCGCCGGGCGGCCGTAGGGATGCGCACGGCCGAAGGAGAGCATGGGCCGGACGCGCCTCGAGATCCCGTTGCCGCTCCTGGATTCCTGAGCGAGAGCGTCGGAGCGCCGCTTCTTCTCCCGCTCGAGCTCGGCTTGAGGAAAAGTCGGGTGGACGACGATGTCGGCCAGGATCCCGAAGCCGGGCTCCAGGTTGCGCCTCAGAATCTCGAAGCCGACGGACGCGCTCTCGAGCCCGACCCCGATCGTGAGCGAGGTGCCGAGATCGCCCAATGCCGTTTCGATCTCGAGCGCGGCGCGCGTCTTCGTGCCGAGGCGCATCGTCTCGGCGGTCAGAGAGGCGGTGCCTTCCCTGCCGGGCGGATCGGCGGCGGATCCCGCTCGCGCCACGAGCGTCACGGCGACTTTCGGCAGCTCGCGGCGCTCGACCACGAAGACCTCCAGGCCGTTCTCGAGCTTGCCCGACTCGACCCTCGGAGCGGTGAACGGCCTGTCGGCCGGAAGCGGAGGCCCCTTGGAGCGGTCGAGAGCCGTCTCCCGGGCGCGTCCGGACTTCTCCGGCCGGAAGCGGAGGGTCAATCGGTTGTTCGTGTCGAGCCAGCGAGCGACGGCCTTCCTGACCTCCTCCACCGTGGCGTTCTTGTAGCGGCCCTGGTCGAACTCGAACTTGCCCGGGTCGCCCAGGAAGGTGTTGTAGCTGTTGAGCAGGTCGGCCTTCCCGCCGAAGCCTCCGATCCGCTCGAGCCCGGTGACGAAGTTGTACTCCCATTTCGTCTGGGCGCGCGCGAGCTCGGCGGGAGCCGGCCCGCTCCGGGCGAGTCCGGCGATCTCGCCCGTCACGATCTTCTCGATCTCGGGCAGAGACGCACCCGGCCGCGCCGTGGCCACGACGACGTAGTAACTCGAGATCTCCATCGAGGCCTGGAAGGCGTTGACGTTGGTGCAGAGCTGGCGGTCGTAGACCAGAACCTTCTGAAGGCGCGAGGCGAGGCCGTCGGTCAGGATGAGGGACGCCAAGTCGAGCTCCGCGTCTCCCGGGGCATAGAAGGGAGGCGACGGCCAGACCATGTAGACGCGCTCCTGCGGGACCCGGTCGGTGGCCTCGACGACCTTCTCGCCCGCGAGCGCCGGGACGAACCGGCCCGGCCGGTCGAGCGGCGGCCCGGCGGGAATCCCTCCGAAGTACTTCTCGACGAGGGCGCGCGCCTGCGCCGGATCGAAATCGCCGGCGATGGCGAGCGAGAGGTTGTTCGGCGTGTAGTACGTCCGGAAGAACTCGCGCACGTCCTCGAGAGAGGCGGCGGTCAGGTCCTCGTGGCTCCCGATGACCGGCCAGGAGTAGGGATGGCCCGCCGGGAAGAGGTTCTCGACGATCAACTTGAAGGCGCGCCCGTAGGGCTGATTCTCCAACCCCTGCCGGCGCTCGTTTTTCACGACGTCGCGCTGGTTATCGAGGTTCTCCTTCGTCAGGTATTCGGCGAGCGTCGCCAGCCGGTCCGATTCGAGCCAGAGCACGTACTCCAGACTCGCGGAGGGGACGGTGATGAAGTAGTTCGTCCGGTCGGTGTTCGTCGTCCCGTTGACGCCCCCTTCGAAGAGGTTGGCCCCGGCCCGCTCCGCGCGCCCGAAGTATTTGCCCGGGGCATTCTTCGAGCCCTCGAACATCTCGTGCTCGAAGAGGTGGGCAAACCCCGTCCGGCCGGGCTTCTCGTTCTTCGACCCGACGTGGAACCACTCGTTGACGTGGACGATCGGCAGCTTGCGGTCCACGTGGAGGATCACCTGGAGGCCGTTGTCCAGAACGAACTTCTCGAAGGACACCGTGGGCGGCGCCGCCGCCGGCGGCTGGGGGCGCGCGGACGCCGGCCCGCGTTTCGGAGGGGTCTTGCGGGGGGCCGGCGCCTGACCCAAGAGCGTCAGAGCAAAGGCCGCCAGCGTGAGAGAAGCGGCGAGACGAATTCGCGCGATCACGATCCTCCCCTTTCGTTTTCCTGCTGAATACGGATGGCGGATCATCGGGTTTCGCTAAGATACCTCCGTGATCCTCGACACGGCCCGCCGGGTCCTCCAGATCGAGGCGGATTCCATCCGGGAGCAAGTTGGCAACCTGGGCCCTGCCTTCGTCCGCGCGGTCGAAGAGATCGCCGCCTGCCGGGGACGGCTCTGCGTCACCGGTCTCGGCAAGTCGGGGCTCGTGGGACAGAAGATCGCCGCGACGCTGGCCTCCACCGGAACGCCGGCGTACTTCCTCCATGCCGCCGAAGCGGCGCACGGGGACCTGGGCATGCTCGTGGCCGGGGACATCGTGCTCGCCCTGTCGGCATCGGGCGAGTCGCCGGAGATCTCCCGGTTGATCGAATTCGCGAAGGACCGCTCGATCCTCACGATCGCGATGACGGGAGCGCCCGCTTCCTCGATCGCGCAGGCTGCGGACCTCAATCTCTCCGTCGCGATCTCACGCGAGGCCTGCCCGCTCAACCTCGCCCCGACCGCCTCGACGACGGCGCTCCTGGCAGTGGGCGACGCGCTCGCGATGACCCTGTCGGAGAAGCGCGGGTTCAAGGAGGAGGACTTCGCGGCCCTGCACCCCGGAGGGGAGCTCGGCCGGCGGTTCCTGAAGGTCAAGGATCTGATGCGCACCGGCGAGCGGGTCCCTCGCGTCACTCGCGACACGCCGATGGGCGAAGCGATCCACGAGATGTCCCGGAAGATGATGGGGATCACGGCGGTCGTCAACGGAAACGGGGCCCTGGCCGGAGTGATCTCCGACGGCGACCTGCGTCGCCTGCTCGAGAGGGACGGGCGGCTGCTGTCCCGCACGGCGGGCGAATGCCTTCACGCCAGCCCCGCGACGATCGGCGCGGAGGAGCTCGCTTCCACGGCGCTGTCCCGGATGGAAGAGTCCAAGATCACTTCACTCTTCATCCTGGATGATCAGAAGCGGCTGGCCGGCGCCCTTCACATGCACGACCTCCTGTCGGCCGGAATCCGGTGACGGAAGGTGGCGGGTGTTAGGTGGTGGGTGTTAGGAAGAGGCCTCGGTCCCTATCACCGACGACCCACCACCGACTCCTCATCCGGGCTCTCTTCTTCGATGTGGATGGGGTCCTGACGGACGGGCGGATCTATCTGGCCGGGGACGGCACGGAGTTCAAGGTCTTCGACACAAAGGACGGGCACGGGATCCGCAAGGCGATCGCGGCGGGGCTGAAGGTCGCCTGGATCTCGGGCCGGTCCTCGCCGGCGACCGCGGCCCGGGCCAGGGACTTGGGCGTTCACGCCTGCTACCAGGGGGTGCGCGAGAAGCTCGCGAAATACGAGATGCTCTGCCGGCGCTGGAAAATCGCGCCGCGGGAGACGGCGGCGCTGGGCGACGACGAGCCGGACGTCCCCATGCTCCGGGCGGCCGGCTTCTCTGCCTGCCCCGCCGACGCCGCCCTCCAGGCCCGCCGGATCGCAAAGGTCGTCTTGAAGAACGCCGGCGGTCGGGGAGCGGCCCGCGAGTTCATCGAGATCGTGCTGAAGAGGAACGGACCGGGGCGCGTTCAAGCCTCGCGTCTCTTGAACATCCACGCGACGGCGATGCCGAGCAGATAGAGGAGGATCATCGGGACGGCGAAGACGCACTGCGTCGCAACGTCGGGAGTGGGCGTGATGACGGCCGCGATGATGAAGATGATGAGCACGGCGTACTTGAACTTGGCGAGCAGCCACCGCTCGGAAACCACGCCCATGCGGGCGAGGAAGAAGATCAGGATCGGCATCTCGAAGCAGATGCCGAGGCCCAGGATGATCTTGATCGCTGTCCCGAGGTACTCGTTGATCGTGATGACGGCATTGAAGTTCTTGCCGACGCCGACCAGGAACCCGACGACCAAGGGAAAAGCCTCGAAGTAGCCGAAGGCGCAGCCGGCCAGGAAGAAGAAGACGCCGGCGAAGAGAAACGGGAACACATAGCGCTTCTCGCGGCGGTAGAGAGCCGGGGCGACGAAGAGCCAGATCTGCCAGAGGATGACGGGCGAGGCCACGATGAGCCCGCCGAAGAGGGCCACCCGGAAGTACAGGAGAAAGGGCTCGGTCAGGGTCGTGTAGGAGAGGTTCTGCCCCGGGGGGAGCACGCGCCGGACCGGTCTGGCCAGGATCTCGAACAGCTGCGGCGCCCAGTTCCAGCAAATCAGGAACGTCACGAAGACGGCGACGAGACTGATGATCAGGCGCTTGCGGAACTCCTCGAGGTGCTCGAAGAAGCCCATCCGTTGCAGCTCCTCCTCGCCCGCCGGGGGAGGCGCGGGCGGGCGGCCGGGGAGGAACCGGCTCAAGAGGGCTCGATGGGACGGGAGTCGGGGGCCCGGAGAGTATCGGCGGGCGGGGAGGCGGCCGGCGGCTCAGGACCCTGGCCGGAGACGGAGGCCGGCCCGGCGTCGGCGGTCTGGATCGGTATCGTGGAAACGCTCTCCCGGACACCCTTTTCGACGCCGGTGACATGCTCACGGACAGCCGACACTTCGTTTTTCCCCTGCTCGATCTCCTGCTCGATCGTTT
>JBKPBH010000223.1:0-10985 GCA_046726795.1 Acidobacteriota bacterium
GGGCAGCACGGTCGCCAACGCGCTCTTTCCCGACGGAAACGCCGTCGATCAGATGATCCGGATCAAGAACATTCCCTTCAAGGTGGTCGGCGTTTTGGAGTCCAAGGGTGGCAGCACGATGGGGCAGGACCAGGATGACACCGTCATCGCACCGTACACCACGGTCATGAAGCTCCTGAAGCGCACCACCAAGATCGACATGTTCATGGCGTCGGCCGTGTCGCGCGACGCGGTGGGCGAGGCGCAGAGCGAGATCGAAGCGCTCCTGCGCCAGCGGCACCGCCTCCAGCCGGGACAGGATTCGGACTTCATGATCCGGTCCCAGCAGGAGATCGCGCAGACCGCGGACCAGACCTCCCGCCAGATGTCGGCTCTGCTTGCGGCAATCGCGTCGATCTCGCTCCTCGTGGGCGGGATCGGGATCATGAACATCATGCTCGTGTCAGTGACCGAGCGGACGCGGGAGATCGGCATCCGGATGGCGATCGGCGCCAAGGGGCGCGACATCCTGACCCAGTTCCTGATCGAGGCGCTCTCCCTCTCGATCGCCGGGGGCGCGATCGGCATCGCACTCGGCGTCGGCGCGTCCCGGTTCCTCGCGTGGAAGCAGCAGTGGCCGATCGTTCTCGCGCCGACCGCGATCCTGCTCGCCTTCGGTTTCTCCGCAGCGATCGGGATCTTCTTCGGGTTCTATCCCGCCCAGAAGGCGTCCCGTCTGGATCCCATCGAAGCCCTGCGCTACGAATACGCCTCCCGATGCTCGGCCCCTCACGTAAGAGGAGGGCCTCTGCGCATGAGAAGGTGTCGCCGGATCGACCGGGCGTCGCGTCCATGAGCCTCCTCGTGCGCCTGGCGCGCGCGGCGGAGCCGAAAAGGAGCCTCCGGGCCCGGCTCCTCCTCGCCGTCCTCGCGGCCCTGCTCGTCCCCGGCAGCGTCTTCGTCGTTCTGCTCTCGAGCAGGATCTCGGATCTCGAGCCGCCTGAAGGATCACTTCCTCCAGAACGTCAACCACGAGCTGCGGACGCCCCTGACCTCGATCGTGGGCTGGACCGACCTGCTCGAAGAGCAGACGGTGGGAGAAGAGACCCTGCGCCGGGGACTGAGGCAATCACGGCAATCGGCCCGCGTGCTGCTCGCCTTGATCGATGACCTCCTCGACCTAGCCCGGACCGACCGGGGCGCCCTGTCGCTCAACCTGACGATGGTCTCCCTGCCGGAGGTCCTGCATCGCGCGATGGAGACCGTGAGGCTCATGGCCGAGAGCAAGGGAGTTGTCTTGATCCTGGCCCCTCTGCCCGAATCCATGCCCGCGGTGCGCGCCGACACCCTCCGGCTGCAGCAGATCCTCTGGAACCCGCTTGCCAACGCGATCAAGTTCACGCCGCGCCACGGAAGGGTCATTGTCCGCGTGGAGCGGGAGCCCGACAGTTATCTCGTCAGCGTCGAGGACGACGGAATCGGCATACCGAAAAACGAACTGCCACACGTCTTCGACCGCTTTCGCCAGGCGGACGGCTCGACGACCCGGCGGCATCCGGGAATGGGAATCGGGCTTGCGATCGCCCGTTCCCTGGTCGAATTGCACGGCGGAACGATCTGGGCGGAGAAGCGATCTGGAGCGGGGGAGCCGCTTCACCTTCTCTCTCCCGATTCCTTCCGGCGAGCGGCGAGCCGGAGCGGGGATGCGGAGGAGAAGGTTGCTGCTCCGAGCGAAGGCTTCTACGAGGATTTCCGACGCGACGACGCGACGACGCGACGACGCGGGGACGCGGTGATGCGCGACCCCTCCTCCCCGTGTCTCCGCGTCTCCGTGTCTCCGCGTCCGCTCGGGCGGACTAGCCGGCGGCGGCCGGGAGTCCGGTTCCCTTCAGGAGATCCTTGACGACCCTGGCTGTCTCCTCCTTTCCAGGGACGCAGAGGTTGGGATCCTTCTCGGTGCCGGCGGCGAGCGCGGCCGCATACCCTTCGCAGTCGTAGCCGCAGGCGGTGCAGTCCGTCTGAGCCATCGCGGCGTAAAGCTTGGTTTTCAGGTCCCCGGCCTTGGCCATCTCCATCCGCTTGGGGAGCGGGATGGTCTCGTCGTGGAAGGCCGGGGCCTCCTTCTTGACGATCGGGGCGGCCTTGACGTCCTCTTCCGGACGACCCGTGTCCACCCAGCGGCCATAAGACAGGCAATTGGGACACACAAACGTGAAATCCCATCCCACCGGCAGAAACACCGCCGGGGTCCGGTAGACGACGAGCGGCGTGAAGTCCTGGGGACAGGCGGGAGCTTCGCTCTCTTGCGCATCCAGCGCCATCGTCTTCAGGTGAGGCCGGGAGAACTCGATCTGCTTGGGCTTCTGGTCGAACCGGAACATTTCCCCCTTGGGACACACCATCACGACCTGGGGCTTGTAGACGCGCTCCACGAAGAACGCCCGCATGGGGATCTCGTGCTTCGGGCAGGGGGAGGGCAGGTCCTTCCAGAAGGAGGAGACGAGTTTCGATTTCTCGGTCAACGACAGAGCCATCGAACCAATTCTAGCAAAGCGAATGAGCTCAAAGAGCCGCGAAGGGATTCAGCCGACGCTCTTCCTCGATGGTCGTACCCGGTCCATGGCCGCAGATAACCGGGGTCGCGCCGGGGAGGGCGAAGAGCTTTCCGCGGATCGAGGCGAGGATCGCCTCGGTGTCGCCGCCCCGGAGATCGGTCCGGCCGATCGAACGGCGGAAAAGCGTGTCGCCGGAGAGGAGGACCGGGGCGTCTCCCTCGAGAAGGAAGCAGGTCGAGCCCGGCGTGTGGCCGGGTGTGTGGATCGCCCTCAGCGCCGACTCGCCGAACCGGATCACTTCGCCGTCGGCGATCGGCGGCCCGGGAGGCGCGGGCGCGCCCGCGGAGAGACCGAAGTAGGCCGCCTGATCGGGCAAGGTATCGTAGAGCGGTCGGTCGGCCGCATGCAGGCGGATCGGAGCGCCGGTCAGCTCGGCGAGCTCGGCCGAGCCGCCGATATGATCGAAATGCCCATGCGTGTGCAGGAGCGCGACGGCGGTCGCTCCCGCGCGGGCGATGACCCGAGCGATCCTCTCTGCCTCGTCGCCCGGATCCACGACCACCGCCTGTTTCGACGACTCGTCCACGAGGATCGAGCAGTTGCACTGAAGCGGACCGACGGCGATCGTCTGGATCAAGGCCATGAGAGCCGGCTCCGATTGTTCATGGATTGACGGCGACGACGGTGTCTACGTCGTGGTGTTCCTTGAGCTCCGCATTGGCCCAAACTCTCACCGGCGAGGCGAGGTTCAGCTGAACCGCCCACTCCTGGTTATCTGGCCTCCGGTGCTCGGAGGCAAAGAGCTTTCTCCGGCTCTTGGGCGTGAAGATCTCCCACCGGATATACCCGAAGTCCGCCGTCTCCCCCTCGAGGTGAAAGGCGGGGATCCTTTCGCCGGGCTCGATCGGAGCCTCCTTCACGGTCATCGGCCGGAAGCCGTTGGCCAGGAGCCTCTCCTCGAGATCGCGCCGGACGAGCCGCCCGTGGTGCCGGAGAGAATGCCGCCCTCTGGCGACTCCTCGTCCCCGAATCAGATCGTCCAGAGCCCCCGCCAGCTCCGCGTCCACGACTCGATCTTACTTGGGATAATCCGTCGCGAGGAGAGCCTTGCTTTGCGGATCACCGGGCAAATCATCCGTTTCAGCCTCGCACTCTGGGTCGGCGGGACTCTCGTTGTCGTCCTGGCCGCTCCGATCGTCTTCCGGCGCATCGCCTCGCGCGACGTCGCGGGCGAGGTCTTCGGCGAGATCCTGAGGCGCTTCGAGGCCGTCAAGCACGTCCTCTCCCTCCTTCTGGTGATCGCCATTTTCGCCGAGCTCGAGCAGACCCGGGGATTCGCGGGCCAGTCCCGGGTCGCGGGAATCGCCTCCTTCCTCGCGGTCGCGACCAACGTGTACCTGGCCATGGTCGTGAGGCCGCGACTGAACTACTTCCGGCTGAAGGTCGGTTCGTTCGACGCCGCGCCGCCGGACGACCCCTGGCGGCTCCGCTTCGACCGGCTCCACCGCCGATCCACGCGCGTCCTGGTTCTTGGCTGGGTCGGTGCCGCGGTCGCCCTGGCGTTCGGGCCGTAATCACCTGGCTCGGGCGATGAGATCCATCTCGACGACAGCGCCCTTGGGCAGGGCGGCGACGATGACCGTCGAGCGGGCGGGGCGGTGCTCGCCGAACCGCCTCGCATAGATCGCATTCATCGCGGGGAAGTCCTCGGACCGTACGAGGAAGACGGTGGTCTTGACCACGTCGGAGAAGGAGAGGCCGGCGGAATGCAGGACAGCCTCCATGTTGTCGAGCACGCGCTCGGTGCCCGCTTCGATGCTTCCCGCGACGAGTTCGCCCGTCGCGGGGTCGAGCGGGATCTGGCCCGAAGCGAACAGGAACCCGCCTTCCACGACCGCCTGGGAATAAGGCCCAATCGCCTTCGGAGCTCGCTCCGTCGCCAGGAACTTCATGATGGAATCGTAAAACGGAAAAGGTAAAACGTGAAACGCGGGAGGAGTCGCGTGGCTTCGTTTTACGTCTTACGTTTCACGGCCCCGGTCTCGGTCCATCGGGTTCGAGGATCCCGATGAACGGAAGGTTCCGATAGGACTCGGCGTAGTCGAGGCCGTAACCCACGACGAAGTGATCGTCGATCGTGAAGCCCAGGTAGTCCACGGGGACGTCCATCGCGCCGGCGACCCGTTTCTTCAGCAGCGCGCAGATCTTGACGGACTTGGGGCCCCGGGTGCCCAGGATGTCGATGATCTTGTGCAGGGTCCGGCCGGTATCCACGATGTCTTCCACGATGACGACGTCGCGGCCGGCCACGTCCGTCGCGAGGTCTCGCACGAGCCGGACGTTGCCGGAAGATTTCGTCCCCGACCCGTAGGAGGAGACCTGGAGAAAATCGAGAGAGACGGGGGTCTTCTTGAGCTTCTTCGCCAGGTCGCAGAGGAAGAAGACCGAGCCCTTCAGGATCCCGACGAGGAGAACGGGGCGCCCGTCCTGGTCGCGATCGATCTCCGAAGCGAGGCGGGAGACTCCTTCCTCGAGCGTCCCGGCGTCGATCAGCGTCCGGCCGAGTTTCATGACCGCTGTGGCGACGACACGCCCCTGGAACCCGCACGCCGCGATACAATGGAGGCCTCAACGGTCATTTGATGTCGGTCGAGAATCCTTTCGAGCGAGACTATATCCGTCGCACGGAGAGGTTCAAGGCTCTCTCGACCTTCGACCAGTTCCTCGCCGGGATTCATCGGGCCTTCGTCCCGATCCAGGGCGGCCACGGGGTGGACCT
This sequence comes from Acidobacteriota bacterium, assembly GCA_046726795.1. Classification (GTDB taxonomy): domain Bacteria; phylum Acidobacteriota; class Thermoanaerobaculia; order UBA5066; family Gp7-AA6; genus JAWOLE01. Next base: position 5,314 of record JBKPBH010000223.1, read on the forward strand.
CGATCCTCTCTACGACGAATTGAAGCGTATCCTCGGCACGCCCGAGGCGCGGGCGCAGGCGCCGCCGGAGGAGCTCGGAGACCTCGACGCGAAGCTCGACGCCGCGACGACCCAGTTGAGGATGGCGGAGATGGCCCTGTCTCCGTCGCTGACGCGGCGCTACTTCGAGAGGGTCCGCCCTCTCGACGAGAGGATCCCGTTCTATCTCCTGCGCTTCTACCTCTCTCTGCCGGATGCGGACGAGGACCTCCTGGACAAGGTCGACTACCTTTCGACTGTGGCCGCGGCCGGGAACCCCAATCCGGTGGCCTCGCCGTCGCGGTCCCGCGAGGAGATTCGCGGGCTCTTCGAAAAACTGCTGTCGGACTCGATCTGGCCTCGCATCGACGGCGAAGCCGTACCCGAGATCGCGCGGGCGTTCGACGATCTGGCCGCGCAGATCGCCGCGGCACAGGGATTCGAAGAGCTCGCCGGGGAAGGGCTGATCGAGAGCCTGCGGACCCTGAAGCGCCAGGTCTCCCGAGGCCTGGCTCATCCGGAGATCCTGACGGCGGCGGTCCTGTGCAACCTCAAGGCGCGCGTGGTCTTCCGGCAGCTCTTCGAGAAGGAGGAGCAAGTTCTTCGCGACGTCGGACGCCGCATCGACGAGCTCGAGGGCCGCTCCCCGACGACGGAGCCGGAGGACGCGGCGAAGCTGCGGCGGTTCCGCGAGTCGCGCCGCGAGCTCGACCGGCAGGCCGAGACGGGATCCGTCCGCTGGCGGCAGCTCGTGGAGGTACACCAGGCCGCCACCGACGCGTTGAGGATGCTGGCCGGAGTGGATCCGGGCGCGCGGCCATCGGGCGAGGCGGTCGAGAACGAAGGAGTTCCCCTCGAGGGCGCGGACGACCCGTTCTGGCGTCCGTGTCTGCGTCGCATCCTGTCCGCGGTCGAGGCCGGCGACACGGTCCAGTCCATCGAGGGATGGAGGGCGCTGGCCGAGTGCAAGCTCGATCCGTGGGAGGCGGAAGCCGCTCGGCGGGCGATCGCTCGCCGCAGCCTCACGAAGCCGGACCGGGTCGTGCTCTTCGCCGCGGCTCTCCGGGTCAAGGCCGAGAGCGAGGCGGAGGCGACCCGGCGGAGCATGGGCTCCGTTTCGCCCGATCTCCTCCGTCAGGCACGCGCCACGCTGACGCACGCTTCCGAGCTCGACCGCACGTTCGCCGGATTCGCCATCGCCACCCATGGCGCGGAGGTGGCCGAAGACATCCGCCGCTGGACGCGGACGAGGTTGCGCCTGCTCCATGCGACCTCGGCTCTCTGGCTCGCGCTCGATGGGAGCTGAGCGCGGCTGACGCCGCGCGGTCAGTCGTAAGACGTAAAAGCGTAATAAACGTGGCTCGTCTGCTTCGTTTTACGTTTTACGTTTAACGATTGACGGCCCCTGTTGCATACTTTCCCGCCGATGAGCGACCCACCGGAGGAATCGGACCGCGAGAAAGAGGGCGCAGCCGAGGCGGACCTCATCCAGAACCGGGTCCACAACCTCGAGCGAATCCGCAGGCTCGCGGACGTCTATCCCTTCGCGTATCCGCTCACCGACGCGGTTAGCGAAATCGGCCGGCGCTACGGCCAGACGGCGGGCGAGGAGTTGGACCGGCTGGGGATCGAGGTTCGGACGGCCGGGCGCGTGCTGGCCCAGCGCCGCCAGGGGAAGGCCGGCTTTCTCGACATCTCCGACGGGTCTTCGCGCCTGCAGGTCTACGTCCGGAAGGACGCCGTGGGCGAGGAGGGCTGGGCGCTTTACGACGCCCTCGACCTCGGCGACTGGATCGGTGTCGAGGGACATGTCTTCCGAACCCGCACCGGCCAGCTCTCGGTCAAGGCGCGACGCCTGACGTTCCTCTCGAAATGCCTCCGGCCTCTGCCGGAGAAGTGGCACGGCTTGAGGGACGTCGAGCGCCGCTACCGCGAGCGCCACCTCGACCTGGCCGTGAACCCGGAGTCCCGAGCCGTCTTCGAGAAGCGCGCGGAGATCATCCGGTTTCTCCGAAGATTCCTCGACGCGCGCGGTTACCTCGAGGTCGAAACGCCCATGATGCAGCCGATCCCGGGGGGCGCGCTCGCCCGCCCGTTCGTGACGCATCACAACGCCCTCGACCTCGAGCTCTACCTGCGCATCGCTCCGGAGCTTTACCTGAAGCGTCTGATCGTCGGCGGGATCCCCCGTGTCTACGAGATCAACCGCAACTTCCGCAACGAGGGGGTCTCGACGCAGCACAACCCCGAATTCACCATGCTCGAGTTCTACCAGGCCTACGCCCGCGCCGAAGACTTTATGGCGCTGACCGAGGAGATGCTTTCGGGGCTCGCGCGGAGAGTCACGGGCGGGCCGCGAAGCGCCTGGGGAGACGTCGAGATCTCCTGGGAACCGCCGTACCGGCGCGTGACGATGCGTCAGGCCGTGCTGGAAGCGACGCGGGGCGACCCGCGGGGCGCCGTGACCGAGCGCGAGCTGGCCGCCGCCGGCGGATTGCTCGAGGCGGCCAGGCGCTTCGGCGTCGAGAAGCCGGAACGCTTCGCCGGCAGAAAGGGCAAGCTTCTGGCGGAGCTCTTCGAGGCGGTGGCCGAGGCGCGGTTCGTGCAGCCGACCTTCCTCTACGAGTTTCCGACGGAGATCTCGCCCCTCTCCAAACAGGACCCGAGAGACCCCGAATGGGTGGACCGCTTCGAACTGTACGTGGCCGGAATGGAGATCGCCAACGGCTTCTCCGAGTTGAACGACCCCGTCGAGCAGGAGACGCGGTTCCGTTCGCAGGTCCGGGAGCGGGAACAGGGGGACCTCGAGGCGCCTCCCTTCGACAGCGCGTACGTGGACGCTCTGCGCTACGGCATGCCGCCGGCCGCCGGCGAAGGCGTGGGCATCGACCGGCTCACGATGCTTCTGACGGACAAGCACTCGATCCGCGACGTCATCCTTTTTCCCCTCCTGAGACCGAAAGGGAAGGAGCCGTAAAAGGTCAAACGTGAAACGTAAAACGACGCCGGAGAGCCGGTCCGCGTTTTACGTTTTACGTTTGACGTTTAACGATTCTTCTATGAGGTACGAGGTCGCTATCGCGCTGCGGTACCTGGCGACCTCGCGCAAACGCGCGCACGTCGCCCTGATCTCCACCATCTCGATCCTGGGGCTCGGCGTCGGGGTCGCGGCTCTCATCATTTCGCTCGCCCTGCTGTCCGGATTCCAGGATCGGATCCGGGCGCAGATGGCGTTGCGCTCACCGCATCTGGTCGTGTCGCCGGCGCGCGGGGACAGGCTGGCCGACGCGGAACTGGTCCGGTTGCTGCTCACGCGAACACCCGGAGTGGTCGCCGCCGATCCGATCATCGAAGGCCGGGGCTGGCTCTGGGACGGTTCGGGGCGAGCCGTTTCACCGGCGCGATACCGCAGCGTTACGCAGGGGCCGCTGCGGCTCTCCGGCGACGGAGCGCCTCCGGCCCGCCTGTCGAGCGCCGCCGCAGCGCGCCTCGGGGTGGAACGGGGAAGCCTCATTAGGATTCTGTCCTCGCGCACGCGGCTCTCCCCGGTGGGGCCGCTTCCGATCGCGGTGCTCGCCCGTGTCGCGGAGATCCGTCGGGCGAGCGCGCTGGAGAAGCCGCCCGACGTTGAGGTTCCGGAGGCGACCGCGAGGCTGCTCGCCGGCCTGCCCTCCGGGGCGCAGGCCTACGAGGCGAGGCTCGCCGATCCGCAGGCCGCCGATCGCGTCGCCCGGGACGTGGCGGCGCGGCTGCCGGACGCATACCGGGTCCGGACGTGGCAGGAGTTGAACGCTCCGCTCTCCTTCGCGTTGCGTCTGGAGAAGGCTGTCATCTTCGCCACCGTCGCGCTCGTGATCGTCGTGGCGGCCTTGAATGTCGTCTCGAACATCGCCCTGCTCGTGGTCGAGAAGAAACGGGATCTGGGAGTCCTCCTTTCTCTCGGCGCGACTCCGGAGTCGCTGGCCAGAATCTACCTGACTCTCGGCTTTCTGATCGGAGCCATCGGAACCGCGGTCGGAGTCGCGGTGGGCGTCGCCGCATCGGTTCTCCTCGATCGGTTCCAGATCGTTCCGCTGCCGGCAGACGTGTATCTGCTCTCGCATGTCCCGTTCGCCGTCCATCCGCGGGAGGTCGTCCTGACGGCGCTCTTCGCCCTGGCGACCGCGCTCGCGGCCGCGGTCCTCCCCGCGCGCGCCGCCTCGCGCCTGGCGCCGGGCGAGGCCATAAGACTCTCCCGATGACGGAAGACGGAGGAGCGCTCGCGGTCAAGGCGTGTCACGTATCCAAGACCTACGCGGGGGAAGGGGCTCCAGTCACCGTCTTCACGGACCTGTCCTTCGAGCTGCCCGAGCGCTCCTTCGCGGCGATCATGGGTCCCTCTGGCGTGGGCAAGTCCACGCTCCTGCACCTTCTCGGCGGAATCGACACGCCGGACGCGGGCCGCGTGGAGGTCTTCGGGCAATCCCTGGAAGATCTCACTGCCCGAGAGCGCGCGCGGTTCCGTAACGATCGCATCGGTTTCGTCTTCCAGTTCCATCACCTCCTGGGCGAGTTCACCGCGGAGGAGAACGTCGCCTTGCCGCATCGCATCGCCGGAGTGCCGACGGGGGCGGCGCGCGCGAAGGCCGCGGCTCTGCTCGAACGCGTCGGCCTGGGACCGCGCCGCGATCATCGCCCGCGCGCTCTCTCCGGCGGGGAGCAGCAACGCGTCGCGATCGCGCGGGCGCTCGCTCGGGGGCCGAGCCTTCTCCTCGCCGACGAGCCGACTGGGAATCTGGATGCGGAGTCCGCCAGCGCGGTCTTCGGCCTGCTCGAGGAACTCCACCGGGAGCGGGGCATGACGACCGTTCTCGTGACGCACAACCCCGATCTCGCGAACCGCTGTGATACCATTTACTCGATGTCCAGGGAAGGAATCCGGCCCACATCGGGTTCTCCCGGCGGGGAGTGAGCACGTAACCATGCGCCCGTCGCGAGACGCCTGCGATGTTTGAGAAGTACAACGAGAAGGCGCGCCGCGCGCTCTTCTTCGCCCGCTACGAAGCGTCCAAGCTGGGTTCCAAGGTGATCGAGTCCGAGCACCTCCTGCTCGGCATCCTCCGGGAAGGCGAGGACATCATCAAGGAGATCTTCTCCCGCTTCAACGTCAAGCCGGAGGAGGTCCGCCGGGAGATCGAGGGAGATCGCATCTTCGTCGAGCGGATCTCCTCGACGGCCGAGCTCCCCCTCTCGGAGGAGTCCAAGAAGATCCTGGCCTACGCCTCGCACGAGGCCGAGTCCATGATGCACCCCTACGTCGGGACCGAGCACTTGCTCATCGGCCTCCTGCGCGTGGACGGCTGCGTGGCGGGGCGGTTGCTCGCCGCGCGAGGCTTCAACCTCTACGGCGTTCGGGAGGAGACGATCTCGCTGATCAAGGAGCGCGAGGTCTCCAAGCAGAAGAAGGAGCTGCCGTTCCTGGCCGAGTACAGCCGGGATCTGACGCAGCTCGCCGTGTCCGGCGCGTTCGACCCCTTGATCGGCAGGGAGAAGGAGGTCGAGCGCATCATCCAGATCCTCTCCCGGCGCACCAAGAACAACCCGATCCTCTTGGGCGAGCCTGGGGTGGGCAAGACGGCGATCGTGGAGGGCCTGGCGACCCGGATCGTCGAGGG
>JBKPBH010000224.1:0-8267 GCA_046726795.1 Acidobacteriota bacterium
GGCGATCTTCCTTGTCTCATCATATCCTCGAAAAATCGGGAGTGGGCCACCCAGGTATCGGGCGATAATCCTGGCCTGCAAGTCGGCCGCTCGTGAAGATTCGCGTCATCCGCTTCGGCACCGCGCTTTTCCTCGCGTCCGAACTTTGGGCCGCGGGAAGCCCGCCGCGTGCCGAGGTCAACCGAGCCCAACTGGCCGAGAGAGTCCGAGCGGAGTTTCTCCACGCCTGGAGCGCGTACGAAAAATACGCGTGGGGTCACGACGAGTTGAAGCCGGTGAGCAAGACCGCCAAAGACTGGTACGGCGATTCCCTCCTGATGACGCCGGTGGATTCCCTGGACACCCTGATTCTCATGGGCTTCAAGGACGAGGCGGAGAAGGCGAAGGCCCTGATCCTCGACAGGCTCTCCTTCGAAAAGGACATCTCGGTCAAGAACTTCGAGGTCACGATCCGGCTCCTGGGAGGGCTGCTCTCGGGTTATCAGATGACGGGAGACCAGCGTCTGATCCGGTTGGCCGAGGATCTCGGGGCGCGGCTCCTGCCGGTGTTCGATTCTCCGACCGGAATGCCCTACATGTACGTCAACCTGAAGACCGGCAAGACGAAGGGCTCTCGATCCAATCCCGCCGAGATCGGCACACTGGTGCTGGAATTCGGCACGCTCGCGAAGCTCACGGGGAAGCCGGTCTTCTTCGACAAGGCGAAGAAGGCTCTCGTCTCTCTTTATGAGCGGCGCTCGAAGCTCGGCCTGGTCGGCGAGGAGATCGACGTCGAGACGGGCGAATGGGTCAGCCGCGCGAGCCACGTCGGCGGCGGCATCGACTCTTACTACGAGTACCTGCTCAAGTGCTCGCGGCTCTTCAGCGACAGGGACTGCCAGCGGATGTGGCGCGACAGCTTGCGCGCCTTGAACGAGCGCCTGGCCGACGACGCGCCGAGCGGCCTCTGGTACGGCCAGGTCGACATGGTGACCGGAGCACGAACGGCAACGGAGTTCGGCGCGCTTCACGCCTTCCTTCCCGCTGTCCTCGCTCTCGGCGGCGACCTGCCCCGCGCCAGGCGCCTCCAGGACTCCTGCTTCAAGATGTGGACGCTCCATGGCATCGAGCCGGAGGTCCTCGATTACAGGACGATGAAGGTCGTGAGCCCCGGTTATCCGTTACGCCCCGAGATCATGGAGTCGGCCTACTATCTCTACCGCTACACGAAGGACCCCCGCTACCTCGAGATGGGACAAACGTTCTTCGAGGCGCTCCTCCGCCACTGCCGGACCGACGCCGGCTACACGGTCTTGAAGAGCGTCGTCACGAAGGAGAAGGGCGACCTGATGCCGAGCTACTTCCTGGCCGAGACGCTGAAGTATCTCTACCTCCTCTTCGCCCCCGAGTCGACGCTCGATTTCAGCCGTGTCGTTTTCAACACCGAGGCCCACCCCCTCCGCAGGACCTGGTGATCTGGAGGGAGTTGCCGCCGAACCGACTCGAATATTTCCGTTCCTTCTCATCGGTTCAGGAGCTTATAAGTAACTGATTCAACGTGAGTTCCCGTGGCCTCCCCTGGGAATTTTCCGGCCAGGCGGTTGTTTTATTTTTGCCCATGAACAGACGAATGGCCCCCGCTTTCCTGGCTGTCGTTCTGGCCCTTTCCGCGGCCCCGGGCACCGTTCTCGCCTCTCCGCCCCTGCCCCGGCCCTCCGGCTGGGCGACGGCCGTCGCGGGCAGCGGCGTCCAGAACCTGTATCGCGTCGAGTCCGATCTCTTTCGCAGCGCTCAGCCTTCCAGCGCCGGGTTCCAGGAGCTCGCGGCTCTCGGAGTCAAGACTGTCTTGAACGTCGCTGGCGGAGAAGGGGATGCCCCAGTCGCCCGGGGAACGGACTTGAACCTGCTCCACGTCCCGATGACTGCCTGGGGTCTTCGCGACGATCGGGTCCTGGAGGCCCTTCGAATCATGACGAACCCCCGGAATCGGCCCCTGCTGATCCATTGTCAGCACGGCGCCGACCGGACGGGCGCGATCATGGCCCTGTATCGCGTGGTCGCGCAGGGCTGGAGCAAGGCGGACGCGGTCCGAGAAATGAACGAGGGGGGCTTCCATCACAGCTCCCTCTGGCGCAACCTCGACGACTACGTCTTGAAGGCGAATGTCGAGGCTTTGCGGCGGCAGCTCGGCATCGTCTCGCCCGCGCCTTCTACCGTAGAGGCCCTGGCCGCTGCCCATCCTTCTGTCCCGGCCGCCCCCGTCATGGCGGACGCTCCCCTGGGGGCCCCGGCTCCGAAGGCGGAACCCGCTCAGGCTTCGAGCAATCGGTAGCTGCCTCCGGGCCGGGTTTTTCCTCGAGGCCGGACCGGCAGAGACGCCCTTGGATCGCTTTGTGCGGGTGCTAGGATTCCTGGCCATCAAGCGTTTCTCGGGCATCCTTCTTCTGTTTCTTTCTTCCGCGGCGGCACTTGCCGAGGCCGGCGCTCAGGGCCGGCGCGGCGGGACTTCCGCCGTCTCTGCCCCGACCTCATTTGACGTAGTCGAGTCCACGATCCGGCAGATGCGGACCGCGATGGAGCAGGGACGGATCACCTCGCGGGAGCTCGTCCGCCAGAGTCTCACGCGGATCGCGTTCTACGAGGACAAGCTGCACGCGGTGATCACCGTCAACCGCGATGCGTTGAGGGAGGCGGAGGAACGCGACCGCGAGCGCGCGCAGGGGAAGGTCCGCGGCCCGCTTCACGGCATTCCGGTCGCCTTGAAGGACAACATCCAGACCACGAACATGCCGACGACCGGCGGCGCCCTCGTCTTCGAGGGGTTCCTGCCGCCTTACGAAGCGACGGTCACGAAGAACCTGCGCGAGGCCGGCGCGGTCATCATCGCCAAGACGGGGATGACCGAGCTCGCCAACTGGGTGGCCGGATCGCCATCGCCCATGCCGACCAACTACAACGCGGTCGCCGGCTATGGTTTCAACCCCTACGATCCCAGGCGCGATCCGCGGGAGACGACGGGCGACGGCCGGCCGGCGCTCGCCACGGGGGGCTCGAGCTCCGGGATCGGCACCGCGGCCAGCTTCTGGGCCGCCAACGTCGGGACCGAGACGTCGGGCTCGATCCTCTCCCCGGCCAACCAGAACATGCTCGTAGCGGTCAAGCCAACGGTGGGCCGCGTCAGCCGCTACGGCATCATCCCGATCACCGCGGACCAGGACACGGCGGGGCCGATGGCGCGGACCGTGACGGATGCGGCGATCCTGCTCGGCGCGCTCGAGGGGCCGGCGCCCGACGCCAACGACCCGGCCACGAAGACCTGCACCCCTCCGCCCGGACGCGACTACACGAAGTCCCTGGAGCCCGGCGCGTTGAAGGGCGCCCGAATCGGCATTCCCCGCGCGTTCTTCTACGACAAGATCACGCCGCCCGGCGGCAAGGAGCCGCGCGGCGGTTTGAACGCGGATCAGGCGAAGGTGATGGCCGAGGCGATCGAGATCCTGAAGCAACAGGGCGCGGTCCTGGTCGATCCCGCCGACATCCCGAGCGTCGTGGACAAGGACGCCAAGAACAACTTCCTCTCGTGGAACATCTGCTCGGGCTGGAGCGACGCCAAGGGCCGGGACGCGGATTGCTCGGTCTCCTTCAAATACGGGATGAAGCGCGACTTCAACAAGTGGCTGACGTCGCTCGGCCCGTCCGCGCCGGTCAAGACGCTGACCGAGCTGCGTCAATGGAACCTGACGCACACCAAGGCCGGCGCGATCAAGTACGGGCAGTCGAACCTCGACATCTCCGACGAGATGGACGTCCAGGCGGACAAGGCGCGCTACGAAGCGGACCGGGCCAAAGACGTCGCCCTCGGAGGCGCGCACGGCATCGACGAGGCGATGAAGGCGAACAGCCTGGACGCTCTCCTCTTTCCGGGCGCGAGCGGCGCCGCTATCGCCGCCAGGCCCGGCTATCCGACCGTGATGGTTCCCTTCGGCATGGTGCCCAACGCGCCGACGCCTCCCGCTGCCCCCTTTCCCGAGGGCTTCAACGCGAAGCCGTCCCCCTTCGGCGTCAGCTTCACCGGGACCGCCTGCAGCGAGCCGCGCCTCCTCGCTCTCGCCTACGCCTTCGAGCAGTCGACGAAGCGCCGAGTCCCCCCTCCCAGCGTCCCCTAAGACACGTCGGCTTCGCTTGCTCGGCCGCGCCTCGCTGCTGCGTCTCCCGTGGCGCGAGCCTCCTCCCTCGATCACCTCGGGAGACTACTCGCGCCGCGGCCGGGGCGGGCACCGCGCTTCTCCGCAGGGGGGCCAGGCTCCTCTGAGCACAAGAGGCACACGCCGAGGCGCTGCACAGTCTTGGCCGAATGCTCCATGGTTTCTTCAGGACAAACTCGCAACGGGCATTGAGGAGCTTCAAGTCGGAATCGCATTCAGTCCATCGGCGGACGGGAGGGTAGGTGGCATCTGGCTTGCACAGTTCATTCGACTGGTGATTAGGGACTACGATCGAAATACTGCTAACCGCCCCGGTCGATCTCATGAGTCGGAGGTCTATATGGTTCGCGCTCGTCGTTACTTTGTGGCCATTCTTGCCGTCATCGCCTTGATCGCGATGGTTGGTTCTGCTGATGCACAAGGAAAGGGAAAGGGAAAGGGACAGGGAAAGGGACAAGGAAAAGGAAAACATCACCAGCTTTCCGGTCAGCAACTGCTCGGCGACAAGATCAAAACCAACGGTAACCACGTCATTCACAAGGCCGGCAAGTACACGGTTTCGGCCACCGTCAAAGATGGCAAGGTCGCGGGCGTTAACGTGAAGCACAGCGAGAAGGGAGATGTGCCTGTCACGAAATACAAGACCACGAAGAAGATGGCTACGAGGATGGGCGAGAGTGGAATGAGCCGGGTGTCCTACCGCAGCATGCTGGCGCAGATCCAAGATCTGGGAATGACGTACATCGGCTACGCCTACATCGACGAATATGGCGACGAGTACATCTACTGGTTCCCATACGAGATGATTTACGACGGGGATGCGGGCGCCATCGAATACGTTCCGCTCAGCTAGACAATTGGGTCCTGTCCCAGGAAACTTGCGTATAAGACTCTGTCCGCGATGAAAGGGGACCGCTCGGCTGTCCCCTTTGAGTAAGAGGCCTTCAAAGAACTGGTTCGCGAAGATCCGCGATGTGAAGGTCATCTCGCGCTCTTCCGTAATGCGCTACAAGGGGACTCAGAAACCCATCCAGACCATCGCCTCGGAGCTCGGCGTCGCCACGGTCCTCGAGGGGAGCGTGCGGCGGGCCGGCAATCGGGTCCGGATCGTGGGCCAGCTCATCGACGCCAGAAGCGACGAGCACCTCTGGGCCGAGACCTACGACCGCGAGCTCAAGGACGTCTTCGCGATCCAGAGCGAGGTCGCCCAGCGGATTGCCCGAAGAGAGCCTCGCGACGGACCGCCGGGCCGCCGACGAAGGCAATGAGGACTGGAGCGTGCCGTACGACACGGCCTGCGTGCACGCCTTGCGAGGAGAGAAGGACGAGGCGTTCCGCTGGCTCGACAAGGCTGTCGAAGCCGGCTGGCGCGGCTGGCCCTTAGGCACTCGGGACCCGCTCCTCGATTCGTTGCGAAGCGACCCGCGCTTCCGGCAGCTCGAGGCCCGTCTCGGAGAGCTGGTCAACGAGATGCGTCGCCGCGCCGGCCTGACTTAGCCGTCGGCTTCGCTCGCTCGGGACCTGCGGCGGGCGGCTTGGCCGCCCGCCTGGTCCCTTCCTCTCGCTACGCCTCCCGCGGCGCGAGGCTCCTCCCTCGGTTCCCTCAGGAGACTCCTCGCGCCGCGACCGAGGCAGGAATTACGCTGACACGCCCTGGACGCCGGGCTGTCTCCTCGCTGGCACGGACGCGGCGTGCAGCCATGGCGGCTCGCGCTTGCCTTGGTCGCGGGAGCGCCGCGAGGGACCAGGCGAACGGTCGAGGCCGCATCCGGCCGAGCCGCGCGCCGGTGGCGCAGCCAGGTCCGTCGCGAAGCGGGAGCGACGTGTTGGCCTGCCCGGCAGGATTCGAACCTGCGACCTACGGCTTAGAAGGCCGTTGCTCTATCCGGGCTGAGCTACGGGCAGCCGTCCAATTATGGATGATTTGGCAGTCCAGCTTTGCGCCGTAGGTCGGGCCTCCGGCCCGCGACCTACGGCTTAGAAGGCCGGATGTTAGCGGCGGCGGACCCGCCGCTTGTCGCGTGATCGGACGCTCGTAGGCTCGCGCCGATCCCGCTCGGTACGCTCTATCCGGGCTGAGCTACGGGCAGCCGCAGTCATTATCCGTGAAGTGCCGTAGACTCCGGGGATGCTCAAGCGTGCGATCTTCTTTTTCGGCGCAGCTTTCCTGGCGGTGGCCGTCGCGTGCCAGAGCGCGGGGTCGGATGTGAAAGTGATAGGGACAGGGCGGACCAATCAGCCGGTTGTGGGCGCTTATCCGACGCCGACCCCGGAGTGGTGGACGCCGAGCCCGACCGCGCCGCCAACTCCCGAGCCACCGCGTGTCCTGCCCTCGCCGACCCCCTCGCTCGGCTGACTCGTTCTAGTCCGGTTGGGTGGAGTGGGGCTGCGGCTCCGAGGCGGCGGACGCCCTCACGCCGCCGTAGGGGAGATCGGAGGCGCTCCAGCCCCCGCCGAGCGCCTTGATCAGATTTACCGCGGCGGTCAGGCGGCGGACCTGGATCGCGACGGCGGCGCGCTCGTTGGAGAGCGCCGCGGCCTGCGCGGTCACGACCTCGAGGTATGTCGTCGTGCCGGCGAAGTAGCGGTTGCGGGCGATCGCTAGCGACTTCTCGGCGGCGGCGACCGCCGCGGCCTCCTGAGAGGCCTCCTCGGCCAGGATGCGCAGCGCCGCGAGGTTGTCCTCGACGTCCTGAAACGCGGTCAGGACATCCAGGCGGTAGACCGCGACTGCGGCCTCGTGAGAGGCGCGCGCCTGCTCCGTGACGGCGCGGCGCCTTCCGCCGTCCAACAGCGTCGCGACGAGCGAGGGGCCAATCGACCAGAAACGACTCGGAAGCGTAAACCAGTCGGCGAGCGTCGAGCCTTCGTAGCCGCCCGAGGCGGCGAGAAGCAGCCTGGGGAAGTAGGCCGCCGTCGCGACTCCAATCTGCGCGTTGGCCGAGGCGACGCGCCGCTCGGACGCCGCGATGTCGGGGCGCCGCTCGAGGAGCTCCGAGGGCACTCCTGGCGGGATCGCCGGAGGCAGCGTCAGGCCCGGCGCGGGCGCGATCGAGAAGTCGGCAGGGGCCTTTCCGACGAGCACGGCGATGGCATGCTCGAGCTGCGCTCGCGAGACCGAGAGGTCGGTCGCCTGAGCCCGCGTCGTCTCGAGGAGCGTCTGCGCCTCCGCCACGTCCACGCCGGACACGACCCCCTGGTTGTACCGGTTCACGGTCATCCGCAGGGCCTTCTCGTAGGCCGCGACGTTGGTGTCGAGTAGGTCCTTCTCTGTATCCAGGCCGCGCAGCGCGAAGTAGTCGAGCGCGAGCTCCGCGTGCATCGTCAGGCGCACGGCCTCGAGGTCGGCGGCGGAGGCCTGCGCCAGTGCGACGCTCGACTCCACGCTTCGGCGCACGCGCCCCCAGACGTCCACCTCGTAGGAGAGGTCCGCAGCCAGCGAATACACGGTCGTGGGGCCGGTTGGGGTTCCCGAGGTGGCGCGCCCTTTGGGCGCCTGGGAGCGGGTCGCCGACGCACTCGCCGTCACGGTCGGAAAGAAATCGGCGCGGGCCCCCCGCACGGCCGCGCGGGCACCCCGGAACTGAGCCTCGGCCTGGGCGATGTTCTGGTTGGAGACGTTGACCTGATCCTCGAGTTGATCGAGATTCGAGTCGCCGAAGACGTCCCACCACTTCCCGCGATGGGCTTCGTCGCTCGGCTCGGCCGGCTTCCATTCCTTTCCCGCGGCAGCCGCGGCCTCCGCGGGGCTCAGCTCCTTGTACGCAGCCGGCGCGGGCGCGGAAGGCTTCCTGTAGTTCGGGCCGACCGAGCAACCGGTGAGAAGAAGGATTGGGAGAACCAGGAGCCTGCGCGCGGTGCCCGGTGCTCGGTTCTCGGTTGGGAAATCAGGCCAGGGCGCGGGGCGCGGGGCGCGGGGCGCGGTAGGGCCTTCCCGAACACCGAGCACCGAACACCGAAAACCGATTCTCATCATGCCTTCTGATCGGCCGGTACCGGCCTGCCGAAATGCCGCTGCCGCAGGCGCTGCCAGCGCAGCCGGAACCGGTCCAGGTACAGATAGACCACCGGTGTCGTGTAGAG
>JBKPBH010000225.1:0-6658 GCA_046726795.1 Acidobacteriota bacterium
CTTCACCGTGACCGGCAGGTAAACGACGGTGGGGGCGAATGTCGCGGGAGCCGGTCGCAGCTGGCCTCGGATAGCCCCTCCGGGGAAGTCGGCATTGTGGATGTTGAAGTAATAGCCCGGGGGATTCGCGACGATCTCCGCCACGAAGGACGGGGCGATGCCCAACAGCGTCCCACTTGAGACTCCTCCGACGAAGGGAAGATTGAACGGGATGATGACCGGGCCCGTGACGCCCGCCGCGCCCCGGTGGATGTGGGATGCCGTCGGGGTCGCGATGTTCTGGGCGTAGGCGGTGAACGCGATCGTCCCGGCGCCCTGATCGATGGTGATGACGGCGAATCCGACGCCGTCCGGATCGGCGGGAGACGGCGTCTCGTTACCTCCCGTCAAGTACGCCGTGTAAATCGAGACCTGGGCAGTCATCGAGGCCGCGAAAAGGAACCCGAAAGCGAGAGCAAGCCCGAACGCCTTTTTCATGTCCCCTCCTTCTTCCGCCTGGACAGGCGAATGCTCTGACCAGGTTGACGCTAGTGCCGTGACGCTTCCCCGATCGATTTTTCAGGAAAAACTAAATCCCCGGGAAACCGGCCAAGAACCCGCGGTGGACAGCATCCTCCGTGGTCAGCGTGGTGAAAGGCAGTCTTCACGGAACCTGCAAACCTCGCCGGACGAAGCAACAAACCTGCCATTGAGACGTCGCGCCGAGGCGAAGGATTACCTCGATCGACGGGAAAAAGGGATACCCCCCCCGACCGAAACGGGTCCGGGGCGGGAGCGGGAAACCGGCCGGAGGGGCCTAGTCGGAGGCGGCCGGGCCCTTACGGACGCGGATCGTTCCGGAGTGGGTGCGCACGACGACCCTGGGACCCCCGCCGTTGAGAGTCCCCGAGGCCCTTTGGGAGCCGTGCTGACGCGTCACCGCGATCTGCGGGAAGTCGGACCGGATCAGGGTCTCCTCGGGTTCTCCGTCCCTGACCTCGAGGTCCAGATCGCCCCGAAAATCTGCGGGCAGGGTCAGCGTCACGTCCCCCCCCGAGTCCTGGATCGAGACGCCGCCCCGGACCTCCCGGGCGAGGATGGCCACGCGGACGTCTCCGCCTTCCGTCTTTGCTTCGACGCTTCCGCGGGCAGCGTGCAGGACGATGTCTCCTCCGCCGGTGCGGACGCCGGCCGAGCCACCGACGCCCTCTACACGGATGTCGCCCCCCGACGTCTCCAGGGCGACCGAGCCTGACACGGCGCCGGCGCGAATTTCGCCGGCCAGCGTCTGCGCCTTGAGGTCGCCGGTCACGGGCCCGATCTGGATGTCCCCTCCATAGGTCTTCAGATCCGCTCCGGCGCCCGCCGAGGCCACGTGGATCTGGCCGGAGTGGGTCAGGATCTTGACGTTGCCGGTCACACGGCCGATCCGGTAGGTCCCCCCTCCGGAGGTCGCGAGAAAGTCTCCGGAGACGTCGCCTCGCACCACGGGATCGTCCGGCTCTCCCGGCACGACCAGGGCGCGAGGAGCGACGCGCACGATGGGCCTCGGATGGACCCGGATCTCCGGAATCGTCACCGCGAATTCCCGCCGTTCGGGCAGGAGCGCCCTGGCTTCGGTCTCCCGTGTCCCGGCCGCCAGCACCACGATCGAGCCGTTCAGGGTCGAGACGAGCAGCCTTCCGCCCCCCGGGCCGGTCGAGCCGCTGTACTCTCGGTGGAGGTCGAAGACCTTCCAGCGGTGAAGGTCCCGTTTGTCGTCGCGCAGCGAGCCCCGCACCTGCACGTCCACCTTCTTCATCGATTCCTCGATCTCTTTCTGGAGAGCCTCGACGTCCACGAGGACCTCGTCCTCCTCGCGTTGCACGACGACGCGGCGGGGCGGACGGGAGCGGGGCTCTGAAGACGCTTCTGTCCTGCGGGGCGGCTCCTCGGCCGCCTTTGCCTCCAGGCGGGCGGGAAGCGGAAACGTCGACGAGATCGTCCCGTTCATCGTCGACGCGGAAAGGTCGAACTTCGCGTCCTTCGGCAGGGTCACGAGGACCGATCCATTGACCGTCTTCGCGCGGATGCTGACTGCGGGCGCAAGGCTCTGCATCGCCACATCGATTTTTCCATTGACGCTCTCGGCGGAGACACCGCGCCGCGCGTCGCGCACGCGCACGGCCCCGTTGACACTCTGGACGTCCAACTCGGCGTCCGGCCCATCGGCCCGGACTTCGCCGTTGACGGTGTGGAGCACGGCGCGCACGCCCGCGGGAATAGCGACCTGGTATTGGGCCGTGATCTTGCAGTCCTCGCAGCGCGTTTCTCCGTGACGCCGGACGCGCAGGTTGGAATCGACGTAGACGCGCCGGGAGGATTTCCCTTCCCCGTGCTCCGAGTACGGCCAGATCGAGCGCAGCAGCAGTTCTTCGTCTTCCCGCTTCTGGAGGATCGTCGTCGCCCGCAGGAGCTCTTCCGCCTTCTGCTTGGTCGGCGCGGACACCGAGACCGTCACGACGGCCGAGAACTCCTTTCCCGGCGCCGCCGCGATGTCACCCGACACGTTCTCGACGCGGATCGTCGAGCCCGCCGGAAGCGTCCCGTTGAAATGGTCGGTGCGCCTGGCGGTGAAGCCGGCCTCGTCCGCGCCGGCGACCGCCGCGGCGAGCATCAGGAGCAGTCCCAGGGCGAGCAGGACCCAGAGGCCGAACCAGTCGGACCGCGCCCGGCTCGAAGGGAACCCCTGTGTCGGAGAGTCCTTGTGCATCACCGTTGGAGACGCGCCGCGGATCATCAAGTTACTCACTCCCGGGCCCTCGACCCACGACTCACGACTTCCTAAAACTCCATCGCCTTCAGCGCGGAGGCGGCCCGGGCGCGGACGAATCCGTTCTCCGCGGGATCGAACGCCTTGGCACGCAGGGACTCGATCGTGCGCTCGTCGGGGGATTCCTTGGCGGAGGCGGCGAACGCCTCGACGGCGACCAGCCGCACGGCGGGGTTGCGGTCGCCGCCCAGCGCCTCGAGAAAGGCGGTGCGGATTTCCGGCGTAATTGGAAAAGCCGCGAGCGCGTCGGCCGCCTTCTTTCGGACGCCGGGATTGGGGTCTTTACGGAGGGTCACGCTCAGGGCCCGGACAATCTCGGGGGAGGCCGGGGCGGAACGGGAGGAGTAGTGCGAGGAGACCTGCTCGATCGCTTCAGCCTTCTCTCCCGAGGTCTGGGCCGTGCGCGACACGAGGTAGGCGAGGAGCCGGGCCATCTGCGGGTCGTCGGGCCGCCCCAAGACCGTCTTGCGCGACTCCAGGTCGAAAGACACGCCGATGCGGCCCTGCGCATCGGGCGGGGTGTAGGAGACGTTGGCCAGGTGGGAGCCGGCTTCGACGGGCGGTGCCGCGGCGCTCGCCGGCGCGGTGATCCCCGCGGGGGCAGCCGGGCCCGCCGCATAGCGGGCCGCCCAGGCTCCTCCCAGGGCGGCCAGGGCGAGACCGGCGGCATACGAGAGGGGCCGCACCCAGCGCGGGCGGGGCCGGAATGCCCGCACGCGCCGGCGGATCATCTCGTCTTCGAGCAGCGCCAGCGTGCGCCGCTCGAATTCCGGCGTCGATGAGATCTCGGGATCCTCGCCGAGAGCCCGCCAGGTCGCTTCCAGGCGGGCTTTCTCGGAGCGGCAGGACAGGCAGGTCTCGAGGTGTCGCTCGAGCTCGCGGCGCGCCGACTCGTCGGCTTCTCCCGTGAGCGCATCGATCGTCCGTTCGGTCAGTTCGCGGCATTCCATGAAGCTTCTCCTTCCGAAAACCGGGACTTCAGGGCTTCGACGGCCCGGAAGATGCGGGTCTTGACCGCCCCGACCGAAATCCCGAGCACATCGGCGATCTCGGCGTAGGGGAGCCCGTGGTATCGAGCGAGCACGAGCGCCTCGCGCTGCTCGTCGGAGAGGGCCGACAGGGCGCGGCGGACAGCCGCGCGCCGTTCGCGCTCCCCCAGGGCCGCCTCGATCCCCTCTCCCTTCTGGACGGGCTCGGGGACGCCTTCGAGCGGGACGACCGTCGCTCGCCGGTCTCGGCGCCGGCGGTCCCGGCAGGCGTTGGCGGCGATGGCGAAGAGCCAGGACGAGACTTCGGCCCGGCCGTCGTATTGATGCGCCCGCGAGATCACCTTGACGAACACCTCCTGGGTCACCTCTTCCGCGATGCTCCGGTCCGACAGCAGCCGACCGGCGAACCGCAGGAGAGCCGGGGCGTAGCGCTCGAAAAGCTCTCCCGCCCCGCTCGTGTCCCCGCGGCGGATCGTTTCGAGCAACGCCCGGTCCGTCGGTTCCCCGACCCCCGGGCTATTCATCGTCCGACCGGCACGGCATTAGAGGAGACGCGAAGTCGGAAGGAAGGTTTCGCGGGAAAGCCCCTGGTTCCAAGTCCGGATCAAGCTCTCGGGCCGCGCTCACGGCCGTATGATCGACCGTCATGGAGGCCGTCCAGAGGCTCTTCCCGCTGGCCCGGGTATTCATTCCCCGCGGCGAGCGGCTGAATTGTCGGTGAAGGGCCGCGCCTTTCGACAGTTCCTTCGCTTTGCGATCGCGTCCGTTCTGCTCGCGGCGGCCGGGGGAAAGCTCCTGGACATCCGAGGCTTCGCCAGGGTTCTGGAGACCTACCGCGCGTTCCCGGAGGGCTCCCTCTTCCCGCTCGCCCTCGCCCTGGCGCTCTCGGAACTGGCCCTGGCCCTCTGGCTCTTCTCGGGCCTGGCCCTGGCAGTCGCCGCGGCTGTCGCGGCCGTGATGCATTTCGTCTACGCTCTTTTTGCGGCGGCCTCGGTGCTTCGGGGACTCCAGCTGGCAAACTGTGGCTGCTTCGGCGTCTTCTGGCCTCGCCCCCTCGGCTGGTCCACGGTCCTGGCGGACGTCGTTCTGGTCGGGGCTTCCTTCGCCCTGGCCACTCTGGCGCGAACCTCATCGCCGGACTCGTCCTGAGGAGTCCGCGCCGGTTCCGGTATATTGGAGAGGTTGAGTCACAAGGTCATCGATTTCGCGATCCAGCTCGCCGTCATCCTCTTCGCGATCTCGTTCCATGAGTCGGCGCACGCCTGGTCGGCCCTTCAATTCGGCGACACCACGGCTCGCGACCAGGGACGGATCAGCCTGAACCCGTTGCGTCACATCGATCCGTTCGGAAGCATCGTCCTGCCGCTGATCCTGTACGTCTTCTCGGGTCTGATCTTCGGCGCCGCCAAACCGACGCCCGTGAACCTGCGAAACACGCGCAATCCCCGTCTGGCGAACCTCGTCGTCTCGGCGGCGGGACCGATCTCCAATCTCCTGCTCGCCGCTGTCGGCATCGGGCTGCTGGTCCTGATTCGCCGCCAGGCGCCCCAGGCGATGGCCGATCTGCTCGGCACTCTGCAGGGCGGGAGCTTCACGCCCGGGACCCTGGCGCCCATCACGTACCTCCTCTTTTTTTTCGCCCTCGTGAATGTCAGTCTCGCGGTGTTCAACCTGATTCCGATTCCTCCGCTGGACGGCAGCGGCGTCCTCCTCTCGCTCGCGGGGCCAGCGGTCCAGAGAATCTACGCGGTCATCGCCCCCTTCGGCTTCGTCATCCTGATCCTTCTCATCTCGACACCGCTGCTCGGCGGGCTCTTCCGCCCGATTCAACACATCGTCGTCCGCCTGATCTTCGGGGCATGAGACGGCCCGCAGCGTGAGGCGCGACTGATGGCCGACGAGACCGGGTCGAGCGCGCTGCCGCCCGTCGCGACCGCGGCCTTCGAAGGCCCGCTCGACCTGCTGCTCCACCTGATTCGCATCAACCAGGTCTCCATCACCGACATCCCGATCGCCCGGATCACCGAGCAGTACACGGCCTACCTCGACGCCATGCAGGAGCTCGATCTCGACGTCGCCTCCGACTACGTCGCGCTCGCGGCGGAGCTGATCTACATCAAGTCCCGGATGCTGCTGCCCCGCCCGCCCGGGACTCCGGAGGAGGACCCGCGCCAGGATCTGGCGCGGCGGCTCCTGGAGTACGAGCGTTTCAAGAGGATGGCGGAGTCGATGCACGAGATCGACTCGCTCCGCGCCGGGCTCTGGCCGCGCCCCGAAATGCAGCTGCCCAGGGACGGCGAGAACGTCCCGATGGAGGTGTCGCTCTTCGACTTGATCGAAGGGTTCCGGAAGGTCACCGAGCGGTACCACCTGGCGCATCCGCCGTCGCTCGAGATCCGCCACCTGCGCTTCTCGGTGCGGCAGAAGATGGAGGAGTTGCTCGGGCGCCTGGACCGGGACGGGGCTCTCCCGCTCCTCGAGTTCCTCGGAACGATGCGATACCGGGCCGAGGCCGTGACCGCGTTCCTGGCGGCCCTGGAGCTCATCCGATTGGGCGTCGTGCGCGTTTTTCAGCCGGCGCCCTTCGCCGAGATCCATGCCACCCGCACGGACGTCGCCTTCTCCGCCGAGCAGGTGCGCGATACTTATCGATGAAGAAGCCGTGAGTCGTGAGAAGCATGACGGAAGATCCTGAACTCGAGCCAGCGGCGGAAGAGGCTCCGGAACGTCCCAAGGAGACGCGGTGGACGAAGATCCGCGCCGGCCTCGAGGCGCTGCTCTTCTCCTCGCCGCGTCCGATTCCCGAGAAGGAGATCGAGGCGGCCCTCGAGGCGACCCGGGAGGCCGTCTCGGAGGCCCTGGAATCGTTGCGGCAGGA
>JBKPBH010000226.1:0-8850 GCA_046726795.1 Acidobacteriota bacterium
GCGAACAGGAACCGGCCTTTCGGATACGCCATCGTCTTTTCGGCGACTGATGTCATCGAGGAGTACACGCGCCCGGCCCGCATCGTGGAGGACTTCCACATCGTCACGCGGCCGGCCCTGTCTGAAGTCGAGGCGGTCGACGTGCCCGGCGTCGGGACGCTCGAGGCTTTCCTGACGGATGGTCTGCGGACTCTCTTGACGACGGTCCGCGCGAGGGCGATGAAGGAGAAGACGCTTCGCTACCCCGGGCACGCGGAGGCCATGCGGGCGCTGCGCGACGGCGGGTTCTTCCAGACACAGCCGATCGAGGCGGGCGGAATCTCCATAGCGCCGCGGACTGTCACGGAAAGACTTCTCTCGCGCGCATGGAAGCTCGCGCAAGGGGACGAGGAGTTCACATATCTCCGGATCGCCGTGTCCGGCCGGGACACCGGCGGAGTTCCGCGTCGCTACGGCTTCGAGCTGCTGGACCGCACCGATCTCGAGACCGGAGCGACCTCGATGGCCCGTGCGACGGGATTCCCCTGCGCCGTCGTCGCCGCGATCCTGGCGCGCGGCGAATACCGCGAGCCGGGCGTGCGCCCGCCCGAGTTCCTGGCGAAAGACCCCGAGGCCTCCTCGCGCTTCCTCGAGGCCCTGCGCACCCGCGGGCTCAATTGGAGGGAGAACTGGGAAGCGGACTCCTCAATCCAAAATCCAAAATTCAAGATCTAAAATCGAATGGTTCACTTCAGCCCTTCGACGACATAAAGATTGGAAAGCGTGCGAACGCAGGAGTAAACACAGAACCTTCCGTCCGGAGTCAGATAGGGCGGAGCGATGGCGGTCACTCCGGCTGAATCCGGCGGCATGAGCTCCCTCCACAATTCCCTGCGGCCGGTCTGGAGCGCCAGACGAAAGACTCGCGCCGGCAGCTCTCCGCGCCGGTAGACGTAGAGAGTACCGCCGTCCGCGCTCCAACCAATGGGAGTGTCGTCCGCCGTCAGACTCGGAACCGGAGTCGGCTCGCCTCCCTCGATCGGATAGAGATAAGTCTTACGGTCGGGGCCGAGCACGACGGCGAATTTCCCATCGGGGGAAACCGGCCTCGTAAAGCTCCGATACCCCTCGGGCGACAAGGCACGCGCTTTTCCATCCGAAACGTCCACCAAGTAGAGACGCGCTCCCCGCCCCGGCTCATTGGCCGTGCAGAGGATCCGCCTTCCATCCGGCAGCCAGGCCGCTCGCCGAAAGTTCAGCCCGCCGCGATCGAGGAGTTTCGCTTCACCGGCCCCTGTGGGATAGAGGACGAGCTGGGCATCGGAAGCGGGCCGAACGATTGCCAGCGCCCACTTTCCGTCGGGGGAAAGGAGTTGCGCGTCCCCTTCTCCCAGACGGACCGCGGGCGATCCATCGGTCTTGCGAAGATAGACGGAGTAGCCCGGTCCGCCCCCTTCGCCCCCCTCGGAAAAAAGCATGGTCTTCCCGTCCGGAGAGATATCGTGCGCGACCGACCAGTCGAGCCACGAGAGGTCGTGCTCCTTCGCCACTCCGGGAGTCAGAGCCATGATCTCCTGACGGTTGGTGTCGTGCGTCATCAGAGCTTTTCCGTCGCGCGCGACGTCCTGGAGCGTGAGGATCCCGGTGACCCGCGCCAGCAGGCGGGAACGGCCCGAGACGCTCGAGGCGTACAACGTGCGATTGGAGCCGCTCGAGGCTCCGGTGAACCAGATCTCCCCTCCAGGCGACCAGGCGAGCCCCTGGAGGGTCTCGAAAACACCGGAGAGCGTCTTCTTCCGGCCCGCGCGGTCCACGGTGCCGACTGTTCCCCCGTCGTCGTTTCGCGCCGGGTGTTCCAGGAAGGCGACGAGGTCCCCGCGGGGCGAGACCCGGGGATGGCTGATCCATCCCGCCGTCTCGTAGAGGACCTTTCCGATCGGGAACTCCAGGCGGTTGCGCCCGTTCACATCGCGCACGACCGCGAAGCTGCCGGCGTCGGGGGCCCAGTCTGCCCACTCGACGTCTTCGAGGACCTCGCGCGGCGCGCTGCCGCCGGCGACCCCCATCCGGGCGAGAGTCCCGCTGCTTTCGAACGGTCCCACGACATGGCGGCCCAGCGAAAGGGCCATTTCGCCCGAGCGCGAGATGGAAAGAATGTCGGCGCCCGGGAGTCCGAAGGGGCGCGACTCCGGACTCTCCGAGCGGCTGACGTAGATCTCGACCGGCCGGCCCTCCCAGGCCGATCCGTAAAGAATCATCTGGCCGTCGGGAGCGAAGCGGGCGGCAGAGATCGTGCCGCGGCGGAAGGTGAGCTGTCGGAAAGACGGAGGCGGCGTTCTTCCGGCGGTCTTGCCGAGGAGATATGTCGTGAAGCCGACGGCTGCGAGGAGTCCCGCTCCCAGAAGAAGAGGCGCGAGGAGTCCGCGCGGACGAGGCGGTGCGGCGGTGGTTTCCCCGGAGAGAACGACCGCGTCGGAGAGATGGTCCCGGATGCTCGCGAGGTCTCGCGCGAGGTCGCGCGTCGTGCCGAACCGCTCCTCCGGGTCCTTGGCGAGGCAACGCTCGACGATCCAGCGCAGGGGAGCTGGCGCCCGGGGGTTGATCGCGCCGAGCGGCTCGGGCTCTTCGCGGATGATTGCCGTGAGCGTCTCGGCCGACGTGTTCCGCTGGAAGGCGCGCTTCCCGGTCGAGAGCTCGTAGAGGATCGAGCCCAGAGAGAACTGATCTGACCGGAAGTCCAACAGCCTGCCACTCGCCTGCTCCGGGGACATGTAGCCAACCGTGCCCATCACGGTCCCCGGGCGGGTGTCGG
Organism: Acidobacteriota bacterium; assembly: GCA_046726795.1. Classification (GTDB taxonomy): domain Bacteria; phylum Acidobacteriota; class Thermoanaerobaculia; order UBA5066; family Gp7-AA6; genus JAWOLE01. The sequence continues at coordinate 2,792 of JBKPBH010000226.1, forward strand.
CCATCACCGTGGGGCCCTCGGAAAGATGCTCTCCACCCTCCGACGCCGTCAGCTTGGCCAGGCCAAAGTCGAGGATCTTGACGAAGCCGTCCTTGGAGACCATCACGTTCTCCGGCTTCAAATCCCGGTGGATGATCCCGGCGGCATGAGCCTTGGCGAGCCCGTCGGCGATCTGGACGGCGATTTCCAGCACTTTCTTCGTCGGCAGCAGATCGGAAGCGAGAAGTTCCCGGAGAGTCTTGCCTTCGACGAGCTGCATGGCGATGAAGAGGGTCGAGTCCGCCGAGCCGATGTCGTAGATCGTGATGATGTTGGGGTGGTCGAGGGCGGAGGCCGACCGCGCCTCCTGCTCGAACCGGCGGACGCGGTCCTGATCGGCCGAGACGTCGCCGGGAAGCACCTTGACAGCGACTTCCCGGCCGAGCCGCGAATCCCGGGCACGGTAGACCTCGCCCATTCCGCCCGAGCCGAGCGGGGAAACGATCTCGTAGGGCCCGAGCCGCGAACCGGGGGAGAGCGACATTATGTTTTCCCGAGGATCTTATCCCGCGATCCTAGAAGGATTCGAAGAGATTACTTCTTAGTCGTGGCCGCGGATCTCCTGAGACGCAGGTTGTCTTAGTAAACACCGCCGGTCAGATGCACGATCGCGGTCCAGAGACCGCGGCTGAATCGGAAGGTGGCGATGGGAACGAGCACGGCGGCCGAGCACCAAACGATCAGGCTCGTTGATAGCGACCAGAGTGGGCCGAAGCCCGCGCCGATCATGAGGACGAATGCCGTTACGAGGGTGTTGATGTCGAGCGAGCCGACCCACTGTCCGTGCTCCCGGGCGAACGAGACGCCGCAGCAGGAGCAGGCCGGGTTCATGACGAAGTAGCTCTTGAAGAGCTTTCCCTTGCCGCACACCGGACAACGCAGTCTCAGGCCACGCCAGACGACGGTCCGCCAATAGCCTTCCGGCATGCTGGCCGGATGCCGCGGCGTGCCGCGCCAGGGAAGGACAGGCGAAGGGCCGGAATCCATGCAAGAAGTATGGCAGGGGCCCGAACCCGGAATCTACTTGAGTCCTTCGACCAGATAGAGGTCGGAGAGCGTGCGGATGTAGGCGTAGGCGTAGGTCTCGCCGTCCCGCGTCACCAGAGGCGGCGAGATAGCGCGCACGCCCGCTGCGTCGAAAGGGATGAGCTCTCTCCAGAGCTCCTTCCGGCCGCCCGTGATTTCCAGCCGGTACACCTTTGCCGGTAGCTCCCGGCGCCGATAGACGTAGAGGAAGCGGCCGTCGGCGCTCCACGCCGTCGGGGTGTCCTCAGCGGTCAGGCCGGGAATCGCCGACGGTTCGCCTCCGGCGAGCGTGTACAGATAGAGCCTCTGGTCGGGACCCCGAACCGCAACGAGCTTGCCGTCGGGCGAGACGGTTCTCGGAAAACTCGAGTAGCCCTCCGGAGTGATGGCGCGCGGCTTTCCGCCAAAGATGTCCCGGAGATAAAGGCGCGATCCGCGCCCCGGTTCGCTCGCGGTCATCATGATCTGTTTTCCATCCGGCAGCCAGTCGGCAAGTTGCGTCACCAGACCCTCGCGCGGGAGAGTCCTCGTCTCCCCCGTGCCGGTTGGATACAGGACGATCTGCGGCTCGGAGGCGATCCGGGTGATCGCGAGCGCCCACTTCCCGTCGGGCGATAGAGCCTGGGCGCTGCCCTCCCCGAGCCGAACTGCCGGCGACCCGTCCGTGCTGCGGAGATAGACGGAGTAGCCCGCCCCGCCACCCTCGCCGGCCTCGGAGAAGAGAAGCGTCTTCCCGTCGGCGGAAATGTCGGAGGCGTTTGACCAGTCGAGCCAGGAGAGGTCGTGCTCCTTCTGCTCGCCGGCGGAGCGTCCGAGCAGCTCCTGCCGATTGGTATCGCGCGTCACCAGGACACGGCCGCCGCTCGAGACGTCGTAAAGAGTCAGGACCCCGGGCGCGCGCGTCAGAAGCCGCTGCCTGCCCGAGAGATTCACCGCATAAAGGGCGCGGTTGGCCCCGCTCTTTGCCGCCGTGAACCAGACTTCGTCGCCGCTCGGCGCCCAGGCGAGGCCCTGCGCTGTTTCGAAGGATTCGGAGAGGTTCCTTCGTTTTCCGGAGCGGTCCACAATGGCGACCGATCCGCCGTCGTCTCCCCGCGCGGGATGGTCGATGTAGGCGACCTCGTTCCCCCCTGGCGAGACACGCAGGTGGCTGATCCATCCGGCGGTCTCGAAAAGAGCCTTACCAATCGGGAACTCGAGGCGGTTGCGGCCGCTCCCTTCGCGGACAATGGCGAGGGTTGCTCCATTCGGCGTCCAGTCGGCCCACTGCACGTCTTCGAGAATCTGGCGCGGCGCGGCGCCGCCGGCCACGCTCATGCGGGCCAGAGTCCCGCTTGCCATGAACGGCCCGACGATGTGTTGCCCGAGCGAGAGAGCCAGCTCCCCGGATTTCGAGATGGCGAGCACGGAAGCCCCCGTCATCCCGAAGGGACGGGACTCCGGGCTTTCCGGGCGGCTCACGAAGATCTCCGTTGGCTTGCCTTCGAGCGACGCGCCATAGAGCACCGTCTGGCCGTCAGGGGCGAAGCGGGCGGAGGAAATCGCCCCCCTCCGGAAGGTCAGCTGCCGGAAGGAGGGAGGCGGTGTCTTCTCGGCCTTTCTTCCCAGAGAGTAAGAGGCGAGAGCGACCGCGGCGAGGGCTCCCGCGGCGGCAAGGAAAGGCCAGGCGCGTATCCGGCGGGCAACCGGCGCAACCGGCTGCGCTTCCCCGGAAACGAGGACCGCATCCGAAAGGTGGTCCCGGATGCTCGCGAGGTCGCGGGCGAGGTCGCGGGTCGTTCCGAAGCGCTCCTCCGGGTCCTTGGCGAGGCACCTCTCGACGATCCAGCGCAACGGGGCCGGGGCCCGGGGGTTGATTGCGACGACCGGCTCCGGCTCCTCGCGGATGATCGCCGTGAGCGTCTCGGCGGTCGTCGAACGCTGGAACGCGCGCTTGCCCGTCGAGAGCTCGTAGAGGATCGAGCCTAAGGAGAACTGGTCCGACCGGAAGTCGAGCTCCTTGCCGCTCGCCTGCTCCGGTGACATGTAGCCGACCGTACCCATGACGATTCCCGGACGCGTGTCGGCCATCGCGGTCAGGAGCTCGGAGACCTGCTCTCGATTCGGCGGCGCGGTCAGCTTGGCCAGGCCAAAGTCGAGAATCTTGACGAAGCCGTCCCGGGAGACCATCACGTTCTCGGGTTTCAAGTCGCGATGGATGATCCCGGCGGCGTGGGCCTTGGCCAGCCCCTCGGCGATCTGCACGGAGATTTCGAGCACTTTCTTGTGCGGCAGCGGACCGGAAGCCAAGAGCTCGCGCAGCGTCTTGCCGTCGATGTACTGCATGGCAATGTAGAGCGTCGAGTCCGCCGAGCCGATGTCGTAAATGGTGACGATGCCGGGGTGGTCGAGGGCCGAGGCCGACCGGGCCTCCTGCTCGAATCGTCGGACGCGGTCATGATCCGAGGAAAGCTCCGCGGGAAGGACCTTGACCGCGACCTCCCGCCCCAGCCGCGAATCCCGGGCCCGGTACACCTCGCCCATCCCGCCAGCTCCCAGCGGGGCGAGAATCTCGTAGGGCCCGAGACGCGAACCGGGAGTTAGAGGCATGAGAACTCAACAAGATCTTATCCCGCCCGACCGGACCGGTTCCAGTGATCAGAGGGGCAGGCGCTGGCCCTCGAAGGCGATGCCAAACCCGTTGTCGCGAAGCCGCCGAACCTCGCTCGCATCCCAGAGGAGACGATTCGTGTGGTTCAAGTGGATGAAGAAGACGCTCGCGGCGCCCTGGCGGCTCGACAGACGCGAGACCGTCTCGGGGACGAGCGGGTGAGGTATCTCCGCGATCGAGCGCCCGGGGATTTCTTCGGCCGAGAAGAACGTGCCGTCCAGGAAGGCCAGGTCCACGGTCCGGACGACGTCTTCGATTCGCTTGTCCCACTTCTCCCACTTATCGATGTCGGGCAGCCAGAGGAGCCTGCGAGAAGGGCCGCTGACGAGATAGGCCACCGTGTCGGAATCCTCGTCCCGATGCGGAACCCGCACGGGCGTCGCGCGCAGGGAGCCGGTCAGCGCGAATTCGACATCCGGCTGGATTTCGCGGATCGCCACGTTGCCGCGCTCGACCAGGCGGCTCCACGGACTGTTCTCGCGCAGGAAGCGGGCCATCGACGACGTGCAGAAGACGGGCATCGCGCGGGTGTTCGCGACCTCGCGGCTGAGTTGCGCGAGCCCGAGGTAGTGTCCGATGTGAGCGTGGGTCAGCAGGATCCCGTCGGGCAGTCCTCCGAGCCGCTCGACCTGGGACTCGAAATCCGGTGTCGCGTCGATCACGAAGCGCTTCCCGGCCACCGCGTCCACGAGCCCGAGCGAGGAGACGAATCGCCTCTTTGCGGGATCCCGCCGCGCTTCGACACAAAGCCTCTGCCGGCATCCCAAATGCGGCACGCCGCCATCCTGAGCGATCCCCAGGACCACCGCCTCGACGCCGCCCGATGCCGGCGCAAAGAGCCAGGCCGCCGCCAGGAGCGCCGTGATCACGAACATTCCGTCACCCGATCCTCCGATCATCCGATTCTCCTCCATCCGGCACGAAATCTGCTTTAATGGCGCTGGGAGGAATCCTCATGTCTCGTCGTAGCAACCTGCCTCGCGACACAGCCAGGGCGCTCGCGCCGGTCTTGATCCCCCTCGTCACGAAGGTCGTGCTGCCGATCGCCATCGAGAGCATCCGCCGCCGCAAGTTCGACCCCGACGAGTATCTCGACGACGCGCGCGAAAGCCTCGGCAAGGGTTTGAAGAAGACTCGGGCGGATCTCGACGACGTCAAGGAGGAGGTCGTCGAGCGGGGGCAGAAGCTCTACGACGAAGCGCGCAAGCAGGGGGCCGAGCTGCTCGAGCTCCTCGCGAACAAGGGTGCCGCGATGGCCGAGGAGTGGATGGAACGCGTCGCTCCGCCGCCGCGCCGCCGCCGTTTCCCGATCTTCAAGGTGATCGCGCTCATCGGCATCGTGGGGGTGGGCGTCGCGCTTCTGGGGCGCCGGTAAGGCCAGCTTCGTCCTGAATCCTCTTCGTCTCCGGTGCTTCTCACGCCGTAGGGGCGGGGCTTGACCCCGCCCGCGACAACGAACCGTTGACCACGACGGGAGGCGGGCGGCCGCAAGGGCCGCCCCTACGGTACCGAGGGCACGACCGAGGGCCCCGTGCTCAAGGTGTCACTAGCTTCTTGTATTTGATCCGGTGCGGCATATCCGCTTCGAGGCCGAGACGGCGCTTGCGGTCCGCTTCGTATTCCTGGTAGTTCCCCTCGAACCAGACCGTGCGGCTTTCGCCTTCGAAGGCCAGAATGTGTGTGGCGATGCGGTCGAGGAACCAGCGGTCGTGGCTGATAACGACCGCGCATCCGGCGAAGCTCGTCAACGCCTCCTCGAGCGCTCGCAGCGTGTCCACGTCGAGATCGTTGGTCGGCTCGTCCAGGAGGAGGACATTTCCACCGCGCTTCAGGGTCCGCGCCAGATGGAGGCGGTTCATCTCGCCACCGGAAAGATCGGCGATCTTCTTTTGTTGGTCGGGTCCCTTGAAGTTGAACATCGAGACGTAAGCTCGCGCGGGGATCTCGCGCTTGCCTACGACGATTCGATCTTCACCCCCGGAGATCTCCTCGAACACCGTGCGCGAGGGGACGGGACGATCGCGGTCCTGGTCCACGTAGGAGAGGACGACCGTCTCGCCGATCGCGAGCTTCCCGGCCTCAGGCTTTTCCTGCCCCACGATCATCTTGAACAGGGTCGTCTTTCCGGCGCCGTTTGCTCCGATGACGCCGACGATGCCGCCCCGCGGCAGGTCGAAGGCGAGGTCTTCCATGAGGAGGCGCTCTCCATAAGCCTTGCGCACTCCTTCGGCGCGGACGACGACGTCTCCCAGGCGCGGCCCGGGCGGGATGAACAGCTCCTGCGTCTCACCGCGCACGTCGGGCCCCTTGTCGGCGAGGAGGGCTTCGTATCTCTCGATGCGCG
>JBKPBH010000227.1:0-12662 GCA_046726795.1 Acidobacteriota bacterium
CCTTATGAGGTGGTGAAGAAAGGGAAAAAACGGATTTACGCAATCAACACCCCTCCCGAGAAATGGCCGACGCGCTTCGGCCGCCCACCCAGCATCCACGTGCGCTACGACCACGTCACCGTGGACGGCGAGCCGGCGCCCGGCATGATCGCCATTGTCGTCCTTTGGGTCGTCAACAATTACGAGGCGCTGCATCGGGCCGGCACCGGCATCTATTTCTACATTCCGAAGCTGCAGACTCCACGGGAAGCCCTGATCGTGGAAAAGCTGCTGGCGCGGATGGAGGGGATCATTGGCGTGCCCGTCGGCACGATGAAGATCAAGATGCTGTACGAGGAAGGCAACGCCGACCGTTCCCTGGCGGCCATCGCGTGGGTGCTGCGACGCAGGCTGCTTGGTATGAACGTCGGCCGCTGGGACTACTTGGGCAGCCTGATCGAGATCTGGAAGGACGATGCCGAGGGCGTCTTTCCTGATCCGCAGACGATCGGCATGGCGTCGCCCAACATGATCGCCTATCAACGCTACAACGCGCTGCTGATGATGATGGCCGGCATGAAGAATGGGGAGCTCAGCACGGCGGCCCCCATCGGCGGCATGGCGGCGGTGATGATTTACCAGTCCGGCGATCCGTACGGTCGCTCGCGATACAACCCGCTCGCGCTGCGGGCAATGGTGGTGGACAAGGTACGCGAGCGTCTTCTGGGTCTGGCTTTGCTACCAGAGGAGCCGCTTGCGGCCGGTCAGACCCCCACACTGGAAGACATTCTCGCTGGCCAGGTGAAGGGACGGCTCTATGACGCCTATCGGCAAAGCTGGGTGGCCAGCCCGGAACCGGCCTACGTGGCGGCGGGCAACACACCCTTGCGCACCCCTCTGGCGCGGCTGCAATCACTTCTCGATGCACGGCTCGAGACGGCGGACGTGAAGGGCAAACCAGTGCCGACGGTCGGGAGCGGCCTCTCGGACGCGGAGCGTCAGCTGCTGCGATCCCGGGGCCTTCTCGACGCGCAAGGCAAAATCACGCCCATGGTTATCGACAAGCGAAAGCTCGACACTCCAGAAGCGCTTTTCAGCCAGGAGCTTTGGGATGCGATCTATGCTGTGCCAAAGGGCGAGATCACGATCGAGCACATTCAGCACGCCTTCTATATGGCGGCGAACTACGGCTTCCAGATCCTCAACGGCAACTTTGCCGCTGCCATCGACGACTACGAGCTCAAGCTTCGGTTCATGAACGACCTTGCCACTTACCGGATCGACGTCACCTGGCTATGGACACTCGTTCATCACCAGGCGGTCATCACCAGGGACGGCTACCTCAAGCGGCCCGTGCTGACGGAGGATGGCGTTGAACCGGCCGAAAGCGCCGAGCGCGTTTCGGCCGGCACCCGCTTTACGCCGGAATTGTTCCAGAAGCTCTGGGGCTACCACAACGAGTGGACGTACGCGTTTTTCGCCGAGCTGGATCGCCGCGGCGACCCCGGCCGTTTCGACCGCGCTAAGGCACCCGTGATCATGGAGCTGCTGAAGCGGCAGCTGCTGTCGCCCCGCTACATCCAGCACAGCGCCCGTGTCCTTTTCATCGTGGGACAGGCCAGCGAGCAGGAGCGCGCGCAGATTCTGGAGGCGATTTTCGATCTGCCCCGCGAGGAGATCGTGAGGCGCGTGGCAGCAGGCTCCTCGAGCCGTGCCGCGCTGGCCGCGCACGATTATGTCTATGACGTCTTTCCGGATGTCGAGTAACAGTCTTGTGGTTACCGGATTCTTGGGGCCACCGCGCGGGAGTTCGGAAGCATCGACAGCGACTGGACCCGCAAGCGCCAGACGCCCGCCAGACTCGCCCTGGCCTGGCTGGCCAGAACGCAGGGCGGGTTGCGGCTCTTGGATCTCGCGCCTGCTCTCGGCGTCAAGCCCTGGGCCGCCTCCCACTTCGCCACCGCCGCCCAGCGCCGGGATCTACAACTTGGTCGAGCCCGAGTCGGCCCAGGAGATCGGCGCGCGCAAGGTGGAAAACGTGCTCTCCGTCGCTGCCGAGTACCTCGCTTCCGCGAACCCGGGGTGCACGCTTCAGATCCAGAAACTGCTGCGCCAGCGCGGCAAGCTCCTGCCGTCGGCCCATCCCATCGAGATCCTCGACGCGTCCCTCTCCGGCCGCACGCTTTCGCGATGACGTAAGCAGTATCCGATCGCTCTACGCCTCCGGACACGAGTTGTACCAACTGCTTGCGGACATCGTCGTTCTCGTCCACTTCCTTTTTATCCTGTTTGCGTTCGGAGGAGGCGTCCTCTCCTTGCGCTGGCCTCGCGCGGCGTGGGTCCATTTACCCGCGGCCGCGTGGGCCGCGGTCGTCGAGGCGACGAGCGGCGTGTGCCCGCTCACACCGCTCGAGAATCATTTCCGGCGACTCGCCGGCGGGGCGCCCTACGAAGGAGACTTCGTCACGCGCCATCTGCTCCTTGTCATCTATCCCGAAGGGCTCACCTCCTCGACGCAGCGCTTCCTGGCCGGGCTGGTCGTCGCCGTCAACGCGGCGGTCTACGCCGTCGCCGCGTTCCGTCGCCGGGCCCGCTTCAAGCCAGGTCCAAGCGAGCGATAGCCATCTCCGCGAGCTCGCTGCCGATGGCGAGAGAGGCCGTGGCGGCCGGGGAGGGGGCGTTGCGGACGTGTAGGGCGTTCGGGCTCTCGCCGATCGAGAAGTCCTCTACGAGGGTTCCGTCGGAGGCCACCGACTGCGCGCGGACGCCGGAGGGACCGAAGAGGAGGTCCTCCTCGCGGATCTCGGGGATGTAGCGGGCGAGTCTCGCCGTGAAGGCCGCCTTGGACCAGTCGCGCCACAGCTCCGCCAGGCCCGTCTTCCAGTTGCGGCGGGCGAGGCGTCGGAACCCGGGAAACGCGAGCGTCTGGAAGACGTCCGTCGGTGAGAAGTCGGAGCGCCGGTAACCTTCGCGGGCGAAGGCGAGGACGGCGTTGGGCCCCGCGCGCACCTCGCCCTCCATCGTGCGTCCGAAGTGAACGCCGAGAAAGGGGAAGCGGGGGTCGGGGACCGGATAGATGAGCCCGCGGACGAGGCCTCGCGCCTCGGGCTTCAATCGGTAGTAATCGCCGCGAAACGGAACGATCCGCTCGTCTCCTCGGGCTCCGGTCATCGCGGCCACGCGGTCGGAGTGAAGCCCGGCGCAGGTCACGAGTGATCGGCAGGCCAATTCGCCCGCGCCGGTCGCAACGGTCCACCCGGCGCCGCGCGCCGCGATCCCGTTCACCTGTCTCCCCGTCAGGATCTCGCCGCCCCGCGAGCGGATTTCGGCGGCGTAGGCGAGCGCCGCCCTCCGGAAGTCGATGATTCCCGAGTTCGGAGACCAGAGGGCGCGAATCCCGGCGGCGTGCGGCTCGATCTCGCGGATGCGCTCGGGGCCGACCTCTTCGAGCCCCTCGACCCCGTTGGCGATGGCGCGGTCGCGGATGGCGGCCAGTTGCGGCAGCTCCTCCTCCGTGAGAGCGACGACGAGCTTCCCGCAGTGCTCGAAGGGGATGCCGTGCTCGTCGGCGAAACGCTCGAGCGCGGCCTTTCCCTCGCGGCAGAGCCGGGCCTTGCGCGAGCCGGCCGCGTAGTAGAGGCCGGCGTGCAGCACGCCGCTGTTGTGCCCGGTCTGGTGCGTGGCCAGCTCCGGCTCCTTTTCGAGGACCGCCAGCGAAAGCCGCGGCTTGCGCGACAGGAGCTCGTAGGCGGCGGCGAGCCCGACGATACCGCCGCCGATCACGACGAGGTCGTAACTATTCTTTTCCGAGTTTTTCGTAGAGTGTGTAGAGCGCCTGTGTGCCGTCGTCGCCGCGCCCTTCGGCCTCGAGGGCCGTCAGGAGCTGATGAACGAGCGCCACGCCGGGGAGCGGCAGCCGCTTCTCGCGCGAAGTCTTCAGCACGATCGCGAGGTCCTTCTGCTGGTGCTTGACGGCGAAGGCGGGCTTGAAATCCCGTTCGATCATCTTCTTGCCCAGCACCTCGAGGGCCCAGGAATTGGCGGCGCCGGACGTCAAGGCCTCATGGAGCGCGGGGAGCGGGAGGCCCGCCTTCTTCGCGAAGCAGAGGGCTTCGGAGACCGCCATGAGATTGACGCCGACGAGGATCTGGTTGGCGGCCTTGCCGAGCTGGCCCGCGCCCGAGGGCCCGAGGTGCGTGATCCGCTTGCCCATCGCCTGGAGGACCGGACGCGCCTTCTCGAGGGCAGCGGCGTCGCCCCCCACGAAGAAGGTCAGAGTCCCCTCGATCGCTCCCTTCTGTCCGCCGGAAACGGGCGCGTCGAGGAAGGCGATCCCCTTCTCCGAGAGCCTCTGCCCGACGGCGCGGGCGGCCTCCGCCGCGATCGTGGAGGTGTCTATGACGATCGCCCCGCGGGCGGCGCCGGCCGCCGTGCCCCGCCCGCCCAGGTGGACCTCCTCGACCTCCGGCGCGTCGGGAACGGACGAGACGACGATGTCACTCTCACGGCCCACCTCCTCGGGAGTCGCGACCGCCCGGACGCCCGGAACCTCTCGCGCCAGAGCCTCCGCCTTTTCGAACGTGCGCGTCGAGACCGTGAGCGGAAACCCGGCCTTCGCGAGATTGCGGGCCATGCCGCTGCCCATCGTGCCCAGACCGATGAAACCGACGCGGAGGCTAGCCGAAAGCCGCGCGGTCACTTGACCGACCCCACGGTGAAGCCGGCGATGAACCGGTCGAGGAAGAGGTTGTAGAGAACGGCGATCGGCAGGGAGGCGATCAGGCACGCGGCCATCAGCGAGCCCCAGTAGTAGACGTCGCCGCGCACCAGGAAGACCGGCACGCCCAGGCCGACCGTCTCGTGGGCCGCAGAGGAGATGAAGGTCAGCGCGTAGACGAACTCCTGGGTCACGAGCGTGAAGGTGAAGATCACGACCGTCAGGATTCCGGACAGCGAGATCGGGATCACGAGTTTCAGGAAAGCCTGGAAGCGGCTCAATCCGTCCACCATGGCCGCGTCCTCGAGCTCCCCGGGAATCGACTTGAAGAATCCCATGAGCAGCCACGTCGAGAAGGGGATCGTGAAAGAGGGATAGACGAGGATGATGGACCAGAGCGAGTCCTGTAACCCCAGCGTGGCCACGATCCGGGACAGCGGGATGAAGAGCAGGGTCGGCGGCACGAGATAGGTCAGAAAGATGCCGATTCCGACGCGCTGTCCCCAGCGGCCGGTCAGGCGGGTCAGGGCATAGGCGGCCGGGACCGCGAGGAGTAGCGTGATCGTGACGACGCAGAGCCCGGCAAACGCCGTGTTGCCGAGCCAGCGCAGGAAGAGCGTCTCGTTGAACAGAAGCTTCAAGTGCTCGAGCGTCGGTCGCTCGTTGAAGATGAAGGGATTGTTCTTCAGGTTGTAGAGGTCGGACGTCCTCTTGAAGCTCGTGATGAACATCCAGTAGAAGGGGAAGGCGAGCAGCACGGCGAAAGCCGCGAGGACGATCCAATGGACGATCCCGCCGAGGATGCGCCGGCTGCTTTTCGAGAGCGCGGCCAACCTACGTGACCTCCGCGCGGTGCGCTGTCCGGAGCATCAGCCAGGCCACGACGACCAGAAGAGGAACGACGAAAATGGAAATCGCGGCACCCTCCGCGAGGTCGCTGCCAAGGACGCCGGTGAAGAACGCGAGCGCCGGCAGAACCTGTGTCGTGTCGTAGGGGCCTCCCCGGGTCAGGATGTACACGACCGTCATGTCGGTGAACGTGAAGATGACGCCGAACAGGACTGCGACGTTCATGATCGGTCTCATCATCGGGATCTCGATCTGGAAAAGACGTCGGAAGAATCCGGCGCCGTCCACGGCGGCGGCCTCGGGGATGTCCTTGGGAAGCGCGGTCCAACCCGCGAGGATGATGACCGTCGCGAAGGGGAGCATGTGCCAGGTGTGGACGAGAATCACGGAAAGCATCGCGAGCTTCGGCTCCCCGAGCCACATCGGCGGCGAGAACTCGTTGGCGAGGTGGAAGCGGATCAAGACCCAGTTGATGACGCTGTAGAGGGAATCGAGGATCCATTTCCACCCGATCGAGCCGATCGACACCGGCGCCACCCACGGCAGGAGGATCAGAAAGCGGATGAACCCCCGGCCGCGGAAAGCGTCCTTGAGGGCGAGCGCCAGGATGGTCGCGCCGACGAGCACCAGCACCTGCGATGAGAGGGTGAAGACGAAGGAGTTGCGCAAGGCCGTGCGGAACGCCGGGCTCTGCAGGACAGACCGGAAGTTCTCCAGGCCCACGAAGTGGTAGCCGACGCTCCCGACCTTGACGTCGCCCACCGAGTAGAGAAAGGCCAGGGCGAAGGGAACGCCGACGAGGGCCGCGACGTAGAGGATCGCGGGCAGGAACATCGCCGGCCCGAGCCAGCGCTGCCGCCCCAGGGCGCTCACAGCGATTCGGCGGGGACGAGCGGGACGCGGGCCGTCCGGGTCCCCTTCGCGCGGTCGAAGAACTTCAAGTGCTGCTCCGGGACGGCGAAGGCGTGCACGCTCCCGGTCTCGAAGCGGGCGCCGTGCGTGGACGACATGCGCGAGATGACCTTCTTCGCCTCGAACCGGCTGTCCTGGAGGTCCCCGTAGAGGATCCGTTCGGCCCCAAGGTATTCCTCGTGGCTGATCCGGAAGTGCAGGGGGACGTACGGCCCTTCCGTTTCGCCGGCACGAAGGTCCTCGGGCACCGCCGCCCGACCGGCCAGGTGCGTCACAGGGAAGAAATGCTCGGGGCGGAAGCCGATGACGACATCGCCGTGCTCGACCAGGTTCATCGGGGGAGAGCCCAGGAACGTCGCGACGAAGGTGTCGGCCGGGTCGTCGTAGACCTCGGCGGGCGTCCCGATCTGGCGGACCTCGCCGAAGTTCATGACGGCGATCCGGTCGCCCATCGCCATCGCCTCGACCTGGTCGTGGGTGACGTAGATCGTCGTCGTGGCGACGCGCCGCTGGAATTGTTCGAGCTCTTCGCGGGCTGAGGCCCGCAGCTTGGCATCGAGATTCGAGAGGGGCTCGTCGAGCAGGAAGAGGGAGGGCTCGCGCACGATGGCCCGTGCCAGGGCGACGCGCTGGCGCTCCCCGCCCGAGAGCTCCCGGGGCTTTCGGTCGAGCAGATGCCGAATGCCGAGGAGGTTCGCCGCCCAGTCGGCCTTCTTCTCCCGCTCCGAGCGCCCCATGCCGCGGGCCTTCAGCGGGAACACGATGTTGCCGAGCACCGTCAAGTGCGGGTAGAGGGCGTAGCTCTGGAAGACCATCGCGATCCGGCGCTCGCGGGGAGTCATGTCGTTGACGACCACCCCGCCGATCCGGATCTCGCCCGAGGTGGGTTCCTCGAGACCCGCGATCATCCGCAGGAGTGTCGTCTTGCCGGAGCCGGAGGGGCCGAGGAGGACGAGGAACTCGCCCTCCCGGCTCTCCAGATTCACGTTCTTGACCGCTGCCGCCTGCCCTGCCTTGAAGTTCTTTGTGAGTCCCCTCGTTTCGACAATCGCCATGCAGGGGAGCTTACTTCCACTTGTCGAAGATCCGCCTCACCTCTTTGTCCGCCGCGTCCACCGCGGCCTCCGGAGTCATCTCGTCGCGCGCCGCCTTGGCGAACATCGTCGGAACAACGAACGTGTTGAAGACTTCGTCGATCGCGGCGGTCGCGTAGCCGGGGTATCCCACGTTGGTCGCCCAGTCGAGGACGTTGCCGAGCACCTTGTACTTGTCGGGAGGAACTCCCTTCGAGTCGTTGGCGATCTGAGACTTCAGATCCGGAACGGTCGCGGGGAAACAGGGGAAGTTGTAGAACTCGCTCGCCTTGAAGGCCTCTCCGAACGCCCCGATGTAGTCCGCGAGGAACTTCTTGGCGCCGTCCTTGTTCTCCGCGAAGTCCCAGATCACGTAGCAGTCCATGACGTGCTCTGCCGCGATCCGCCGCACGGGGCCCTTCAGCGCCTGGGCGACCTGGATCGACTTCGACATCTCGGGGTTGTCCTTCTCGGCCGTCCGCGTCACTGAGATCGCGTTCAGGACGAAAGAGAGCTTGCCCGAGAGGATGCCGCGGTTGTTCGAGGAGGGATCCCACGTGAAGACCTCGGGCGTCTCGCACTGTTTGTAGAGCTCGCGCATGAACTTGACGGCCTCGATCGTATTCTTGGACTTGAGCGCAGGCGCCCCGTCAGCCGTCTGCTCGGCTCCGCCGAAAGACCAGAGGAGCGCCCGCATCGCCATGTTCGTGTCAAGTTCCTGGGACAGGCCGATCCCCACCGGATTGCCGAACTGCTCCTTGATCTTCTTGCCGGCCTTGAGCAGGTCGTCCCAGGTGTCGGGGCCATTGGGATAGCCGACCTTCTCGAAGAGGTCCTTGCGGTAATCGCCGGGGTCGGGGACGTAGGAGTCCGAGAAGGCGAAGTACTTCTTGGTCTTGGGGTTCAGGGTGGACTTGACGGCCAGGTCGATCGCCTTTCCGTTCTTCTTCTCGACCTCCTGGTAGACCTCCTTGTGGTCGATGACCTGCTTCTCGTAGGCGGCCGGGGGGGACAGGAACATGAACAGGTCGTGCCCCTTCTTGGCGGAAACCTCCGCGGCGGCCCGGGCGTTGATCTCACCGATGGCGATGTGGTCGACGACGACGTTGGTGTTGTTCTTTTCGCCCCATTGTTTGGTGTAGGTGTTGTCGAACCACTTGTCGTACGCGGGGACGAAGTGGCTCCACTGCACGAGCTTCAGGGTCTTCTGCTGCGCCGCGGCCCGCTCGGGAAAGAGAAAATTGGCCCCCACCCCGGTGGCGAGGGCTCCCGCCCCCGTCAACTTCGCGAACTGCCGGCGCGTCAATCCGTCTTTGCGCTTGTTCTTCATCTCTCCTCCTTGGCCGACGGTCCGGGTCCTAGAAATAGTAGAACTGCAGTTGAAGCACGAAGTGGTTCGTGTTCTTGATCGCGGCCGTCGCCGGCTTCGTGTTCGGCACGATCCGCTCGAAAGCGGCCGTGATCTTCAAGTTCTGTGCGGCCGGCGTGACGTAGTAGTTGAGCCCTCCCATGTAGCGGCGGATATTGCCGGTCTGCCTCGACGGATCCTTGAACCTGAGGGCCTCGAACCGCACGAAGGGCTGAATGTTCAGGACATGGCTGAAGTAGCCGAGATCGGTGAAGACCTCCTCCTCCTTGGGCAAGCCCGGGATGAGGCAGTTGCTCTGCACGACCCCCGCCGCGTTGGCGCGGCAGCCGCCGTCGTAGTGGATGTAGTCGACGTGCGCCGTCACGGCGTCCCGACCCGTCTTCGCGTCGCCTGGCCCGAACGGCCAGTCGATCATGAAGTCTCCGCCGTAGGCCTCGTAGCCCTTGCCCTCGGGAGTCGTGCTCGTTGCCGGAGAGGTAAACCCGCCCTGCGTGTCGTAGCCGCCGCCGATCGCCAGAATCTTCTTCTTCCCGAGGTTCGTCCCGACGGGGACGTAACCCTTCTCCGTATCGAAGAAGTTGTAGACGAGTCGGCCCACGAAGCGTGGCGGGTTTCGCGATCCGGCGCCGCCGGCGTTGGCGGGCGCCCGGAAGCCGTCGAACACGCCGCCGCGAAATTCCAGATGGTCGCCGGCGAGATAGCTCTTGATCTGCAATCCGAGGTCTCGCCCGGCGTCCCCCTGGAGAGGCGCGCTCTGCAGGAAGGTCCAGGTCCCGCCGTCGAGCGCGAGATGGGAGGACGTGCTCTGGAGAGAGTTTCGCGTGAAGGGCATCAGCATCTTGCCGAAATCCAGGATCAGGTAGTCGTTCCCGAGGACTTTCCACTCCCCAAAGGCATCCTGAACGAGAAACCCTGCGTTCAGCGCCTTGGTCGCCGTGCCGACGGTCGCGCCCATGTTGGGATTGTCGGTCTGGAAGAAGAACGACACGTCCTTGGCGATGTTGCCGGCCAGGATCAAGCGCACGCGCCGGATCTTGAAGCTCTGCTGATACCCCTCGCTGACCGGGTCCTGGAGGTATTCTCCCCAGCCCTGGAGCTGGAATCCGAGACGAAAGTTGACCGTGTCATTGACCTTGACAACGACCTGGGCGCGGGCCGGATCCGGAAGCAGGGCGAGCGTGAGACCGGACGCGAGGGCAAAACCGAAGGGACGCCTCAACCTGGGTAGCATCGTTCTCCTCCTTGTTCGTTCGACTACCAACGCAGTGGAGGGCATCTTCGCGCGATCAGAGATCAGGCGGGATATCCCTGTCTTTGGTTCCAGGATGAAACAGGCTCTTGGACGGAACACACTGCCGATGACGGTCACTCTCCTTTCCTGCCCTCGAGTTCGGCGGCGAGCGGGGACCGGATGTTCATCGTTCCCGGGCCGCCGAAGGCGGGGGCCGCCGTCGGGGAGATCCACTACCTAGGGACAGACATTCGCCGTCATCCATGGGAGTTCGCTGAGGAGAAAGTCTTTCAGAGTTTCCGGCGATGTCAAGAGCAAATGAAGTCAGCCTGAAGTCGGGAGGGCGGCCCCGAGGAGGGCGGGGCCATGGACTGGCCACGGAGAGCCCGGTCAGCCTCTGGGCTGGGAGCGATTCTTCGCCGCCTTGATCAGATAACGAACAATGCGGCGTCAATCTGTTAGGGCTACCCGGTTCGCCGAAGCATCTTCTCGACCTCTCCGACGTGGGTCTCCTCCTGGAACACCATCTGGCGGGCGTACTCCTCCAGAAACACCGAGCGCCCCTCCACGAGATCCAGGAGGTCCTTGTAATGGCCGAGGCCGGCCTTCTCGTGCTCTAGGGACTCCCGCAGGATGTCGCCCAGGTCATGCCGATGGGTTTCGAGCAAGTGTCCGATCGAGAGCGAGGGGTGCTCTCCGAGTTGAGTGATTCTCTCGCCCGCTTCCTGGGCGTGCGTCAAGGACTCGGCCGCCTGCATCCGCATCCAGGAAACGATCGGGATGCGGTTGTAGCCGAAGATCATGAGCGAGTAGTGGGTGTAGCGGACGACGCCGGCCAGCTCCGTCTCGAGAATCCGGTTGAGGGTCGCGACGACCGCGATCGTGTCGATCGGTTTTTCCATCTCTACCTCCGCCGCGATTCTAGCCTCGCTCCGCGAACGATGAGAGGGGACCCCGGGAGGAGGGGAGACCGGGAAGAGATTCGATGAGCCCTCACCCCGATCTCCCGTCACCCCGTCTTTCAGTCCGTTTTCATGGGCCGCAAGCGAGTGGATGACGACTCGTCGGGGGGCGTACAATAGGGGCGGTGCTCCTCCCCGAGGGCGTTCTGGGCGGCCAGACTCTAGGCCGACTTGATCGCTGGCGGAAGGCGCGCGCGATTTTTCTTCGGGCCGACGGTCCCGAGGCCGAACGCGCCGTTTCGCTCGCGATCGGGCGGGCATGGGCGCGTGCTCAGGTCTATGGTCGCGCGCGCCGTCTCCTGATCGTGAGGAGCGTCGAGGGGTTGCTCTCGCACCTCGAGACAGAGCTCGGCCCGCTCGCCGAGAAGGTTCGCGTCGCCCCGGAGGATCCCGCGCAGACGAAGTGGGACGCCATCGGCAACTTGACGCCCCTGCCGGCGGCGGGTCTCCAGGTGAGGTCGCTGTGGCTGCTCGACGTGCTGCGCTCAGGAGGCCTCTTCATCGAGTTCCAGCCGATCTTCGACCTGCGCTCGGGGGAGGCGTTCGGCTTCGAATCGCTCCTGCGCGCGCGAGAGCACGGAGGCACTGTCCGGACAGCCTCGGAGATCTTCCCCGCGGCGAGGGCTCTGCGCATCGAGCGGGCCTTCGAGCGTCTCTCTTGGGTCTATGCCCTCGAGGCGGCCGGACGCCTGCCGCCGGAGTCGACCCTTTTCTTGAACGTCAATCCGCAGCTCGTCGTGAGCTCCGAGCGGGAGCTGTCGGTCCTCGGGGCCGAGGCCGAGCGCGTGCAGTTTCCTTACGCGCGCCTGGCCCTCGATCTCGTGGAGGTCGAAAAAGTGGAGTCGCTCGAGGCCTTGAGGTCGGCGCTGGAAGTCGCACACGACCTGGGCGTCGGCATCGCGCTCGATGACATCACGTCGGGATACGGGACCTTGCGCTGCTGCCTCGAGCTGACGCCGCGCTGGATCAAGGTGGATAGCGCGATCACGCGGGGAATCAGCCGAGACCGCCGGCGTCGGGCGGTCCTGAAAATGCTCGCGCGCGTCGCCAGGGACTTCGCGGTGGCGCTCGTGGCCGAAGGGATCGAATCCGCCGAGGACCTGGACGTCTGTTTCCTGGAGCGGGTCTTCGCCGCCCAGGGACACTTCCTGGCTCGGCCGGGGGAGGAGCCGGCACCGGCTTCGCCGGAGCTGTCGGAATGGTTGGCCGCGCGACGCTCGGTGCCGGAGCCACTTCCGCCGGGGCAGCCGGCCGTGACCAGAGAGCAGTTGGAGGGCGCGGAAGCGGCCGGGCCGGACCGGCCGGAGGAGCCGGCGGACTCCGAAGTCGGATGAAAAGGGACGCCTCGGAGCCTTCTTCCGAGGCCATGCGCCTGGACATCTGGCTGGACGTCGCCTGCCTCTTCCTGACCCGGTCGCAAGCCAAGGCCGCCTGCGACGGGGGAAAGGTGGACGTCAATGGCTTGCGCGCCAAGGCCCACCGCGAAATCCGGGCCGGCGACCGCCTGGTCGTCACCCGGGCCGAAGGAGTCCGCCGCGAAGTTTTGGTCAAGGGCCTGTCGGATCGATCG
>JBKPBH010000228.1:0-23358 GCA_046726795.1 Acidobacteriota bacterium
CGATTCCCTCCAGTTTGGCGAAGAAGGGACCGCTGTGCTAAATTTCCCCGCCCGTTAAGGCCCATTCGTCTAACGGTTAGGACGCGGCCCTCTCAAGGCCGAAATACGAGTTCGATTCTCGTATGGGCTACCAACCCGTTGCGATGAGTTCGGGTGGGCCGCGTCCTGCGACGCTCCCCTCTCAAGGCGGCTGACTTTGCGGCGCGGCTGCGCCGCGGCGCGCCTTTACGGCGCGACACGAGTTCGATTCTCGTATGGGCTACCAGACTCTTTCGGCTTCGTCAGTGCTTACTAAGCTTGGCCGGAGTTCTTGTCTTCTGAGCGACGCGGAAGCAAGTCTTCTAGGGCGCTCCGAGCCCGTAGCTTAGCATTCACAGGGTTGAAACATTTGCGATGAACATCGTTGACGCGCCTCGGTAGACACTTCCGGGTGACGGCCCGCAAACCGCGACGGGAGAATTTCGTAGGCGTCGGGGAGGTTTGGCTGTGGGGTCGGAGGTGCCGATGAGGATCCAGATTCTGGCGAGGCCGTTCCTTGCCGCCGCGTTTCTGCTTGCGGCGGTTCACGCTTTCTCGGCGGAGCCGGCCGGGCCGAAGAGGCTGGAGGTCAACTACACCGAGTTCACGCTGGCCAACGGGTTGAATGTGATTCTCCACGAGGACCACACAGTGCCCTCGGTCTGCGTGGACGTCTGGTACCACGTGGGATCCGCGCGCGAAAAGCCAGGCCGGACGGGCTTCGCGCACCTCTTCGAGCACATCATGTTCGAGGGCTCGAAAAACGTAAAGGAAGGGGAGTTCGACAAGCTCCTCGAGGCGGCGGGCGGCGACAACAACGGCTCGACGGCGGAGGACCGGACCGACTACTGGGAAACGGTGCCGTCGAGCTCGCTCGAGCTCGCGCTCTTCGTCGAGTCAGACCGGATGGGCTACCTCCTGGACGTCATGTCGCCGGCGCGCGTGGACCAGCAGCGCGACGTGGTGAAGAACGAGAGGCGCCAGTCCTACGAGAACCGGCCCTACGGCCAGGCCTCTCTCAAGCTCTCCGAGGCGCTCTTCGCGCCGAACCACCCGTATCACTGGCCGGTGATCGGATCGATGGAAGATCTCTCGGCCGCGGGGTTCGAGGACGTCGTCGGTTTTTTCAAGAGCTACTACGGACCCAACAACGCGGGCCTCGTGGTCGCCGGCGACATCGATCCGAAGGAGGCGCGGCGCCTCGTCGAGAAGTGGTTCTCGGAGATCCCGCGGGGCGCGCGGGTCGATCCGATCGCAGCACCTCCGGCCGTGCTGGGGGAGGAGAAGCGGATCACTCTCGAAGACCGCGTGCAGCTCCCCCGCCTCTACATGGCCTGGATCACGCCGTCCCATTTCCACCCGGGAGACGCGGCTCTGGACGTCCTGGCCGGCGTCCTCGCTTCCGGAAAGAACTCGCGGCTCTACAGGCGCCTCGTGTACGACCTGCAGGTCGCGCAGGACGTCTCGGCTGTCCAGCAGTCACAGCAACTCGCCTCGATCTTCCTGATCACGGTCACAGCCAGAGAGGGGCACACCCTGTCGGAGATCGAGACGCTGGTCGAGGAAGAGATCTCGGGTCTCCAGAACGCGCCCCCGGCCGCGCGCGAGGTCGAGCGCGCCGTCAACCAGTTCGAAGCGGCCTTCTATCACGCCATGGAGCGCGTGGGGGGATTCGGCGGCAAGGCCGACCAGTTGAACGCCTACGCCTTCGCCGCCGGAAGGCCCGACTACTACAACGAGGACCGCGCCCGGTACCTGTCTCTCGACGCTCGGGACATCCAGTCGGCCGCGCGCCGGTACTTGCCGGAGGATGCCCGGGTCATTCTGAGCGTCGTCCCGGCCGGGAAGACCGATCTTGCCGCGCGGGCGCCCGCCGCGAAGGGGACACAACGTTGAAGCGCGGCGCGAAGGGAGCGGCCGCTTTTCTCGCTTTGCTCGTGGTCGTCCTGGCTTCTGCCGCCGCGCAGGCGCCCGACCGGTCCAAGCCGCCCGCGCCGGGACCTCCGCCGCCTCTGAAGCTTCCCGCCATCCAGACGCTCATGCTCTCCAACGGAATTCCGGTGCTCTTCGTCGAGACCCACAAGGTGCCCCTCGTCCAGGTCGCCGTCGTCCTTCGCGCGGGAGCCGCATCGGATCCGCAGGGAAAGCCGGGCCTCGCGAACCTGACCGCCGAGATGCTGGACCGGGGGGCCGGAAAGCGATCGGCCCTGGAGCTCTCCGACGCGGTGGACCACCTCGGGGCCGAGCTCTCGGCGAGCGCCGGATGGGACGCGACGACCGTCGCTCTGAGCGTTCCCTCGGAGCGCCTCGACGAGGCCCTCGCCATCCTGGCCGATGTCGTGCGGCGTCCGACCTTTCCTCCCGACGAGCTCGACCGGGTCCGCAAGGAGCTCTTGACCGAGCTTCTCCAGTGGCGCGATGAGCCGCAAGCGATCGCGCGCGTCGGCTTCGCCCGCGCTCTGTATGGAGACCACCCGTACGGGCGCGTGACAGAGGGCACGGAGCAGTCCGTGCGCGCGGCCATCCGCGGGGACCTCGAGCGCTTTCACGAGGCCTTTTACGGGCCCGCCGGGGCTACGATCGTTGCCGCCGGGGACGCGACGGCAGCGTCCCTACGGTCCCTTCTCGAGCCCACTTTCGGCTCCTGGAGCGGACACGCGCAGCGGCCACCGGCCGTTCCCCCCGCGGACCAGGTCCGTGGGCGCTCGGTCTGGCTCGTGGACATGCCTGATGCCCAGCAGTCGGAGATCCGAATCGGCCGCGTCGGTCCGCCCCGAAGCACTCCCGATTATTTCCCGCTCATCGTCGCCAACACGCTGCTCGGCGGCTCGTTCACCTCGCGTCTGAACCAGAACCTCCGTGAGCGGCACGGCTACACCTACGGCGCTGGTTCGGCGTTCGAGTTCCGCCTCTCGACGGGTCCGTTCTTCGCGGGCGCGGCCGTTCAGACCGACAAGACCGCGGCGGCTCTCGCCGAGTTCTTCGCGGAGCTCGAAGCGATCCGGAAGCCGGTCTCCGAAGAGGAACTGTCGAGGGCCAGGAACTACCTCGCCCTGCGCTACCCGGCCGGTTTCGAGACGACCGGCCAGCTCGCCGGAAAGCTCGAGCAGAAGGTCGTCTACGGACTCCCCGACGACTACTTCGCCTCCTACACGGACCGGGTCCAAAGGGTGACGGCGGCGGACATTGCCCGCGTCACCGCGCAATACATCGATCCGCGCGCCGTCGTCGTGGTGGTCGTCGGGGACCGGAAGAAGATCGAGGCCGGAATAAAGGCGTTGCGCCTTGGCCCGATGAGAGTCTTCTCGATCGACGAGATTCTCGGCCGGAGTGGATCCGGGGGACGGGCTCGGAGCCCGAAGCCCAAGTAGACTCTGGCCTGGCATGGAAGCCAAGCCGAGGCCACGGCGAAAGACGCGGCGAAAGTCGCGGAGCAAGGCACACAATCTCGCCTGGGCGGCCTTCTTCTTCATCCTGGGGGTGATCGGCGTGATGGTCCCGATCATGCCGCAGATCCCCTTTTTCGTGATGAGCGTGATCTTTCTCTCGCTCGTCTTCCCTTCGGTCCGCCGGAAGCTGCGCCGATTCCTCCACCGTCATCCCCGTGTCGCCCACGCCTACAAGAAGTGGCGGGATTCCGCGCGCCGGAAACGCCAGAAGATGATCCGCAAGGAGAAGGAACTCGCGGCCAGGCTGCATCATCGCGCCTAGAAGCGCGGAGACAATCTTAGATTTTAGATTTTAGATTTTAGATTGGGGCACGAGGCCCGAAGGCGCGGCTCTGCCCTGGATTCGTAACTAAAATCGAAAATCTAAAATCGCCTAGTCCATCTGTCTTCGCAGAACCGTGGGGATATCGAAGTCGTCGCGGGCAGAGGCGTTGGGCCCAAAGCCGCCGGAGTCGTCCCCCCGCAGGAAGGTCCGCGAGCCCCTGGGCGCCGCCGCCACGCGCGAGTCCTCTTCGAATGACTCTTCCGCCTCCGCGCGGTCGAAGCCGGTGGCGATGACCGTCACCTTGACGGAGCCGGCCATGGACTCGTCGTGGACGCAGCCGAACAGGATCTCCGCGTCGGGATCCGCCGCCTGATGGATGATCTCCGCCGCCTCGTTGACTTCGAAGAGAGTCAGGTCCGGTCCGCCGGTGATGTTCATGAGGATGCCCCGCGCCCCCTCGATCGAGGCGTCTTCGAGCAGCGGCGAGGAGATCGCGGCCTGCGCCGCGTGAATGGCGCGGTTCTCCCCTTCCGCAGTGGCGGTCCCCATCAGCGCCCGACCCATGTCCGACATGATCTTCTTGACATCGGCGAAGTCGAGGTTGATCTCCCCGGGACAGTTGATCAGGTCCGAGATCCCCTGGATCGCCTGCCGGAGCACGTCGTCGGCGATCTTGAAGGAATCGTTCAGAGGCGTGTGCTGCTCGACGAAGGAGAGAAGCCGTTGATTCGGGATCGTGATCAGCGTGTCGACGTGGTCGCGCAGCTCCCGGGCCGCGCGCTCGGCCTGGCGCATTCTTTTCTTGCCCTCGAAGAGGAACGGCTTCGTGACGACCGCGACCGTCAGCGCTCCGGCGTCTGCGGCAAGCTTGGCGATGACCGGTCCGGCGCCCGAGCCGGTTCCGCCCCCGAGACCGGCGGCGAGGAAAACCATGTCCACGCCCTTCATCAGCTCGGCCAGCTTCTCCTGGTCCTCGACCGCGGCGTTCCTCCCGACGTCGGGGTCGGCGCCCGCGCCCAGTCCCTTGGTCAGGCGCGAGCCGATCTGCAACTTGGTCGGCGCCGTGGCCCGGCGCAGGGCCTGGAGGTCGGTGTTGCAGGCGATGTATCCCATCCCACGCAATCCGGCCGAGATCATGCGGTTGACGGCGTTAGACCCGCCGCCCCCGATTCCGATCACCTTGATGACCGCCGGGGAGACCTCCTCGCTTTCCAGCTCGATCGAGAGGTGGCGTTCCCCGTCAGCAGCGAACTCAATCATGGATTGTTCCCTCCGGGTTCGGACTACAGGCGGCCGAGGCTTTTCATCACGCAGGCCTCTCCTGGCCGCCACTAAAAGAGCTCTCGAAACATTCTCGAAACCGAAGCGGTGATTCTCGTCACTCGGCGGGTCCGGCGCCGGCCCGTCTTGTATCGGAGCCCGTACAGCAGGAGGCCCGTCGCGGTCGCCCACTCGGGACGCGAAACGACGTCGGTCAATCCCCCGACGCCCGCCGGGACGCCGCGTCGCACGGGTCCCTCGAAGAGCCCCTCGGCGATCTCGACGATCCCCTCGAGCTCCGCGCCTCCCCCGGTCAGCACGATGCCGGACCGGATCTCCTTGTCCAGCCCGAGCCTCTCCAGGTCTTCGCGGATCAGCGCGAAGAGCTCGTCGGCCCGCGGCTGCAGGATGTCGGAGAGAGTCGTTCTGGGGCAGAGCTTCGGGGCCCGCCCCCCCACCATCGGAACCTCCACCATCTCGTCTTCGCTGACCGCGCTCCGCAGGGCGCAGCCGTGCTTCTTCTTGATGCGCTCGGCATCGTTGATCGGGGCCCGCAGGACGACAGCGATGTCGTTGGTGAAATGGTCGCCGCCGATCGGGATGACGGCCGTGTGGGCGATCGCGCCTCTCTGGTAGACCGCGACCTCGGTCGTTCCTCCTCCGATGTCCACGAGCGCGATGCCGAGCTCCTTCTCGTCCTGGGTCAGGACCGCTTCGGCCGCGGCGAACTGCTCGAGCACGAGCTGCTCCACCTCGATGCCCGCCTTGTTGATGCATGTGACGATGTTCTGCGTCACGGCGACGGGCGCCGTGACGACGTGGACCTCGGCCTCGAGGCGTGCTCCGACCATCCCGACGGGGTCCGGAACGCCGTCCTGGCCGTCCACCGCGAACTCGCGGGGGACGACGTGGATGACCTCGTGGTCCTGGGGGATCTGGATCCCGCGGGCGGCATCGATGACCCGGGAGACGTCGTCCCGGGTGATCTCGCGGTCCTTGCCGGCCACGGCCACGACGCCGCGGCTGTTGAAGGAGCGCACGTTGGAGCCCGAGACGCCGACCCAGGCGCGGGCGATCTGCACCCCGGCCATGATCTCGGCCTCCTCGGAGGCGCGCTTGATGGCCTCGATTGTGGCGTCGACATTGACGATGTTGCCCTTGCGGGTGCCGCGGTTGGCGGCCGCCCCCTTTCCGAGGACGTCGAGCGACCTGTTGGCGTTGGGCTCGCCGATCAGGACACAGATCTTGGAGGTCCCGATATCGCAGGCGACGAGAAAGCCTTCCGGTTTGGACATATCTAAGACACCCCTGGCCGTGAGGAGGGAAGCGGGAAACAGAAGCCGGACAAGATGTTGGGGCGACCCCTTCGCCTGCCCCCTACCGCCTGCCGTCTGCTGCCGCGCTTCACAGGGAGTTCCCGGCGCCGTAGGCGCCTTCGAGCACGATTCGATCCGCGAAACGTAGGTCTATGGCACGCGCCTCCCACCCGCGATTCTCGATGAGACCCCGCGCCTTTAAGAGCGCCTCGATTTTCTCCGGAGCGTCGAATCCAAGTACCCGAACCGGCCTTCGGAAGATGGAGTCCATCATACCGAATCCGCCGTCCGGAAGCGCGGAAATTTCCGAGAGCGCCGAAAAATATTCCGGAGTCCGCGCGCGCAGTTGCTCGAGCAGAACCACCGCTTCCGGCAGCTCCTCACGGTCTCCGGCCACGAGGACGTACTCCGTTGCGTCGTTTCTCGAGTCGTAGGGAGCGATCGCGATCCCCCGGGCGTCGAGCCACCAGAGTCCGGTTTCCTCCCGCAGGAGGGCGACCGGCTGGCGTTCCGTCACCCGCACGGAAAGACCGTCGGGGAACTTCTTCGCGAGGGTCACCCGCGCGACCCAGGGGATGGCCTGGAGTCTCGCCGCGACCGGCGCCAGGTCGAGGACGACGAGGTTGTCCGACTTCCACGGCTTCAGCGCCTTGACGATCTCCTCCGTGCGAGCCCTCACGTTTCCCGAGATCTCGAACCGCGTGAGCGCGAAGAGGGATCCTCCGAGAAAGCGGGTCAGCCCCGCCCCCGCGGCCAGGAGCGCAGCCACGAACAGAACCGCACGCCCCGCGCGCTTGCCCTTCCTCTTCCTCTGGGAGGCCCCCGCGCGCCGCAGGAAGAGAGCCCCGCTATCCACCGGTCGCTCCCGCGAGGTACGACTCGCCAACGCGGACGACGTCTCCGGCGCCCATCGTGATGAGCAGATCTCCAGCCTTCAGGAGCTGCTCGATCTCGCCAACAACCTCTTTCTTTTCAGATATATAGAGGACATTCCGGTGTCCGGCGCCGCGGGCCGCTTCGGCCACGAGGTCTCCCGTGACTCCCGCGATCGGCTTCTCGCGGGAGGGATAGATGTCCGTGACGACCGCCACGTCGGCGGCCAGCAGCGCCCGCCCGAAGTCCTCCGCAAAATCGCGCGTGCGCGAGTAGAGGTGAGGCTGGAAGAGCGCGACCAAGCGCCGGCCCGGATGGACCTGGCGCGCGGCCGCCAGCGTCGCGGCGATCTCGGTGGGGTGGTGCGCGTAGTCGTCGAGCACCAGGACTCCGCCCCGCTCCCCTTTCGTCTCGAAGCGCCGCACGACGCCGGTGAATTCCTTCAGCGCGCGCGCGATCGTCGGGAACGGGACGGAGAGCTCGCGACCCACCGCGATGGCCGCGAGCGCATTGGCGACGTTGTGCCGGCCGGGGAGAGGCAGCCGCACCTCTCCGAGCGACCAGGTCTTTCCCTCCCAGACCTCGAAGGTCGTGCCGGAGGCCTCCAGGCGGATGCGGTCCGCGCGGATGCTCGCCTCCGGACTCTCGCCGTAGGTCACGACGCGCCGCTTCAAGCGAGGCAGGATCGCCCGGACGCCGGGGTCGTCCAGGCAGGCGACCACCGCTCCGTAGAACGGAACTCGGTTGGCGAAGGCCGCGAACGCATCGAGGATGTCGGCGAGATCGTGATACGTGTCGAGATGGTCCGCCTCGACGTTGGTCACGACGGCGACGACCGGAGTCAGCTCCAGGAACGAGCGGTCGTATTCGTCCGCCTCGGCGACCAGGTATTCCCCTTTTCCCAGGCGAGCGTTCGTCCCCAGGATCCGGACCCGCCCGCCGACGACGATCGTCGGATCGAACCCCGCCTCGGTCAGGACCAGGCCCGCGAGGGAGGTCGTGGTCGTCTTCCCGTGGGTGCCGGCAATCGCGACCCCCTGTTTCAAGCGCATGATCTCAGCCAGCATCTCGGCCCGGCGGATGACCGGGATGCTCTTGCGGCGCGCAGCCGCGATCTCGGGATTGGATTCGGAGATGGCCGAAGAGATCACGACGAGGTCCGCCTGCTCGAGGTGGGCGGGGTCGTGGTCGTAGGCGATCCGGGCGCCCAGGGCGGTCAGCCGCTCGGTGTTCTCGCTCCTCTCGCGGTCGCATCCGGAGATCTCGAGCGGCGTCGAGAGCAGGAGGATCTCGGCGAGCCCGCTCATTCCGACGCCCCCCGCGCCGACGAAGTGGATCCGCCTCAGACGAAGGAACCTCATTGCGCCCGCACTCCCCAGAGGCGACTCCAGCCGTCCCGCATCAAGTGCGCCCTCTCAGGCAAGAATTGGCTCATCCTCTTACTCAGGTCCCGTGTTTCGGCTGGGTGCCCTTGGGGAGTCCGGGCGTGCCGTGTCCTCGGCTTCGAAGAGGAGGTCCGCCAGGCGCCGTGCGGCATCCGGGACGGCCAGAGCTCTCGCCGCCTGCCCCATCCGCGCCAGCCGCGGCCTGTCGGAGAAGAGCTCGGCCACCGCGGCAGCCAGCATCTCGCCTGTCAGAGCGGGCTCTTCGATCAGCCGCGCCGCTCCGCCCTGGACGAAGGCGAGGGCATTCTCGCGCTGGTGGCCGTGAGTCGCCGAGTCGAAGGGCACCAGGATCGCCGGGCGCCCGGCCGCGGCGAGCTCCGCGAGCGTCATGGCGCCCGCCCGCGAGACGACCAGGTCCGCCCAGGCGAGATCCTCGTAGAGCCTCGGAAGGAAGGACGCCAGACGCCATCGTGCCGGGACCTCTCCGTAGGCCGCCTGCGTGCTCGCAAAGTGCCCTTCTCCGGTCTGGTGAACCACTTCCAGGTCCGCGCCGCCCAGGCGCCGTGCCGCCTCGATCAGGGTCCGATTGAGGACGGCCGAGCCCTGGCTGCCTCCGAAAACGAGCAGCCGCCGCGTCCGCCCCGCGGCGGAGACCGGCGGGATTTCGAAGAACTCGGCGCGGACCGGAGTTCCCGTGACGATCCCGGGCCTCGCCAGAAGCGCGTTGGAACGGGCCAGGCCGACGGCCGTGCGGGTCGCGAAGCGGTTGGCGAGCCTTGTCGCGACACCGGGCCGCGCGTTGGAGTCGTGGACCAGCGTCGGCATCCCGAGCGACCGCGCGGCGGCGAGGACCGGGACGCTGACGTAGCCCCCCATGCCCGCCACGGCCCGAGAGCGGTTCCGGGAGAGGATCGCTCGCGCCTGCAGGAACCCGGCGGGCAGCCGCGCCAGCGAAAGAAGCTTGCCGGACAGGCTCTTGCCGACGAACCCGGACGCAGCAACGGTTTCGAGCGGAAAGCCAGCCTCGGGCACGATCCGGCCTTCGAGGCCTCCGGGCGATCCGATGAAGAGGATGGGCGCCTCCGGACGCCGAACGCGTATCTCGCGCGCGAGCGCGACCCCGGGAAAGATGTGCCCTCCTGTCTTGCCGCTCACGATCACGTACGCCCCTTCAGCCATCCGCGTTGCCTATGGGTTCTTTCGCAAAACGTAAAACGTAAAAGGTAAAACGTGGCCGCTTTCGAATCGCCTTCCATGTCCGGTCTCCGTTTCATGTTTCACGTTTGACGTTCTACGACTCTCGTTTTTCGGTCTCGTGTTGGGACACGTTCAAGATGAGCCCGCCGGCGATCCACGAGGCCACCAGCGACGATCCTCCGTAGGAGACGAAAGGCAGCGGAATGCCCTTGGTCGGCATCAGGCCGAGCACGACGGAGATGTTGATGGCGGCCTGGACGACGATCATCGCGGTCGCCCCCGCGGCGAGGAACGCGGCGAAGGGCTCGGGCGCCCGACGCGCCGCCCGAAGGCCTCTCCAGGCGATCACCGTGAAGCATCCGATGACGCCCAGGGCTCCGAGCAGGCCGAGCTCCTCTCCGACGATCGCGAAGATGAAATCCGTGTGCGGATAAGGGAGGAAGAAGAGCTTCTGCCGGCTCCCGCCCAGTCCGCTGCCCGACAGGCCCCCGGCCCCGACCGCGATGAGCGACTGGATCGCCTGAAACCCCGCCCCGAGGGGGTCCGCGTCCGGCCGCAGGAAGGAGAGGAGACGGGCGCGGCGGTAGCTCGCCGAGAAGGCGAGCGCGGCCAGCAACGGGATGGCTCCGGCCAGGCCGATCCAGAACAGACGCGCGCGCACTCCGGAGAGCCACAGGACGACCGCGCAGAGCACCGCGTAGGAGGCGGCGGTGCCCAGGTCCGGCTCGAGCACGACGACGCCGGCTGCGAGCCCGGTCAGCAGGAGAGCCGCGGGCAGGGCGCGCTCCGGTTCGGCGGCCTTGCTCGTCACCAGGCGCGCGAGCACCAGCACCAGGCCGATCTTCAGGATCTCCGACGGCTGCAACATCACGGGACCCAACGTCAGCCAGCGCCGCGCCGAGTTGATCGGCGGGCGGAAGAGCGCTGCGGCGCAGGCGAGGAGCGACGCCCCGTAAACGGCGTATCCGAACCAGCGCCGGCCGAACAGCCGATAGTCGGCGCGGTACACGGCGAAGGCCGCGAGCCCCCCGGCGGCGAGGGCGACGATCTGCTTGACGAGGTATTTGTACGGGTTGCCCAGCGTCTGCGCTGCCGAGACGGCCGACGCGCTGTAGATCATGATGCAACCGAAGAGCGACAGCGCCACGAGCGCCACGAAGAGCACCTTGTCGCAGGAGAGCTTACGAGCCATAGGACTTCCTCGGGACGCGGGACGCGGGACGCGGGACCCGGAAGATGCTCATGGTTCGAGTTCCGAGTCCCGAGTCCCGAGTTCCGCCACTTTGCGCGCCAGGCGCGCGAAATGCTCTCCCCGCTCTTCGAAGTTCGCGTACTGGTCGAAGGAGGCGCAGGCCGGAGAGAGAAGAACCGTGTCGCCGGGGCGCGCGAGCGCCGCCGCGCGCTCGACGGCGCGGTCCATCGTTCCTGCGTTTTCCAGGGAGACGACCCCGGCCAGCGCCTTTTCGATCACAGGAGCGGCCTCGCCGATCGTGAGCACCACGCGCGCGGCGCGCGCGACCCCGGTGGCGAGGGCCGGGAAATCGCCGTGCTTGTCGCGGCCGCCCAGGATCAGCAGGACGCGCCCGGTGTCGTAGCCTTCGAGCGACTTCTTCGTCGCGTCCACGTTGGTCCCCTTCGAGTCGTCCACCCAGCGCACTCCACCCGTCTCGAGGACGAGCTCCGAGCGGTGGGGGAGCCCCTGGAAATGCGTCAGGCCGGCCGCGATCGCTTCGGCCGGGGTCTCGAGGCATTCGGCCGCGGCGAGAGCCGCGAGCGCGTTCTCCACGTTGTGAGCCCCGGGGAGCGCCAGATCCTTTTCGGCCACGACGGGGCGGGCCGGCCCGCCGATCTCCGAGACGAGAGAGCCCTTCTCCGTCCAGGCGCCTCCCGCGGCGCGCTCCCGGCGCGAGAATGGCACTCGCCGGGAAGTGGGAACGATGCGGCGTGACGGAGCGTCGTCCTGGTTGAGGACGGCGAAGTCTTCGGGCCCCTGATTCTCGAAGACCCGTTGCTTCGCGCGGACGTAGTCGCCGAAGCCGTCGTGCCGGTCGAGATGGTCCGGAGTGATGTTGGTCAGCACGGCGACGTGCGGCGCGAACCGGTCGATCGCCTCGAGCTGGAAGGAAGACACCTCGCAGACGAAGTCGCGCGGCCCGCGCTTCGCCAGGAACGCCGACAGGGGCACCCCGATGTTGCCGGCCAGAGCCACGGGACGCTTCGCCCGGCGCAGGATCTCGGCGATCCAGGCCGTGGTCGTGGACTTCCCGTTGGTGCCGGTCACAGCGATCCAGCGGTGCCTCCCGGGAGCCTCGGCCTCGGCGATCCGCCAGGCGATCTCGAGCTCCGAAAGGACCGTTAGTCCTCGCTCCCGCGCCCGCTCGACGAGCGGCGACCGCATCGGAACTCCGGGCGAGACGGCCAGCCATTCGGCGCTCTCGAGAAACTCTTCCGGCGGGCCGTCGAAGAAGAACCGGACGCCGGAGGCCTCGAGCTTCGCGATCTCAGCCTCCTCGAAGGCCGCGCGCGGCTTCGCATCTCCCACCCGGAGCGCGACGCCCCTTTCAGAAAGGGCTCGCGCGAGCGCCTGCCCGCTCCTGGCGAACCCCAGGATCGCGATGCGGCCAGCCAGGACCTCCGTCTTTCTCGGCTTTGCGCCTCCCGCCTCCCGCCTGACTTTCGGCCGCAGGCGTTCGCTACGCGAACGGCGGCCGAGAGAGTCAGAACCGGAGCGGGGCTTGCTTCTCATCGCAGCTTCAGGGTTGAAAGGCCCAGGACCGCGAAGAAGATCGCCAGGATCCAGAAGCGGATGATGACGCGCGACTCGGCCCAGCCGGCCAGCTCGAAATGGTGATGGAGCGGCGCCATCCGGAAGATGCGCCGTCCCGTCGTCTGGAAGGAGACGACCTGGAGGATGACCGACAGCGCCTCGAGAACGAAGAGGCCGCCGACGATCGCGAGCAGGGTCTCGTGCTTGGTCATGACGGCGACGGCCGCGATCGCCCCTCCGAGCGGCAGGGAGCCGACGTCTCCCATGAAGATCTCGGCCGGATGGCAGTTGAACCAGAGAAACCCGAGCGAGGCCCCGACGAGCGCGCCGCAGAACACGGACAGCTCTCCGCTCTGCGGCACGAAGAGGATCTGGAGGTAACGTGCCGCGACCGCGTTGCCGGCGACGTAGGCCAGAGTCGCGTACGTCCCGGCTGCGATCCCCACGGCGCCGATCGCGAGCCCGTCGAGCCCATCGGTCAGGTTTACGGCGTTGGACGATCCGACCACGATCAAAGCGACGAAAGGGATATAGGCGGCTCCGAGGTCGATCACGAAGCGCTTCAGGAAGGGGAAGCTCACGATGGTCGAGATGTTTCCCTGCCCCGCCCAGTGGCGGATGGCCCACGCGATGGCGAGGGCCGCCAGGAACTGCGGCACGAGCTTGCCCCGGCCAGTCAACCCCAGGCTCCGCCGTTTCGAGAACTTCACGAAATCGTCGGCGAAGCCGACCACTCCCAGCCCCGCGAGCGTGGCGAGCGCGATCCAGACGAAGCGGTTGGAGAGGTCCATCCACAGGAGGGTCGCGACGAGGACCGCGAGAAGGATCAGGAGGCCGCCCATGGTCGGCGTGCCTGCCTTGGCCTGATGAGACCGGGGCCCGTCTTCGCGGATCGCCTGGCCGATCTGCCGGCGTTTCAAAAGCCGGATCATCGGCGGACCGAAGACGAGGGCCAGGAGCAGCGCCGTCACCGCGGCCATGGCGGCGCGGAACGTGATGTAGCGAAAGACATTGAAAGCCGGAAGGAACTTCGCCAGCGGGTAGAGGAGCCTATAGAGCATCTAGGCCCCCACCTGAACCGCGAGGAGAGAGACGGCTCGATCCAGACCGACGCCGCGGGAGGCCTTGAACAGCACCGTGTCCCCCTCGGCAAGCTCCGGGTCGAGAAGCTTCGCGGCCAGCTCGGGACTCTCGACCGACTCGATCCGCTCCGCGGAAAACCCCGCCTCGACGGCGCCCTCCGCGATCGAGCGGGCGCGCGTCCCGACACAGACCAGCCGGTCGGCCCGCGCCGCCGCGTAGCGGCCGGTCTCCCGATGCCACCAGCGATCGTCGGGGCCGAGCTCGAGCATGTCGCCGAGGACCGCGATCTTGCGTCTTCCCGGCAGGAGCCTCAGCGTGTCCAGGGCGGCCCGCATCGAGGGAGGGCTCGCGTTGTAGGAGTCGTCGTAGAGGAGCGCTCCGGAGGCGTGGCGAAAGAGCTCGCCGCGGTGCGGGGCCGGACCGAGCCCCGGCGCGGCGGCCGCGCAGTCCTCCGGGGTCGCCCCGGCCGCGATCGCCACTGCCGACGCGGCGAGGAAGTTGCCGACGTGGTGGAGCCCGGGGAGAGGAAGCGCGATCCCGGCGGCTCCGGAGG
The DNA here is from genome assembly GCA_046726795.1 of Acidobacteriota bacterium. Taxonomy (GTDB): domain Bacteria; phylum Acidobacteriota; class Thermoanaerobaculia; order UBA5066; family Gp7-AA6; genus JAWOLE01. The sequence continues at coordinate 14,167 of JBKPBH010000228.1, forward strand.
AGGTCCTCAAACGGAACCGTGTCCCGGACTCTTCCGGCGCGACGTCTTCCGCCGTCACGTCGGCTCCGGACCCGAAGCCGAAGGCCACCGTGCGTCCCGGATGCTTCTGCGCGAGGGCCGCCACGCGGGGGTCGTCGCTGTTGACCACGAAGACGCCGCCCGGCTTCAAGCCGTCCAGGATCTCCCCGTTGGCTTGCGCGACCGCGTCGAGCGACCCCAGGAACTCCAGATGCTCCGCGGCGATCCGGGTCACGGCCGCCACGTCCGGCTGGAAGGCCCGGGAGAGTCGCGAGACCTCTCCCAGGGCGCTCATTCCCATTTCACCGACCATCCATTCGGGTGTTCGCGCAAGATTGATGACCGACATCGGGAACCCGACTGCGCTGTTCTGGTTCCCGGGAGTCTTCTCGACGGCGAAACGGCGAGAGAGAATCGCCGCCGCGAACTCCTTCGTGGTCGTCTTGCCGACCGAGCCGGCGACGGCGGCCAGCCGGAAGCCCGCCTGTTTCTTCACCGCCGCCGCAAACCGCAGGAGCGCGTCCGCCGGGTCGGGGACTTCGATCACCGGAAACTCCGCCGGGATCCCCGCCGGCCGACGCCGCGCGAGGAGCGCCCGGGCCCCGGCCGCCGCGGCCTGGGCGGCGTAGTCGTGGCCATCCACTTTCGCTCCGAGAAGCGCCACGAAGAGGTCCCCCGGGCGTGCCCGTCGCGAATCCAGGGCGACCCCCGAGAGGGACGCCTGGGCGCCGGCCGGCGTGACGGTGGCCTGGACGGCCGATGCGACTTGCGACACCGTGAAGTTCATGTCCCGTGGCGGGCGAGCTCCGCCGCCACGACCCGATCGTCGAAGGGGATCTCCCGCCCGCCGATCACCTGCGTCGTCTCATGCCCCTTTCCCGCCACGATCACGACGACGCCGGGATTGGCGAGGCCGACGGCCGCGCGGATGGCCTCCCTCCGGTCGGCGATCTTCAGGTACTTCGTCGCGCCGGAAGCGATGAGGCCTTTCTCGACTTCCGCGAGAATGGCTTCCGGGTCCTCGGAGCGAGGATTGTCGGAGGTCGCGATCGCGATGTCCGCCATCCGCCCGGCGATCAATCCCATCGGAAATCTCTTGCCCTTATCGCGGTCTCCTCCGCATCCGAAGACGAGCACGATCTTCTTCTCCGTCAGCTCCTTCACGGCCGAGAGGAGTCGTTCGAGCGCATCCTCGGTGTGCGCGTAGTCCACCAGGATCGCGTAAGGCTGTCCCGCCTCGACCGGCTCGAGTCTTCCCGGCACGCGCCGGACCGATGCCAGAGCCGCCGCGACGCGCTCCGGTCTCACCCCCAGGGCGAGGCCGGCCGCGGCCGCGGCGAGAAGGTTTTCGACGTTGAACCGCCCCAGGAGCGTCGAAGAGACCCGGAAACTTCCCTCCGCGCGCTCCACTTCGAGTGATGTCCCGGCGAGGTCGCAGCGCGAGGCGGCCGCACGGACATCGGCTTCGGGATTCCCGGACGCCGAATAGGTCACGATCGGCGGCGCGACCTCCGCGACCAGCCGCCGGCCGGAGTCGTCGTCGAGATTGACGACTGCCGCCGCGTTCGTCTTGCGCATTCCGAAGAGCCTCTGCTTCGCCTGGTAATAACTCTCCATGTCGCCATGGAAGTCCAGGTGCTCAGGCGTCAGGTTCGTGAAGACGGCCACGTCGAACCGGCAGCCGGCGACCCTTTCCAGCGCGAGCGCATGGGAAGAGACCTCGATCGCCGCCGCCGGCACTCCGTCGCGGACCATCTCGGCCAGCAGTTCCTGGATCTCCGGAGCCTCCGGCGTCGTGCGCGGCGCCTCGACTTCGCGGCGGCCGGTCCTGTACCCGACGGTCCCGAGGAAGCCGGAGCCGCCGTAACGCTCGGAGAGCAGGGCTTCGAGGAGCATCGCCGTGGTCGTCTTTCCGTTCGTCCCGGTGACCGCCGCCAGAACGAGCTTCTCCGCGGGGTCTCCGGCCAGCCGCGCCGAGAGCAATCCCAGGGCGCGGCGCGGGTTTTCGACGCGAGCCCAGGCGACCCCTGCCGCGATTCCCTCCGGCGCGGGGCGGTCGGAGACGACGGCCGCCGCGCCGCGGGCGATCGCTTCGGGAACGTGATCGAAGCCGTCCCGCCGCTGGCCGCGCAGGGCCACGAAGAGTTCTCCGGGGGAGACCCGCCGGGAATCGTAGCGCACGTGCGGGATCTCAGGATCGATACTCGAATGGATGTCGGCCTGAGGCAGGACCGAGAGGAGTTCCATGAGCTTCACGGACCTGTAAAGGGAGCGCTCTCCTCCCGGCCGCGGCCCGGCCGGCTGATCGGGGGGACGGTTTCCGAAAGGCGCAAGATCTGGGAATCGCCCGGGCGGATCGCGGAGCCGGGCGGAGGATCCTGAGACACGACGAATCCGGTTCCCGAGAGCCGGGCCGTCAATCCCAGCCGCGCGAATACCGCCAGAGCCTGTCGCGCCGAAAGACCAAGGACATCGGGCGCCGTCATCCTCCCTTCTTCGAGGCCGCGGCCCGAGGCGCCCGAGAGATCCTGGATGGCCACCGGTGCTTCCTCGACGGGTCCGGCCCCAGTGCCGCGAGCCGACACGGGCACGACCCCCTCGGGATAGGACACCCGCCCCTCCGAAGAGGCGAGCACGGTCGAAGGGAGACGCTGCTCCGCCGGGGCCACCCTCAGGATGCCCAGGGCCTGCGAGACGATCCTCGCAAAGAGGGGCGCGGCCACGTCCCGCGCGTAGTACTTCCCCTTGGGCTCCTCGACGACGATGACCGCGACCAGGCGCGGGTTCTCGGCCGGAACGAACCCGACAAAGTTCGGCACGTAGCGGCCGGGCTGGTAGCCGCCCGGACCCGCCTTCTGCGCGGTTCCGGTCTTGCCCGCGACGGTGAAGCCGGGGATCGCCGCGGTCGTACCCGTTCCGTGATCGACGACGCCCTGCAGGATGCCGCGCAGCGACCGCGCGGTCTCCTCCGAGAGCACGCGGACGGGGGCGGGAGCCGGGGGGCGCTCCACGCGCTCGCCAGGCCGGCGGATCCCCGTGACGAGACGCGGGGTCACGAGGAGGCCGCCGTTGGCGATGACCCCGGCCACGCGAGCGAGCTGGAGGGCCGTCAGAGCGACTTCCTGGCCCATCGAGATCGAGGCGTTGGAGAGGGCGGACCACCTCGAGAGCGGGCGGAAGATGCCGGAGGCTTCTCCCGGCAAGTCAACCCCGGTCGGCTTCCCGATGCCGAAGGCGCTCGCGCCGTCGAACAGGCGCGCGGGCCCCAGCCGCAGGCCGACGTGGATGATTCCGATGTTGGAGGAGTGCTCGAAGATGCCGGCCAGCGTCAGCGAGCCGTAGTCGTGGTGCTTGTCTTCCTTGATCGTCACCTTGCCGATATGGATCGTGCCGTGGCCCGTCTCGAAGACTTCGTCCAGCCGGACGAGCCCCTTTTCCAACGCCGCCCCTCCGGTCACGATCTTGAACGTCGAACCGGGCTCGTAGGCGTCCGCGATCGCCCGGTTGCGACGCGCCTCGGCGGGGAACCGTCCGAACTCGTTGGGATCGAAGCCCGGGGCGCTCGCCATCGCCAGGACTTCTCCGGTCCACGGGTCGAGCACGACCGCGCTGCCCGACTTCGCGTCGAGGTCGTGGAGTGTGGCCTCGAGCTCCCGCTCGGCCGCGAACTGGATTCCCGAGTCGAGCGAGACCGTCAGAGCCGCCCCTTCCTGCGCCGGACGCCCCGCCGTGTCCGCCTCGCCGTAGGTCGAGCGGCGCGCGTCGGTCAATGCGACGACCTCGCCCGGTTTGCCGCGGACCACGCGGTCGTACGCGTACTCGAGCCCAGAGAGGCCGGTGTCGTCCAACCCGACGTAACCCACGACCGCGGCTGCGAGCGTTCCCTTGGGATAGAAGCGCTTGGGCTCGGCGACGAGGTGGATGCCCTTCAACTTCAACCGGCGGATCGCGTCGGCGGCCGGCGGCTCCACTTTTCGCGCGAGCCAGACGAAGCCCCTGGCCTGGGACAGCCGATCGGCGATCTTCGCGCGAGGGACCTGGAGGAGTGGAGCCAGGATGGCGGCGGCCGCGGGGCCGTCCTCGACTTCGTCGGGGATCGCATACACGGACGGGACCTCGACGGAGACCGCGAGCTCCCGGCCTTCGCGGTCCAGGATCGCCCCTCGGCGCCCGGAGAGCTCGACGCGGCGCTCCTGCTGCCGCTGGGCCCGCGCGCGGTACCTGGCTCCCTGCACGATCTGGAGCTCGATCAAACGTCCGATGACGAAGGCCGACCACACCGCCAGAAACAGCCCGAAGAGCCGGAGGCGCCGGGAGCGCAGGCCGTTCACCGCTCCGCCTCTCCCGTGGAGATCTCGATGTACTGGACCTGTCCCGGCTTTGGCGGACGGAGCCCCTTGCGCATGGCGACCTCGGCTACTCTGGACGGGGCCGAGGCCAGACCGAGATCGGTCTTCAACCTGCGGTTCTCCTCATCGAGCTGCTGGAAGAGCTTCTGGCGGGCCTCCCGCGCGTACCCGACGCGTACCGTCTCGATGTGGAGCGCGGCGCACACCAGCAACGCGCAGGCGATCGGCAGGCCCGCGAGCAAGTACGTGGCGAGCTCGCGCCCGCGGCGGCGATCCCGCTCGCGCGTCAAGTGAAGATTCTCGACGCGCTTGGACCGGGCGTACGCGACGGTGCTCATGTCTCTATTCCCTCTCCCTCCGCCTCAGCCGACCTTCTCCGCTGCGCGCAGGCGCGCGCTGCGCGAACGCGGGTTCTCGCGCACCTCCGATGGCGAGGGGACGATCGGGCGGCGGGTCAGGAGCTTGAAGACGCGCCGGGCGCCGCAGATACACCTCGGCAGCGCCGGCGGGCAGAGGCAGGCGCCCGATTCCCGGCGGAAGGTCTCCTTGACGATCCGGTCCTCCAGCGAGTGATAGGAGATGACGGCCAGCCGCCCGCGCGCGTTCAACCGCGCCGCGGCGGCGGCGAGGAAGCTCGACAGCGCCAACAGCTCCTGGTTGACCTCGATGCGGAGGGCCTGGAAGACGCGGGTCGCCGGATCGATCCTTTCGCGCGTCCCTTTGACGCGCGCCACGATGCGAGCCAGTTGCCGGGTGCCCGTGATCGCGCCCCGGAAGGTGCGTTCCTGGACGATTCCCCGAGCGATTTTCGCCGCCATCCTTTCCTCCCCGTACTCACGCAGAATGCGTGTCAACTCCTCGACCGAAGCCTCCGCCACGACGTCGGCGGCGGTTCGGCCCCTCCCACTCATCCGCATGTCCAGCGGGCCGTCGCGGCGAAATGAAAAGCCGCGCGAGGCCCTTTCGAGCTGCATGGAAGAGACTCCCAGATCCGCCAGGATTCCATCGGGCGCAGGTTTTTCCGCGAGCACTCTCTCGAGATCTGCGAAGTTCCCGACAACGAGCTCGACGCGCTCCGCGAAACGGGCAAGCCGCTCGCGGGCGAGGGCGAGCGCGTCGGGGTCTCTGTCGAGCGCGAGGAGCCGGACGTCCGGGCCGCGCTCCAGAAGAGCCTCCGCATGTCCGCCGGCGCCCACCGTCGTGTCCACGAAGAAGCCCCCGCGCTCCGGAGCGAGAATCTCCACGACTTCACGCAGAAGGACCGGCGTGTGCCCGGGCTTCTCAATCTCTTCCGTCTCCCCTCTCCCGTCTTCGGCTTCTCAACTCACGACTCACAACTCACAACTTCCCTACATCAGCAGCTTGGACATCTCGTCGTAGTCCTCGGGAGTGAAGTCCTCGCTCGCGAGCCTGGTGGCGAGCGCGCCGCGATCGGACACGACCAGATGATCGATGTTGCCGGTCACGACGACATCCGGCGGCAGCTTCGCCGCGTCGCGCAGGATCTGCGGGATCAGGACTCTCCCCTGCGCGTCGAGCGAGGCGTTCTGCCCGAAATAGTTGACGCGCTCCAGGAATTTCGTCTTCGCGCGATGGATCGCCGGGAGCGCGGCGAGCTTCTCCTCGAGCGCGCGCCAGATGGGAAGCGGGTAGAGCAGCACCTCGCGACCGTGGAGAGACGTCACGAACATGTCGGGGCCGAACGCCTCTTCGATCTGCTGTCGAAAGGTATTGGGCACCTTCAGCCGGCCCTTCTCGTCGAGGCGCGCTGGCGCGCTTCCGCGAAAGCGATCCATCCTTCCTTCTCGTAGCCTCGATCAATCGATCGAAACCACTTTGGTCCACTTTTTTCCAGATTAAACCACTGCCGGGGATGTTAGGAGTGCCATGGTTTGTTAGTCAAGGAAAACATTTTGCCTAAAAAAATTAGGAGCGTAAGGAAGGCGCAACCAGACCTGAGGGCTGCTGTTTCGTCATGTGTGCCAGTGACTGGTCATGTCGAGCCAGAGTGCGAGGCCTCGGTGCGCTTGATATCGCGCATACCGGCGCGCGATAGCACGATCTGTTGTGCGTTGGGGACCCGGATACCTCCGGCGATATTCCTGGCGGACCCAGGAATCGATCGCCAGGAAGTCGTGACGCCCGAGGATCCGAAGGAGTCCCTCCGCCGCGTAGGGGCCGAAGCCGTGCTCGGAGAGAATCGCCGCGCGCGCTTCCTCCGCCGGAGTCTCAGCGCGCTCCCAGACGGCCAACGAGAGCTTGCCGCGCGCCACGCGCCGCGCGAAGCAGGCGAGCGACTCCGCCCGATAACCGCAGCGAATCTTCGCCTTCAACTTCGACACGGAGAGCGAGGCGACGGTTTCGGCCGTCGGAAACGCGCGTCCCTCCGCTCCGAGCTCCGCGATCGCGCGAACCACCATTCCCTTCGTTGCGGCCCAGGTGCAGTTGGTGGTCAGAAGCATCTTGACCGCATCCTCGAAGAGCGTCGGCGCTCGGAGCATCCTCCCGCGCCCTTGCGTGAGCGCCCGTGCCAGAGCCGGCTCCTTCGAGATCGCGCGCGCAAACCCGTCCAGATTGACATCGAGAGAGAAGACGCGCCGCGCAATGAGGGTGAGCGCGCTGTTGTCGAGCTCCTCCGACTCCGCCTCCAACCGCCCGCCCCTGACTCGAAACGTGATCTCGATAGCTCTCCCCCGGGAGACGGGGGAGGAGGGATTGCTCACCACCGACGTCCTCAGAACCCCGCTGTCGCGGTCGTAGGAGAAGGGAGGCAGGTCGTACCAGCCGTGGGACCGCACCACCCCGTCGAAGGAAAAATCGGCGGGCAGCGGCAGAGATACGCGACGGGCGCGGCGATGAGCTCCCCGCGTCTCCGCGTCGCCGTGTCCCCGCGTCGCCCCCTCTATGACGCTTTCTTCTCCTTGTCCAGTTTCTCGAGCTCCGCGTCGTAGATCTTGACGTACGCCTCCCGGCGAAGCTTCTCGACGAACTCCCCGAAGCGCTTGTCGTAGAGGTTCTCACCGATCCTCTTCTTCAGGTCCTCGGAGACCTCCGCGAAAGGCCGGTAGCCGGCCGGCTTCCTGTCGGTGACGCGGAACAGGTGGATCGAGGCCGGCATGAGAGCCGGCGCCGGGTACTCCTGCGGAGGTTCACCGAAGACCGCGGCGTCGAGCGCGGGGAGGAGCTCTCCCTTCGAGACGTTCCCCAGATCTCCTCCGCGTTCCCGCGCGTTTCCCTGCGAGTATTCCTTGGCGAGCTCCGCGAACGGCGTGCCGGCCGCGAGCTTGGTCCGGGCCTCCTCGAGGCGGGCCACCGCTTTCTCCCGCGCGGCCGCGTCCGCCGGCGCGAACCGAAGGACAATCTCGTAGACGCGGGCCGACTCGGGGACCCGGTAGAGCTTGTCCTTCTGCCTCTCGTACTCGAGGCGCAGCATGTCCTCGGAGATGTCGAGCTTCGAGGTCACGTCGCGGCCGATGACTTTCTGGATGATGATTGTCTGGCGCACCTGTTTCTTCAGGTCCTCGCGGTTCATGTTGGAGGAGGCCAGGGCCGCGTCGAACTCCGCGTCGGTCGCGAGGTTGTACTGCCTCTTGACCCGCTCGACAGCCGCCTCGATCTCCTCGTCTGTCGCGGTGGCGGAGAGCTCGCGGGCGCGCTCCTCCAGGAGCTTCTCTTTGATCAGGTCCTCGAGAACGTCCCGCTTGATCTGATTGACGTCCGTCGGCGCCCCGGGAGCGTGCGAGGCCGCCACGATCCTCCTCTGGAACTCCGAGTTCGTGATCAGCCGGTCGTTGACCCGCGCCACGATCTTCTCCACCAGCTCCGCCGCGCCGAGAGAGACCCATGGGAGAGCGAAGAGCACGACACTCCCACAAAAGAAACGGGATTTCATGCGAGCTGGCATAACCCGGCCAAGCCTATCCGAATTCCTCTGATTCTTTATCCGCCGGCCGGCCCCGCGGTTCGGGTCTTGGCTCGGGAGCAGTCAACGGATAGCATTGGTGGGTTCCTGGTCAGGAGGACCGCATGCGCAGACTTCTTTTCGCGGGACGAGTTGGCCTCGTGGCGGCCTTCATCGTGTTGACAAACGGCATATCGAGCGCGGGTCCGCCCCCCGTGAACGTGGACGTCAGCCAGCGGGCTTTGAACGAATCTGAAGAAGCCATTGCCGTCAATCCGACAAACCCCAACAACATCGTCATCTTTTCCAACATCGGACACCGGGAAGCCGGCCTGACCGCCGGGATGTTTCTGGCCGTCAGCTTCGACGGCGGCGCAACCTGGACGCGGCGGATCGTCGGCAATAACGACAGCCTGGGCGATGCGTGCTGCGACCCGAGCCTCTCCTTCGACGAGTTCGGAAATCTCTTCATGACGTACCTCTTCCAGGTCGAGAACACCGTGCCGGTCGCCCTGAGCACCGACGGAGGCCTGACCTTCGGCCTCATCGCGAACATCGACGCGCCCGCGAAGACGAAGGGGAAGAAGGCGCCCGGCGACAACCGCGGGCTGTTCCGTTTCGTGGACCAGCCGACAATCGCGGCGGGCCACGGTCAGGTCTGGGTCGTCTTCAACGCGGGCGGACCGATCTTCGCCACGGGTGCGCGGGTCACGGGGCTGGGCCAGGTGGGCTCCTTCTTCGCGGGAGAAGTCGTGCCCGGAACCAACAACTGCACCTATGGCGATGTCGCGATCGGCCCGGCCGGACAAGTCATGCAGGAGAGCACTCTCACCGAGAGCGGGCAGGGCGGAGGCAAGATCTTCGTCAACGTCGACCCGGATGGGCTCGGGCCGGCGGGATTTGGCGACCGGGTCTTCGTCGCGG
>JBKPBH010000229.1:0-23164 GCA_046726795.1 Acidobacteriota bacterium
CGCATGATGGCAGCCCACGACCGCGCTCACACCTCGGAAATCGTCGATCTGCTGGCGCACCTCAAGGAAGGCGGGCCCTTTCGCGCCCAGCCCTCTTCGGCCGTTGCTTAGCGAATAGAGAGACTCCCTTCGTCCTGTCCCGGGCCGTGGCCCCTTTCCCCTCAGGCGGTCGCGGCCCGTTTTTTCTTCAGCCACTCCCGCGCCCAGGCGATGATCCCCGGCAGGATCGACAAGAACACGACGATCACGATCACGATCTCGATGTTCTTCTTCACCCAGGGGAACTGGCCGAGGTAGTAGCCGATGAGCGTCATCGAGAGCACCCAGAGCGCTCCGCCGAAGACATTGAAGGAAAGGAAGCGGTGGTACTCCATCCTTCCCATCCCGGCGACGACGGGAGCGAAGGTCCGGACGATCGGCATGAAGCGAGCGATGATGATCGTCTTGCCGCCGTGCTTCTCGTAGAAGTCGTGGGCGCGGCGCAGGTGTGCCGGATTGAAGAAGCGCGACCTCGGGCGGTTGAAGAGAGCCGGACCGGCCTTGCGGCCGATCCAGTACCCGACCGTGTCGCCGAGGATCGCAGCCGCGATCAGAAACACGTTCAACCAGAGGATGGAGAGCCGCCCGGCCGCCGCGAAGACGCCGGCCGTCACGAGGAGCGAGTCCCCCGGCAGGAAGAATCCGACCATGAGGCCAGTCTCCGCGAAGACGATGGCCGTCATGGCCGACAGCCCCCCGACGGCCACCATCGCCTCGACGTCGGTGAGCTGGTGGAAGAGGTGCTTGAGCCACTCCATGGGATTCGCGATGATACCGGAGCCGTTAAACGTTAAACGTAAGACGTCAAACGCGGCAGCAGGCGCGTTACGACTCCTCGTTTTACGTTTTACGTTTTACGTTTTACGATTCGGCCATGGGCGAATACACCGACGAACATGCTCTCGCGGGTATCGCGGCGACGCTACCGGCGATCGAAACCTGGCCGAACCAGTACGCGGACTACGAGATCACCGTCGAGATCCCAGAGTACAACGCGATTTGCCCGAAGACCGGGCTGCCGGACTTCGGGCACTTGGAAATCCGCTACGTGCCCGACGCGCGGTGCCTGGAGCTCAAGTCCCTGAAGCTCTACATCGTCGCGTACCGCAACCTCGGCATCTTCTACGAGAACGCCGTCAACCGGATCCTGGAGGACTGCGTCGCGGCGTGCAAGCCGAAGAGGATGAGCGTGAGGGGGACGTTCTCCTCGCGAGGAGGGATTTCGTCTGTGGTCGAAGCGCGATTTCCGAAGGAGTAGCGACGGGGCCCGCGGTCGGCTTTGGTACCGCGGGGTACGGACAGGCCCGCGGTCGCCTTGGTGCCGTAGGGGCGGGCCTTGCGCCCGCGCGTCTTACGTCGTAGTCAGCCATTCGTTGTCGCGGGAGGGGACAAGCCCCTCTCCTACGGCACGGAGAGCACCGCCCGGAGGCTTACGGCGTCAGGAATTCGCGCTGTAATTCTTCCTTCAGGGCCTGCGCGACCTTTCCTGGTTTGCCGTCGGCGACGGTTCTACCGTCCACTTCGATCAGGGGATAGGTCCAGAGGGTCGTCGAGGCAAGGAAGACCTCGTCCGCCGTGAAGAGCTCCTCGGACGCGATGGGACGCTCCTCGACCGCGAGACCGAGGCGCCGCGCCGCGTCGAGGGCCGCGCCCCGAGTGATGCCGGGCAGGATGCGGTGGCCGTTGGGGGCGGTCCGCACGATGCCATCTGAGACGCAGAAGAGGTTCGCCTTGGTGCCCTCCCACGCAATGCCGTCGCGCATCAGGATGGCGTCTATCGCTCCCGCCTCGCGAGCCCTCTGCGCGGCGAGCACGTTGGGAAGGAGCATGACGGTCTTGATGTCGCAGCGTCCCCAGCGCTCATCGGGGACGAGGATCGCGCGCCCTCCCTCCGGCGGAGGCTCGGGATCGGCCGCTCGGGCGAAGGCAAAGACCGTGGGCCGCACCCCGGCGGGCGGGAAAGTGTGTGTCCTCGGGGCCGCGCCGCGGGAGACCTGCGCGTAGACGATCGCGTCGGCTTGCGCGAGGCCGTTCTCGGCGAGGAGGCGCGCGGCGACCTCCGGGTAGAAATCCGCGTCGGCGGCGATGCGGATGACGGCGAGCCCGTCGCGCATGCGCTCCACGTGATCGGCCAGGCGATAGGGGCGCCCGCGATAGAACCGGACGACCTCGTAGATCGCGTCCGCGAAGAGAAAGCCGCGGTCCTCGGGAGAAATGCGAGCCTCTTCCCGCGGGAGGTAGGAGCCGTTTAAGTAGACGATCATTTTAGGGAAAGGTTAGCAGAGAGGTGTTCGGTGTTCGGTGTCCGGTTGGGCTCCCCGAGAACCGATCACCGAGAACCGATCACCGATTCCCTACGAATCGCCTCTCCTCTGCTTGAATTCCCTGACGGCACGCGTCAGGTCCGGGTCGCCTTCGAGACGACGATACAAATCTTCCGCATGGGCGAGTCCGGTGGCCAGGGCGTTCATGCGCCCGGCGCGAAGCAGGTCGCGCGCGGCTCCGAGCGCGGCGGCGCCTCGCGAGGCGAGCTCGCGGGCCAGCCGGCGCACCTCTCCTTCCAGAGCCGCCGAGGGGACGGCGCGGGTCGCGAAGCCCACCTCGGCCGCCTCCTTTCCGGAAAAAATCTTGCCCGTCAGAATCCACTCGACGGCCCGCGTTTCCCCGATGCGCTCCGGGAGGAGGACCGCGGCGGCCGGAGGGAAGCAGCCGAGTCGGATCTCCGGGAAGCCGATGCGTGCGTCCTGCGCGGCCAGCACGAAGTCGCAGGCGGCCACGATCTCCGCTCCCCCGCCCAGGCAGGCCCCGGACACGGCGGCCACCGTCACAGCCCTGGTCTCGACCAGCGTGGCGAGCAGTCCCCCCATCGCCGTGAGCATTCTTTCGATCGCGCCGGATTCCGGGACGTGGTCGGCGATCTCGACGCCCGCCGAGAAAGCGCGCGGCAGCCCCGCGAGCACGAGCACGCGCGACCCGGCGGCTCCCTCGATCCGCCGGGTGAGCTCGTCGACGTCCGCGACGCCGATGACATTGACCGGCGGAAGGTGGATGTCGAGCCGCGCGACTCCGCCCTCTTGGGACTCAAGCCGAATGTACCGCTCGGCGCTCACGTGAGTCTGCGATGCGGAGGAGAGGGGATTCCTCGCTTCGCCCAGAATGACAGGACGATCGCTTGGAGTGACAGAAGGATCGTCAGCCCTTCTTCCCGGCGGGCGGCTTCTTCTGCGCGGCGGCCGGGGTCGGCGCCGGCTTCTGACTCTCCGCGCGCATGGCGGCGCGGATATTGGCCAGGAATTCCGGGGTGATCGCCGCCCCGCCGATTCCCGAGTCTGGCCGGCGCAGTCTCGCCTCGATCAGATTCTCGCTCGTCTTCTCGGTCACGAGCATCCCCGCCAGGCCATTGACCAGCTTGACGTACGCGAGCGTGTCCGTGATCGCCTGCTTGTTGGCGAGCGTGCCGTGGCCGGGGACGACCTTCTCGACGTCGAGCTGCGAAAGGCGCGCGAGGATGTTCTCCCAGCCCCTCGGGTCCACGTCGGGCGATTGCATGTAGGGAGCCCGCTTCCCGAGGACGACGTCTCCGCTGAAGAACACCTTGTCGTCCGGCAGGAGAACAAAGATGTCGCTCGCGGAATGGGCGGGGCCCAGGAAATAGATGGCGACGCGCCGCGTGCCGCCGAACAGGGCGATCCTCTCCGAGAACGCGAGCAGGCCCGCCTTCGTCTTCCCCGATTGGGCCACGATCGGCGCGAGCCCCGGCGCCCCGTTCTCGTGACAGATCACCTCGGCGCCAGCGGCCGCGAAGGGGCCGGCGCCGCCTCCGTGGTCGCCGTGCGCGTGCGTGACGATCAGATAGCGGACCGGCTTGCCTGCGGTCTCCTGGATCTTCGCGAGCAGTGCTTTGCCCGTTTCGGCGTCGCCGCCAGCGTCCACCGCGACGACCTCGTCGCCGACCAGGAACCAGCTGGCGGTGGAGCTGGCCGCGGTCTGGGCCATCCAGATTCCGTTGGCGACCTTCTCGACGGAGCTCACCTTGGCGGACTGTGCCACGGAAACGAGCGGGGAGAGAAACAGGAAAACCGGAAGCAGACCCCGAACGGAAAGTCTCATCACCGAAGACCTCTCTTCACATTCTCATCTGTTTTTCCAGCGGATTTCGCCACTCAGGCCCGCGTCAACAGGTTGGAGGGGCGCGCCATTCCTGCCTGGGCCCGCTCGTGGACCGCGCGCGCGAATTCCGCGAAGAGGCGCCGCGAGGCCAGGTCGTCGAGCAGATTCTCCGGGTGCCACTGCACGGCGAGGAGCCACGGGCCCTGAGACTCGAATGCCTCGATCAACCCGTCGGGCGCGAAGGCCGTCGCCTCGAGGCCTGGAGCGAGCCGCTCGATCGCCTGATGATGTCGGCTGTTGACCTCGATCTCGGGCGCCCGCGCGATCTCCGACAGGCGTGTGCCCGTTCTCACCTCGACCTTGTGGTCCCGCCGCTCGTTCTCCTTGCCCGGGACCTCGTGGACGATGTCCGATGGCCTCTCGCTAGGGATGTCCTGGACGAGAGTGCCTCCCAGGGCCACGTTGACGACCTGCATCCCGCGGCAGATCCCGAGCACCGGGAGACCTTCGCGCCGCGCCCGCTCGAACGCCGCGAAATCGGTCGTGTCTCGGTCCGGATCGACCTCGACGTTCGCCTCGGCCAGCGTCTCGCGCCCGTACTTCGCCGGGTCCACGTCCACGCCGCCCCCCAGTACGACTCCGTCGAAGCGACCTTCCGGCTCCGTCCCCGGCGGCAACACCACGATCTCCTCCCTTTGGAACCCCGCCTCGAGGAGCGCGCGGATGTAGTCGTTCTGTTCGTTCTTGGAAGCCTCGTGACCCAGGGTCAGGGCGATGCGCATGAGGGAATTGTACGGTGTTCGGTGTTCGGTTCGGTCCTAGCACGGAGCACCGAGCACCTACCTCTCGAACAAGACCGCCATGCCCATGCCGCCGGACACGCACAGGGTGGCGATGCCGGTCTTGGCGCTGCGCCTCTTCATTTCGTGGAGAAGGGTGGTCGCGATGCGGGCGCCGGTGGCACCGATGGGATGGCCGAGCGCGATCGCGCCGCCGTTGACGTTGACGCGGGACAGATCGAACGGAAGCTCCCGACCGCAAGCGATCACCTGGGCGGCGAAGGCCTCGTTCAGCTCGATCAAGTCGATGTCGGAAAGTTTGCGCCCCGTCTTCTTCAAGAGCGCGCGGACTGCCGGGACGGGGCCGATCCCCATCCGCGCCGGCTCGACTCCGGCCGAGGTCCAGGCGACGACGCGCGCGAGCGGCTCGACGCCCGCTTTCTTCGCCTCCTTCTCCGTGGCGAGCACCAGCGCCGCGGCCCCGTCGGTGATGCCGGACGAGTTGCCGGCGTGCACCGTCCCCAACTCGGCGTCGAAGACGGGGGCGAGCTTGGACAGAGACTCCGCCGTCGTTTCGGGACGGGGATGCTCGTCCTTCTCGACCTTGACGCTCCCCTTCTTGCCTGGAACGTCGACCGGAGCGATTTCGTCGGAGAAACGTCCGGACGTGGATGCCTCGACGGCGCGACGTTGCGACTCGGCCGCGTACGCGTCCTGCTCGGCGCGAAGGATCGCGTACTCCCTCACGAGGTTCTCGGCGGTCTCCCCCATGAGCTGGCCGCAGAGCGGACACAGGAAGCCGTCCCGGTACATCCCGTCCACGACTTCTCCGTGCCCTATCCGCAGCCCGAACCGAGCGCGCGTCAGGAGGTACGGCGTCGCCGACATGCACTCCGTCCCGCCCACCAGGACCACCTCGTTCTCCCCAGCCGCGATGGAGAGCGCGCCGAGCGTAATCGCCTTCAGCGACGACGCGCAGGCCTTGTTCACGGTGTAGGCGGGCACCGAGTCCGGCACTCCGGCCCGATGCGAGACCTGCCTCGCTGTATTCGGCCCTCCCCCCGCTTGCCGCGCGTGCCCAAAGATCGTCTCGTCGACGGCGGCTGGAGGAAGCCCGGACCGTTCGATCGCCGCTTTGGCCGCCACCTCTCCCAGATCCGCCGCGGAGAGTGATGCGAAGGAGCCTCCGAACTTGCCGATGGGAGTTCGAACCGCCGCAATGACGAAAACAGGCCTCATTTTTCGGTGTGCGGTGTGCGGTGTGCGGTGTGCGTCGGGGCGGAGCTTCCGCGGAGCTTCGTAATCAAGCCACTCAACATTCTGCTGACACTGTCCGTCTTTCTCAAGACCGACTCCAAATCCCTGTTACTTACGAATTCCAGTTTCTGAGCAATCACGAGATGCGTTTCAAGTTCCATCAACGATCCCTTAGCCACCGACAGAGGATGCAGGTAGTCGCCTAAATGCTTCCGCCCATGCCCCTCGGCGATGTTCGCGGCAATCGAGACTGCGGATCGCCGAACCTGGCTCATCAAACCGTAGGTCTCCTCCTTCGGAAAACGCTTTGAAAGCCCGTAGCATTCGACGGAGAGATCGACCGCCTTCTGCCAAACCCGCAAATCGCGATAGCTCTGGATCATGGCTCACTACAACCGCACACCGCGCACCGAACACCGAACACCGCACACCGGCTCTCCTAGGTGACGAGGGGTAGCCTGATGGTGAAGGTCGTTCCTTCGCCGACACGGCTGGAAACCGACGCCTTGCCTTTGTGCGCTTCTACGATCCATTTCACGATGGAGAGGCCCAGGCCGGAGCCGCCGGGATGGGCGCGGCGCGCGCGGTCGCTCCGATAGAAGCGCTCGAAGACGAAAGGCAGGTTCGCATCGGGGATTCCGATGCCGGTGTCGGAGACCTCGATCGTCGCCTCGGTCGGCGCGACGGCGACTCGGACCCGGATCTTCCCGCCGGGCTCGGTGTAGCGGATGGCGTTCTCGATCAGGTTGTACAGGACCTGCTGCATCCTGTCGCCGTCGATGAACACCCGCGTCGGCTCTTCCGGGACCTCGAGCGAGAACTCCAGGTCCTTATCCGTCACGGCGGGCAGCAGGTCGCCCGTGACGCCGGCGACGAACTTGGCCAGATCCACGTTGGCGAAGGAGAGGGTCACGCGGCCGGCCTGGCCGCGGGCGAGGAAGAGCAGGTTCTGGGAGAGACGCGTCAGATGCCGGATCTCGAGCAGCGCGTTTCCCATCGCCTCGCGGTACTCCTCGGCGGAGCGGTCCTCCTCCAGGGCGACCTCGAGCGAGCCGCGCATCACGGTCAAGGGGGTGCGCAGCTCGTGGGAGACGTCGGCGATGAACTGCTGCTGCTCCTTTTCGGACGCGGCGACCGCGTCCAGGCGGCCGTTCAGGATTTCCGCGACGGCCCGCGCCTCGTCCGACAGGTCCGCCGTCGAGATCCGCTTCAACGGATGCTCGGCGGTTTCCTCCAGACGCTGCTTCAGGAGCGGGATCTCGGAGACGAGCGCCGGAGATTCGGGGCGGCCCCTCGAGAAAATACCCATCGCGGCTCAGACGCCGCCGGCCGGCTCCCGGACCCGGTAGCCGACGCCGCGGACCGTCTGGATGATCTTCTCCCGCTCGCCGACGTCGAGCTTCTTGCGCAGCGAGTTGATGTACACGTCGATGATGTTCGTCGAGAGCTCGAAGGAGTCCTCCCAGATGCGCGCCTGGATCTCCGATCGCGACACGACCTTTCCGCGCCGCCGCAGGAGAAGCTCGAAGAGCGCTCCCTCGCGCGCGGTCAGCCGGACGATCTCGCCGCCGCGGGTCACCTCGCGCGATTCCGGGTCGTACGACAGCTCGCCCAGCGTCAGGGGCCCCGGTTCGGCGATCTCCGTTCGGCGCGTCAGGGCGCGCAGGCGGGCGAGGAGCTCCCGGAAGGAGAAGGGCTTGACGATGTAATCGTCGGCCCCGGCGTCCAGTCCCTCGATCTTGTTCTCGATCGTGTCCCGAGCCGTCAGCATCAGGATCTTGACTCGGTTGCCGCGCGAGCGGACCTCCCGGCAGACGTCGAGCCCGTCGCGCGAGCCCGGCAGCAGGAGGTCGAGAATGAGAAGGTCGAACGGAGCGGCCTCGAGCCTCTGGAGCGCCGAGTCGGGGTCGCCGACGGCCTCGACGGTGTATCCCTTTTCCGTCAGGCCCTTCTTCAAGAACTGCGCGATCTTCTCTTCGTCCTCGACGACGAGCACTCTCATGGGTCTTCCCGGCTCTCCCCGGTCCCGGCGGGATCTTCCGGCCTCCGCAGTCGCGAGATCACGAAGGCCGCCCCGGCGCCGACCGCGAAGCCTCCCGCGAAGGCGGAGAGCTGGCCGGAGGTCGTGATGGACACGATGGCCCCGGCGGCCACGAAGCCGAGCAGCAGGAGGCGTGAGATCTCGACAGGAGCGACCAGACCTCTCATCGCCGCGGGTCCCGAGGTGTCCTTTGACACGTGTATCTTCTATCATCCCCCATGCGAAGGAGGAAATGATGAAAGGAAGAACTGTCTGGACCCTGGCACTCTCGGCCGCAGCCTGTCTCGTCCTGGCCGGCCTCGCGCCGGCGGAGAAGAAGTCCGCGGAAGCCACCGCAAAGGCCACGATCGAGGCCAAGAGTGGCTCGACCGTCACAGGCACCGCGACGTTCACCGAGCTTTCGACCGGCGGCGTGCGCGCGCACGTTCAAATCGAGAAGGCCTCGCCGGGCACCCACGGCCTTCACATCCACGAGAAGGGAGACTGCTCCGATCCGGAGGCCAAGAACGCCGGCGGCCATTTCAACCCCGGCAGCACGCCGCACGCCGGGCCGATGGACCCGCAGAGGCACGCCGGCGATCTGGGCAACATCGAGATCAAGGCGGACGGAACGGGCGACCTGGACATCTCTTCGGACATGCTGACCGTCAAGGCCGGTCCCAACTCCGTCGTTGGCAAGGCGGTCGTCTTCCACGAGAAGGCGGACGATTTGAAGACGCAGCCCACCGGGAACGCGGGCGGCCGGTTGGGTTGCGGGGTCATCAAGTAGCCGGGATCCGCATCGTCATCCGGTAAGGCGACGCACGTCTCAGGGACACGGGGACTCAATGAGCCGATCCTCATTCGACCTGTCCCCTGAGGAAGTCCGGCGTCTGGGCTACGCGGCCGCGGACGCGGTGGCAGAATCGCGCGCGAAGCTCGAGGTACGCCCCGTCTTCGGGAAAGTCGGCGAGGACGCGGCGCTCTTCGACGAGCCGGTTCCGGAAGAAGGCCAGCCGATCGAGAAGACTCTCGCCTTCGTTCGCGAGCACATCCTTCCCTTCCCGATGGGCAACTCCCATCCGCGGTTCTATGGCTTCATCAACGCGACGGCGGACCCCGTCGGGATCGCGGCCGATTACCTCGCGGCATCCATGAATCCCAACTGCTGGGGGGGCGACCACGCCGCGATTCACGTCGAGACCCGCGTCGTCGCATGGCTGTCCGAGATGCTCGGATACCCGCCGGAAGCCGAAGGGATCCTGGTCTCGGGCGGCTCGATGGCCAACTTCACCGCGCTCGCGGCCGCGCGGCGCGCGGTGACGGCCGGCAACGTCCGGGAGGACGGATTGGCGGGAGTGGGGCGGCCGCGCCTCGTCGTGTACGCCTCCGACCAGGTTCACCACTGCGTTGACAAGGCCGTGGACCTGCTCGGCATCGGCACCAAGAACCTGCGCAAGATCGCAACGGACGAGCGCTTCCGGATCCGGATGGATCTCCTGGAAGAAGCCGTGGCGGCGGACCGGCGCGCGGGACTGGCTCCGGCCATCGTGGTGGGAAGCGGGGGCACCGTCAACACGGGGGCGATCGATCCGCTGGAGGAGCTGGCGGATTTCTGCCGGCGGGAATCTCTCTGGTTCCACGTGGACGGAGCCTACGGAGCGATGGCGGCGATCTCGCCCGCACTCAAGCCCCTCTTCGCCGGTATGGAGCGAGCGGACTCGATTGCCGCGGACCCGCACAAGTGGCTCTACGTGCCGTACGAAGCCGGAGCGGCGCTCGTCAAGGAGCCCGGCCGCCTCGCGGCCGCGTTTCGGAAGTTCCCGGAGTACCTGGCGTCGGATCCGGAGTCTCCGTTCCCGGGCCCGGCGTGGTTCGCGGAGAGGGGCGTCGAGCTCTCGCGGAGCTTCAAGGCGCTGAAGGTCTGGATGGGACTGAAGACGCACGGCCGGCAGGGCTACGCGCGCGCGATCGAGAACGATGTCCGGCTGGCCCGCTTCCTCGCCCGGGAGGCCGACAACCGTCCTGACTTCGAGAGCCTCGCGCCGGCGGTCCTGTCGATCGCAAACTTCCGCTACCGGCCGAATGAGCGCGCTCTCTCCGACGCGGATCTCGATCGGATCAATCGCAAGATCGTCAACCGCTTAGTCGGCGAAGGCTCGTTCTTCCTCGCCCCGACGATCTTGAAAGGGCGCGCCGCCCTGCGCGCCTGCATCGTGAACTTCCGCACACGCGAAGAAGACCTGACGGCGCTCCTCGACGAAGCCGCCCGCATCGGCCGGACGCTCCTAGCAAGATGCTGAAAAATGGATGCGGGCGTCGTGTCTGGCCTTTTGCATGTCGCGATGCAAGAGAACTTTGCTTGAAGCGATTTGTTTCATTACTTACAGCGTCGCGAGCAAAAGGTCAGCCACCGCAAGCGGTTGCGGCGGCGCGGGGCAACGCCGCTCCACACCCTTTTTCAGCAGCCTGCTAGCGACCAGTACGGACGACTAATCAAGATTTCCTAGACGGGCTGCGTGCAGGCCTTGCAGCGGGTCGCCGCGGCGGGGATGAGCTCCTTGCACTGGGGGCATTCCTTCGTCTCGGGGGCCTTCTCGTGCGGCTTGGGGAGAAAGATGCGGGTGATCATGTAAACCACGAGGGCGATGATCACGAAGTCCACGAGCGCTCCGATCAGGTGGCCGTAGGTGATCCCGCTCTCGGTCGGCTTGCCCGACGAGTCCACGCCCCGCGAGAGGATGATCTTCGCGCTTCGCCAGTCCCCTCCGGGAAGGAGCAGTCCGATGATCGGATTCAGAACGTCTTCGGCGATCGAGGAAACGACCTTGCCGACCGCCGCGCCGATGATCACGCCGATGGCCAGCGCGAGCGCGTTCTGCTTCAGCAAGAAGGCTTTGAAATCCTTCAGCACGACGATCTCTCTTCGCTAACTCGGCTTGGTTTGTTCGGCGCGCCAGGCCTCGAGCGTCCTTTCGATCTGCCGGGCGTGCTTCTCCAGGTGCTCGGCGTAGATCCGGAGCCAGTCTTCCGCCGTGTAGCGGCCGGACTCGCTGTGGGTGCCTTCCGAGGCCCAGGCTTCCTCCGGGAGGCGCCGCAGCAGGCTGACCGTCCGCGCCCGCATGACATCCACGGCCGCGAGCGCCAGCTCCACCCGTTCGGCGTGGTAGTCGAGCGATTCCGCCCAGCGGTCCTGGTCGAAACCCTGGATCACCGGCTTCGTCTCGGCGGCGAGATAGCGGATGCGAGACGCGGCATTCATCTCGGCGTCCGCGCAATGGCAAACGACCTCGTACACGGACCACTTCCCCGGCTCCGGCCGCCACTTCCAGGCCTCGCGCGGCACCTTCGCGAAAGCATCGCGCAGCTTCGTGGACCCCTCTTCGTAGCGCTGGATCAGGGCCTCGCGCTCCGGCGCCGTGTAGCGCATCGCACCTCCGACTGGCGCGAAAGTGTATCCCGAGTCAAAAAAAGGGCCTCCGGGCTCCTGCCGAAAGTCCGGAGGCCCTTGCCCGGCGCCGAGTCCTCCTCGGCGTTGCCGGACAACCGGTCCTAATCTACAACGTCTCCCCTCTACCTTGCCAGAAGCGGCGTCGCCGCCGTCCAGACTTGGACCGGGCCGAGCCCGACGTTGACGAGCTTGACGAGATAGACGCCGGCCGTCGAGACCGGCGTCTGGATCACGGCGAATCCCGACGAGGCGTTGGCCGTCTGGAGCGCAGCTCCCGACGGGTCGATGAGGACGAGCTGGATCGGAACGTTGGCCGACGGTTCCGCGACGACCGAGATCGCCTGTGTCCCCGCAGGCAGCGTCAAGGACTGCACGAGCTGCTGGCCAGGGGACAGGGTGTTGACGCTCGAGGTGGTCGCGCCCGGGCCGCTGGTCGGCTGGGCGTTGGAGAAGGAGCTCTGCAAGCAGAAGCTGTCGACGTAGGTGGCTCCACCCAGGGGCCTGATCTCGAGAGTGTGCGAACCGCCCTTCAGCCCTCCATACCGGACACTCGCTCCGAATCGAGGCGCGCGTGTCGATCCGGAAGAGCCGTTGTAGCTGACGACTCCCTGCGAAACGCCGTCGAGGAAGATCTGCGCGCTTCCTCCTTTCGGGCTCGTCGCGTAGTTGTAGGTCACCGCGCCGAACTGCCCGGCCGGGACCTGGAAGGCGAGGGTGGCCGATCCGCTGGCCATGTTGATCCGGAAGTGGCCGCCGGAGGCGTCGGGGTCGTTCACCAGGTGCCAGCCGTTCGCGTAGGCGATGTGGGAATCGTCGTCTTCCAGGCAGGCGGTCGTCGGCGACGCGCAATACGCGTTGCCGACCAGCACGTAGGGGTCGCCGATCGAGGTCTGATCGATCGCCGTGTTCGAACGGGTCGTCGTGTTGCCCGTCAGGATGAAGGTCCGGCCGAAGATGTCCCCGAGGATGTCTCCCGCCCGTGGGCTCCCGACCTTGCTGTTGGAAATCGTGATCGTGATCGTGCCGTCCGGAGTGAAGCCCGCGGCGTCCGGCACGCCGACCGGCGTCGTCGAAGGAACGCCGAGGACGAGACCGACGACCTGCACTCGGGCCGTCCCGTACTCGAAGGTCACGTTGGAGTTGTTATCCGTCGTCATCCCAACGTAATAGATTCCGGCGGGCGCGGCCGGCGAAAACCAGAAGAGCCGCCACTGAGCGTTCGCCGGGATGCTCGAGAGGTCGGCCATCTTCATCGTGAAGACGAGCTTCTGAGAGCCGTCCGAGGCGAAGGGCTCCGCGACCGAGACCGACTGGATGTCGAGAGCCGCGTTGGCGACCGGCGCCCCGACCTGATCGCCGGTGGGATCGGACACGACCTGGATGCCCGGGGCCGTGCACGAGCTACCGACCGGTCTGGACGCGACCTCGTCGGATCCGCAGGAAACTCCGAGAGCGTTCTGCGCCGTAACGCTGTAGAAGTACGCCGCCCTGGGGTCGATCGTCGGATCATCGAACTGCGACGACGTCCCGACCGATGCGAGGAGCGCGGGGGTGCCGCCCGCGACGCGGCGGTAGACTTGGTAGTTCGTGATGGCCGAGCCCCCGTTTTCCGATTCTGACCAGGTCAGGTGCGCGACGCCGCCGTTGCGCGTGGCTGTCAAGGCGGGGGCGCCCGGAGCCGTGGGCTCCGCAGGGTCGAAGGCGCCGAACAGACGCCGGCCCCCTGTCTGACGCGCGATCGCGGCCGTCGCGGTGTACCCGTTCCCCGAGGCGCCCGCCGGAGCCTGGACGCAACCGCCCGCGCATCCGTCGGCATACCCCACGAGCACGCGGCCTTCGCGGTCCACGGTCGCATCCATGAAGTCGAGGAGGTTGCGGCAGATGTTCGACCCTCCTTCGAGCCAGATGCAGCCGCGCTGGACAGGGTCGTTGGGTGTCGCGTCAACCGTGATCCAGGAGGAACCGCCGTCGTAGGTGTGGGCCAGATAGAGGTGCCAGATGCCCGGAAACTTCGGATCCTGGAGGTTGCCCATCGAGGGCGTTCCGAGGAAGGCGAAGGCGGCGCGGTCGTTGTCTCCGGCGACCATCGCGGGAAACACGACGTTGTTGATGCCGAAGGAGGCGCCCACGTCGAAGGTCTTCTTCGGATCCCACGTCTTTCCGTTGTCGTCCGAGACGGAGACGACGGCGCGGTTGTCGCCGTCGGCGTATCCGAAATAGACGCGCCCGCCTCTGGCGATCGCGACCGAAGGATCGCTGTTGGACGGGGAGCTCCCGGGGACCTTGTGGATCGCCCAGGACATGCCGTTGTCCTCGGAGACGACGAGCGCCTGCCGGTCGATGCAGCCCTTGTTGGGCAGGTAGGCCGTCCCGTCCGGCCCGACCTTGATGTGGCCGTGCAGCCCGCCGCAGAGGTCGGGGGTGTATGCAGTCACGGCCGGGCCATAGGTCAGTCCTCCGTCCACCGAGAGAGCGCAGTTGGCCGCCCCCAGCTGCCCCTGAGCGGCGATGTGCTGGGCGCAGTAGTAAATCGGGTTCGGGTAGGCGACGCCCGTGGGGATTGGCGCGTGGAACGGCCCGCCGCCCCCGATCGTCTGATGGTCCTCCCCCGTGTCGATCCCGGAGCCCTGGCTCGGGATCCAGATGTCGCCGTCTGTGTCGCTGACGGACGACAGGCTCCCGTTGATGATCAGCTGCGACACCAGCGTTCGTCCTGTCTTGCTGTCGGTGAAGAGGATGGGATCGAAGCTCGTCGCGGAGGTCGGCGCGGTCTTGTCCTCCCACGTCGACCTCGGTGTCGTCGGACAGGAGTCGTCGAAGCCGACCCGCAGCGTCTGGACGATTCCGCCTTCGTAGAGGACCTTTCCGGTGTTCCAATCGGCGCCGATGGAGGGCTCGCCCGAGCCGGCGCCCAGGCCCGCGGCGACCTGCGCCGCCGTCGGTGCCAGGTTCTGATACCGCGGCGCGAGCCCCGAGCCTGGAGGAGCAGCCGGCTGTCTCGGCGGAGCCGCCGCCAGCGTGGCGGCCGCCGTGTAGCTCGGCGAGTTGGGTGTCGGCGAGAACGGGTCAGCCGTCACCGTGTAGGTGCCGCCGGCGGGATTGTTCAGGATGACCGTTTCGAGCTCTCCGGCGCTGTTGCCCGAGCCGTTCACGAACTTGTCGTCCGGGCCATAGACCTCCAGGTCCCAATCGCCGATGTTGGGTTGAAGCGTGATCGTCACCACATATGGCCCGAAGGACGACGGAGGCGGAACGACCGTCAACTTGAAGTTGTCGCAGCTGGCGTTGTTGTCCGATCCGCAGGAACCCAGAGTCGGCGCCATGAATTGTCCCGACCACGTCACGGTGGGATTGGCCTGGGACAGCGTCCCGGATGGCGGGTCCGCAGCCCGGAGGAGCCCGGGCGAAAGCGTCAGGATGACGAGGGGAACCGCCCGCCAGAGCGGCGTGGGGATTCTGTTCGGAATCATGGAAGACCTCCCTCTCTCGAGGGCGACTATGGTTCCCGGCCGAAGAGCCGCACAATGAGGGATGTCCCTCATTCTGTCAGGGGACTTTCGTGGAAGGCGCGGAGGAGGGACTGGAAGGCTCTCGGCGAAAAGTAGATTCCGCCGTCCCGGAGCGCGCGCACCGCCTCGAGGAGCGCCGAGGGAGCGGCGTCCTTGGCGAGATAGCCGGAGGCGCCCGCGCGAACCATGCCGACGACGTACTCATCCTCCTCGTGCATCGTCAGGGCGAGAATGCGCGCGCGGGGAAGCGCCTCGTGAATGCGCCGGGCGGCCTCGAGGCCGCTCACTTGCGGCATGCTGACGTCCAGGATCACGACGTCCGGCCGCGTCTCCAGGGCCTTGCGAGCGGCCTCGGCGCCGTCGCCTGCTTCGGCCACCACCCGGACCTCGGAGCTGGCGTTCAAGATTGCGACGATACCGTCGCGGACGACGACGTGATCGTCCGCCACGAGGACTCGGATCGGGGCCGTGCTCATTGGATGGTCAGGCTAGGCGCGCGGCGGAGTCAGGACAATGAGGAGCGCCCCTCATTTTCCGCCGGCCCGCTCCCGCGAACGCGGATTGCGATGGAGACAGAAGCCAGGAGCGCCTCGACTCCTCGATCCCGTGGCGGTCCGCGCGGCGGGAAGGACGACGAGCGATCCCTCGATTCCGCGGGCGGACGGTCTCCAAAAAAGACGGGGGAAGAGGGCCCAGCGCAGACCCCCCTTCCCCCGGCGGCCGAGGGCCGGCCGCGATTCTCAGGGGTACGATGTCGTGGAGATGCCGGCGCGGCCAATGAGGGATCTCCCTCATTTTCGGGGAGGCGGGAACTCAATTCGGGAGAAGGGGGCTCGGTCCCGTCAGGACAGGCGGCGAAGGGCGTGGCCGGCGAGTTTCTTCAACTTCTCTATTTTGACCGTCACGGGATCGGGGCCACCGACGCTCAGGCGTAGATAAGCGTCGCCTTTGAACACGTAGAGTCCCCCACCGAGCGAAGAGCCGTCCCAGAAGGCTTCGTCCCCGACGCCGGAGACGGGGCGCGGCCTGGCCGTGCCCTCCCTCTCCTTTTCGGGACGGCCGGCGTTCTCATCAGGCTCGCGCTTTCCCTCCTCGTGTTCCTTCCCCTTCTCGAGCGCGCGGGCGAACATCTGCTTCCAATACGCCCGTGGGCTTTCGGCTTCACCGGCGCGGCGCCGCGTGACCTCGAGGCTGATGGACTTCGAAAACGTCGCAAGCGTGTAGAAGCACTGAGAGACGGCAAAGCGGTCGCGCTCGGGCTCGCTCGCCTTGGTCGAAACGACGCGGTCTTTCTGGATTTCTTCGATCTCGCGCCGCTTCAAGAGCGAGCAGGGATCGAACCGGTCCGCCGCGACGACGGCGGGAGCGGCCGAGCACACGACCAGGACAGAAAGAACGAGGCCCTTCATTCTTCTCCTTTTCTGGCGCGGAACCGCCGGGGAGAGCCTCGCGGGCTCTCCCCGGCCTGAGAGTCTAGCCGGAGTCGATCCGAATGATGCGCGCTAGTTGCCGCCGAAGCGGATGTCGCCATCCAGAAGGGCGCCGTCCGCCTGGTGGATGAGCACTCCCTTGACGTTGTAGACCTGGATCCGGAAGCGATCCGACCCGGCGCCCGGTGTGCCGTTGTCCTCGGCGTGGGCCGCGAACCGGCAGGGCGTCTTCTTCGCGCCGAGCGTGCAAGGGCCGGAAAAGTCCGCGGCATTGGCCAGGATCTGCAGGACTTCGACGGTCCCCGTCAGGCCGATTCCGGAGGAGGCGCTCGCGTAATCGATCTCGCCCCCCACGCTCCCCTGCTGCGACTGCGCCAGGAACGAGAAGCCGTTCTTCCCGCCAGCCCCGTCGGAGATCGACCCGTTGCCTTCCGCTTCGCTGTTGGGCGGCGGCGCCGTGGCCTGGACGGTCACCTTGACCCGGGCCGTGGCCGTTCCACCCCGCCCATCGGACACCGTGTATTGAAAGATATCCAGTCCAACGAACCCCGAGTAGGGGGAGTAGGTCACGGTGCCGTTGCCATTGGTGACGGCCATGCCGTTGGAAGGCTGCGTGACGCTCGTCGCCGACAGCGTGTCGCCGTCGGGGTCGGTGTCGTTCGCCACGACGTTGACCGTGACCGGCCGGCCCGCCACCGTCGTCGCGTTGTCGTCCATCGCCTGGGGCTTCTGATTCGGTCCCTCGACGACGTTGATCGTGACGTGGGCCGAGGCCGAGCCGCCCCGGCCGTCGGTGATCGAGTAGCTGAACCCGTCCATGCCGAGGAAGTTCTTGTTTGGCGTATAGGTCACCTTCGTCGAGGTCGCTGTGACCGAGCCGTTGGCGGCGATCGAGACGGACGTGATCGTGAGCGGGTCGCCGTCCGGATCGGAATCATTGGCGAGGACCGCGATCGTGACTGACTTGTTCTTCGTGGTCGTCGCCGAGTCGTCCACGGCCGACGGAGGATTGTTGGGCGGCGTCGAGACCGCGACGGTCACCTTCGCGCTCGCCGTTCCGCCTTTGCCGTCGCTCGCCGTGTACGAGAAGGTGTCGGTTCCGGTGAAACCGGTCTTCGAAGTGTACGTCACCGTGTTGTTCGGCCCCGTCCCGCTGATGACCGCGGTGCCGTTGACCGGCTTCGTGACGGCCGTGACGGTGATCGCATCGCCGTCCGGATCGAAGTCATTGGCGAGCACCGAGATCGTGACCGCTTTGGCGGTCGTCGTATTGGCCGTGTCGTCCTTGACGATCGGAGGGTGGTTGCAGGCGGAGACGACGAGCGTGTTGGTCACCTCGATGTCGTCCACGCCCCAGCCGGTGCCCTGGATGCCGCCGATCAGGAGCTGGAACGTACCTCCCAGGCGGAAGCGGATCAGCCCCTGCGGCAACTGGGTGGCGCCGTAGAGCGCCTGGATCGCGGCGCCGATGTTGACGGACACCTGTTTCATCGCGTCGGCGCGCCCGGCCACGAGGTCGCCATCGCTCGAACCCACCCAGGCGTGTCGCCCGGCGATCGGGCTCTGAGCGCCGGTGTCCACCGTCCCGTTGTAGCCGCCGGCCGTCATGTAGGGGCCCAGGTCCTTCCATACGGTTCCGCCGTCGGCCGAGATCTCGAGGACGCCACCGCTTTCGTAGCGGATCGTGAAGACGCCGGACGGACCCGGGAAGCGAGCGAAGTCGAAGTTGTGCCAGAAGTTCATCACGCTCGAGGAGGAGAGCCCCAGTGAGGGCAAGGTCAACGTGTCGTCCTTCTGCGTGAGGGCCGGGATGCCCGGCTGGTCGTCCAGCACGACCCAGGCGTGGCTCGCGCTGTGGGCCGTCGGGTCGGTCGTGACGGACCAGCCGCCGACGCTCCGGGTGCTGGAGGTCTTGTAGACCGCGGTCTGCGGATCGAGCGTGTCGAAGAACCTCGCGCCGGGTGCGAGCGGACAGAACTGGGTGACGGAGACGCTCACGTTGGCTGTCGCGGTGAGACCCTGCCCGTTCCGGACGGTGTACGTGAACGTGTCAGGATCCCGGTCGAACGTATTGAAGTTGTTCTTCGGGGTGTAGGTGATCGTGCCGTCCGCGTTGGCGGCGGCCGTGCCGTTGGCCGGCTGCGTCACGCCGGCGATCGTCAGCGGGGGACTGCGGCCGTCCTGGTCGTTGGCGAGCACGGCGATCTTCACCGGGGTGTTCTCCGCCGTCGTCGCCGAGTCGTCCACCGCGAGGGGCGCGCAGACGGAGGGAAGAGGCACCGAGTCCCCGGCCGCGAAGAGACGCCGGCCCGCCGTCTGGCGGGCGATCGTTGCCGTCGAGGCGCGCGTGATGGAGAGACCCTGCACGCAGGTCCCCACGCAGCCGTCCGCATAGCCGACGAGGACGCGGCCGACCTTGTCCACGGTCGAGTCCATGAAGTCGAGGAGGTTCCGGCACGGGTTGCTGCCGCCTTGCATCCAGATGCAGCCGCGCTGGACAGGATCGTTGGGCGTCGCGTCCACGGTCGTCCACGTCTGACCGCCGTCGTAGGTGTGCGAGGAGTAGAGGTGCCAGACACCGTCGAAGCCGGCGGACTGGAAGTTGCCGGCGGTCGGCGTCCCGAGGAAGGAGAATGCGGCGCGGTCGGCGTCGCCCGCCGTCACGACGGGGAACGAGGTGTTCTGGATCCCGAAGGGCGTCCCGACGTCCCCGACGTCGGTCCAGTTCAGTCCCCGGTCGCGCGAGATGGCCACTTTGGGGCGGCCGTCGCCGTTCTGATAGCCGAAATAGACCGTCCCGTCGGCGCCGATGCCGACGGAGGGGTCGTTCGCGCCGGGGATCGAGAACTTGACTCTGCGAACGCTCCACGTCAGGCCGTTGTCCTCGGATACGACGACCCCCTGGTTGGCGGTGCTGTCCCCGAAGCAGCTCTTGTTGGGGACATAGACCGTGCCGTCGGCGGGCGAGACCTTGACGTGGCCGTGCAGGCCGCCGCACTCGCTCGTGTAGATCGGGACGCCGGGCCCGTAGGTCAGCCCGCCGTCGTCGCTGCGCGCGCAGAAGGCGGTCACACCCTCCTGCGAGCAGTAGTAGACGGCATTCGGATAGACGGGAAGGCTCGGGTCCCTGGTCAGCGGCGCGTGGAAGGGGCCGCCGCCGACGGACTGATGATCGTATCCGCCGGGCGTGCCGCAGCCCTCGCTCGGGATCCACGTCTCGCCGTCGTCGTCGGTGTAGGAGGACAGACTGCACCCGTCGCCCGGGACGGCGACGACCCCCGCCGAAGAGATCAGCTGCGAGACGACGGTGCGCCCGGTCCTCGAATCGGTGAAGAGGATCGGGTCGAAGCTCGTCGCGGAGGTGGGCGCGCTCCTATCCGCCCAGCTCGCGAGCGCCGGGACATAGCAGTCGTTGAAGCTGACGCGCAGGGTCTGCGTGATCGCTTCGATGAAGACATTTCCGGTCTTCCAGCTGACGCCGATCGACGGCTCCCCCGCCGAAGTCCCGAGCGGCGCGGGCGCGTGGTAGTTGGCGAAGGAGATCGGTTCGGTCCCCTGCGGGGCCGCGACGACGACGTCCTTCTTCAGGGTCGCGCTGGCCGTGTAGCTGTTGCCGTCCGTCCCCGGAAGGGGGGAGTACGGGGAGGCGACGATCGTGTAGATCCCCCCGGACGGGTTGACGAGGAACGCGACTTCGAGCTGCCCCGCCCCGTTTCCCGAACCGCCCGCGGAGCCGTGATTGGGGTCGTAGATCTCCAGGTCCCAGTCTCCCTGCGGCTGCAGATGGACTTCGACCAGGTAGGGTCCGTAGGCCGACGACGGCGGCACGATCGTCAGCTTGAAATTGTCGCAACTGGCTTCGTTGTCGCTCCCGCACGGGCCCGCGGTCGGCGCGAGAAACGGCCCCGCCCAGGTCACGGTCGGATTGGATTCCGACAGGGTTCCGCTGGCGGGGGTAGCTGCAGGCAGAGACGCCGCGGCCAGAACGAGGAAGGCGGCGATCCCGGCGGCAGACCAGGAGTTCCGGGGCGAGCGGCGTGGTTTCATGATCGCTCCTTCAAAAAAGAAATCGCATCCGCCGCGAAGATTAGGAGCCGGGGAGCCTGCCGGCCAATGAGGGGTTCCCCTCATTTTGAGTGGAGCGTTGTGAGTGGTGGGCGGTGAGTTGTGAGTGGTAGGCGGTGAATGATGAACGGCTACCAGCGGGTCCCATCCAGGGAAAGGACGGTTTTTCGGCCCAGCACTTCCGCGCTGTGGCGGGTGCCGGCCGGCAGGTAGAGGCGGTCACCCATCTTCAGGTCGTAAGGGACGCCGCTCACTGTGACCCGCAGCGCGCCCTCGAGAACGGCGTCACACTTGTCCTGCGCGTGCTCGTGCTCCGAAAAGACTGTCCCCTCGCGATAAGCGTACGCGGCGACCTCGTACCCCTCCTGCTCGAGCAGCCGCGTCATCCTCTTCTCGGTGAGGGGACCGTCCTCGACGGTCCAGCGCTCCAGTCGAACGTCGGTCATGGACAATTGGGGAAATTGAATTGTGAATTGCGCACAATGACGGCCCTAAGACTCACAACTGACTCTCAAGTTAAGAGCTTGTGTCGCGCGGCGTAACGAATCACCTCCGCCGTCGAGTGGACGCCGAGCTTTTCCATCAGGCGGGTCCTGTGGTTGTCCACGGTCTTGGGGCTGATGAAGAGGACTTCGGCGATCTCGGCGTTGGTTTTGCCCTCGACGACGAGCTGGAAGACCTCGCGCTCCCGGCCGGTCAGGCGCTCGTAGGGATCGGCCGGCTCGGAGGGCCGGTCGCGCGCGAAGGCCTCCGCCAGAGCTTTCGTCGCGTGCGGCCCGAAGTAGGTCTTGCCGGCTTTGAGCGCGCGGATGCCGGCGAGCAGCTCGGAGGCGGCGCCGTCTTTCAGGAGGTAGCCCGACGCGCCCGCCCGGACCATCTTCAGGATGTATTCCTCGTCGTCATGCATCGTCAGGACGAGAACCCGGGTCGCCGGGAGAGCGTCGTGAATCCGCCGCGCGGCTTCGAACCCGGACAGTCGCGGCATGCTGACGTCGAGGACCGCGACGTCCGGCTTCGTTTTCAAGGCCTTCTCGACAGCCTCATGACCGTCCGAGGCCTCGCCCACGACCTCGATCTCTTCGCTCGCCTGCAGGATCCCGACGAGTCCCTGCCGAACGATCGTGTGGTCGTCCGCCACGAGCACCCGCACGCGGGTCACGGCGCCGGCTCCCCGCGCTCGAGCGGGATCTCCGCCTCGAGAACGGTCCCGCCTGGCGAGGAGTCGAGCCGAAAGCGGCCGTGGAAGAATTGCACCCGGTCCCGCATTGCCCGGACGCCGAAGCCCCGCTCCTCGTCGCTTCCCGCCAGCACCGCCGCCGCGTCGAAACCGCTCCCGCGGTCCTCCACCGTCAGCAGGATACTTCGCGGACGCATCTCCACGACGACCCGCGCCGAAACGACCCGCGCATGCTTGACGACATTGGTCAGAGCCTCTTGGACCAGGCGGAAGACGAGGGTCTCGGCCTCCGGCTCCACGCGCTCTTCGCCACCGCGGCACTCGAGCGCGACGGCGACTCCGGTCCGTTCCTCCACGGTGCGAGCGAGCCACCGCAGCGTGGGCGCCAGGCCCAGGTCGTCGAGCATCTGCGGGCGGAGCAGGCGCGCCATCTCCCGGACTTCCGCCAGGGATGCCTCGGCCAGCTCCCGCGCCGCGACGAGCCGGGAAACGAGGGCCGCGTCTTTCTCTCCGGCCGCCTGCTCGAGGAGCTGGAGCTGAATCTTCAGAGCGGTCAGCGACTGGCCGATGCCATCATGGAGCTCGCGGGAGATCCTGCCCCTCTCCTCCTCCTGGAGGCGCAGGACGCCGCGCGAGATGCGATGAAAGCGTTTCTCCGTCTCGACCAGCCGCTCGAGCAGGCGCGCGTTTTCCGCCGTGATGCGCGCGACCTGCTCGGAGATTTCGCGCGCGCGGTCGCTCATACGCGGCGGGAGGCGGGAAGCGTCACGGTGCGTTTCCTTTTTCGGTCTCCGGTTGCCGATGGGCGGTTCCCGGTTCTGTCTCGTGGAGGATCTCACGGACGGCGGGGAGGTTGTCGAAGGAGAGGCGGAGCTCCGCCGGCAGTTCGTTGCGGATCTTTGCGATCTGCGCCGCGCCCTTGCCGCGGGCCGAGGCGGCGGCGGCCTTCTCGCCGAGGCCCCCGGAGATCCGGACTCGGAGGGCATAGAGCCGGTAGAGCCCCGCTGCCCAGCCGGCGCGCTCGGCAACCTCGATCGCCCGCCGCAAGTGGCCCTCGGCCTCACGCCGGAGCCCCCGGGAGAGCTCCGCGCGCGCCAGGGCCTCCGCGGCACGGATGGTCAGCAGGGAGTGTCCGATTGATTCCGCTTCAGCGAGCGCCGCCGCAAGAGCCCGGGCGTCTGCCGGGGCGGAGCTCGAGGCCGAGGTGATCCGCGCCTGGAGAAGTGTTGCCTTGCTGCCGCTTTTCTTCGCCAGAGCAAGGGCCCGGCGGGAAGCCGCTTTCGCCGCCTCGCGGTGCCCCCCTGAGAGGCTCCACTCGGCCCGGAGC